>JAKSCQ010000087.1 GCA_022360555.1 Pseudomonadales bacterium
CACTGCCGGCGGCTGCGGCGGCACCGGAACTTCCGGTGGTCGCGGCAATCATGTCACGGGATCCGGCCGCGCCATTATTGGCCGCACCACCGGAGGTAAGATCACCGGATACCTTGGCATCGGACCCCAGGTTGGACAGGACGGAATCTTCCTGCAGTTCCTCGAACATGCTGCTGTGTGCCAGTACGCCCTTGCGGCTCGCCGTGGCCCGGGCCTTCTTCACCTCTTCCGGTTTCGGCTTGGGCTTTTCCTTTGCCACCTTGGGTTCGTCAGGCTTGGGTTCGTCCTTTTTCTTTTCTTCCGGTTTTTCCACCGGCTTCTCCACCGGTTTGGGCGGCACCCTTTCCTTGACCATGCGGGCCAGACGCTCGGGAATTTCCACTTTCTCGTCCGGGTCGCGGGGCGGCACTTCCCAGATACGGGGCACCCCGCCAATCACCAGCATGAACAGCAACGATACCAGTACAGCCTTGCGCAAGCGGCGGCTGTCTTCCTCCGGACGAGACCAGGGCATAATGCCGGCACGGAACAGTTTTTCGTCGTCCGCCTCCCGCTCGATGACAAAGTCATAGCGGGAGTTTTCCAGCTCTTCGGTGACCTCTTCGAGATGGAAGTTCAGTTCGCCGATGGTCTCCTGGCTGTCGCGGATGTCGTCCAGCAAGGCGTTGCGCTTGTCATCGAGGGCGGCGAGTTGGCCATTGAACTCCTCGGCCAGCTTGCGACTGCGTTTCATGGTCGCGTCCTGGTCCGCACCGGAAACGCCATCGCCCCAGAACAGGGACGCGCAGCCCATGTCATTCAACTGGTCCAGTGATTCGCAAACCACACCCAGCAGGTGGAACTGCTGACGCTGCGGCTCCAGCTCAGTCAGTTCGGAGTCAACTTGCTGCAGGTTCGACTGCAGACCGGCAAGCAACTGTTCCTCGCTTGCTATCTGGTCAGTCAGTTCCTGCTGTCGCTGTGCTAATGATGTATTCACAGGATCACGCCAATCTGAAAATTATTTTTGATTTACCGCCAGTGAAATCCGGTTGTAACCGGCTGCCGTACAGGACGACATGATTCGCTTCATGGTGCTGTAATGCACCGTCTGGTCAGCCAGAATCGTCACTTCGGTACTGTCATCGACATCTTCATCAAGGCCGATGGAGCTTTCGCGGATAGTCACCATCTTGTTGCGGATCGCTTCGACAATTCTGCCGTCGCTTTCCAGCACTTCCTGCATCGTGGCAACGTGTTCGCCCTTCACCAGAACTTCTGTATTACTGACCGCCACCACCACGGTTTCTCGGGGCTTGGTATCCACGATGGAATTGGGCAGCTTAATGTCCTTGGGTGGGTCCACCACCGGGTTGTCCGACTGGTTAACCAGCAGGTAAAGCAGCAGGATGGTGAAAATATCCATCAGGGAAGTCAGGCTGAGAGAGGCCTCCGGTCGGTTACCAAGACGGGCCAGCCTGCGCATGCGTCGACTGTTCTTCATGGCGCATCCCCTATGGCAATGTCCGGGAACAACACTTCTGACTCCTTGTTGCCTTCCTCATCTTCATGCTGGTAAATCTTCACCGTATCCATCACAGCGATCATGTCGTTGTATTCGATGTCCGGCTCCAGCAGCACGGTGATGTCCTCTTTGTCCGGATTCCTTTCTTTCAGGCGACGCAGTTCAGCAGTGAGGCTTTCCAGGTCGTATTCCCCTTCCTTGTTGGGGAAGCGGTAGTTAATGACCTTGCCGTTGCCGATCTCCAGTGCCTCCTTGCGAACCATGACCTCAATGTTCACCGGCGGGGTATCGGCAACTTCACCGCCTGATCCCGGTGCCGGCAGGTTCAGTTCCTGAATGGTCACCTGGGAGAACACTGCCGTGGCCAGCAGAAAAGGAATCAGCACCACCATCAGGTTCATGAAAGAAGTGACGTCGAGTTCGACTTCTTTCGGCGGTTTTCTCATTGATTTTCTTGCCATGACTCAGCGCTCAGTTTGTTGCCGGTTCAGCCTGCTTTTCCCCGGGGAGTTCATTGGCTGCGGAAGATGACTGCTGGTAGCTTCGACGGGTGAAAGTGCCGATCAACTTCAGGGTTTTCACGGAAATCATTTCCAGGCTGCCAACGATGGCCGCGGTCTTGGAGCTGACCATGTTGTAGCAAACCAGCAGCGGGATCGCCGCGATCAGGCCGAACGCCGTGGTGTTCATGGCCATGGCGATGGAACTGGAAAGCAGCGCGGACTTTTCCGCCGGGTTGGCATTGGCCACCGCTTCGAACGCGGAGATCAGACCGATAATGGTGCCCAGCAGACCCAGCAGGGTGGAAATGTTGGCGAACATGGAAATATAGACCGTGCGCGCTTCCAGTTGCGGGGTGATTTCCATCATGGCTTCTTCCATGGCCACTTCGATGTCATCGCGACGACGCACCGTACCCTGGACTTCCAACCCCATGGACAACATTTGCGCCACGGCGGAGTTATTGTCGCTCACCATTTCACGGGCCTGCTCAAAATCGCCTTCGGCCAGTACCGGGTGCAGTGCTTCCCAGGTTTTTCGGTTGGACCGCTCCAGCATCTTGAGCTTGATAAAACGCTCGGCGGCAAAGGCAAGCCCCAGGATTCCCACGATCAGAATCGGGTACATCCAGAAACCGCCATCCTGAAAAAATTTGATGATTACGTTCATGATATTCACTTTCCTCTTCTTCTCAGAAAGCCTGACGGCCGTGATTTACTGTTGCTTGGTGCCTGTTGTTTCGGTGCTGACCCGATAAAAATCCAGCTCACGCATGAATACCGGCTTGTCCACCGGCACCATGTCTTCATTAAGCAGACTGGATGTCAGATCGGTTTCCACACCAATTTCAGAACTCTTCCAGGGAACGATGTACAACGCTTTGGGCGCATCGCTGTTGCCCAATACCGACATCCCGGAAATTTCCTTGACGTCTTCCTTCGCTTCTTCCGCCCACAGCGTTGCAGGAAACAGCAAGGCCAGCAGACAAAGTGCAATAACCTGTCGCATCTTCCCTCCTATTGTTTCGTTCGCCATTCGAGGTCGGTGATCCACACTTTCACATCCTCGTTATCCGGAACCAGTGCGCTGTATGCCTGATAGGCTTCCAGTGCGCAGGGGTAATCGCGCAGATAGATATCGCACAGCACACCGAGATTGCGGTTCGCCAGGGCGAAATCGGGATACTGCTTCAGCAGGCTTTCATAGGTATTTCTGGCTTCCTCGAAGCGACCCATCCGCCTGAGCAGCAGGCCGTATTCATTGTTGGCCACGGGATTGTCCGGCTCGATATCCAGGGCAATCTCCAGATTTTCTTCCGCTTTCTCCAGCTCACCCTGCTTGCGGTAGGCAATCGCCAGATTGATGAAGGGCACCGCGCTCTTGCGGCTCCCGCTGAAGGTGTCGTTGAGCAGCGCGATGGCATCCGGGTAGTTTTCTTCGTCAATCAGGTCCATGGCGGTATTGAAGTGTTCCACTTCATCCGAGCTCAGGGCTCCGCCGCTTCCACCCGCACCGCCAATCACCGCACAACCCGACATCTGCAGGATAGCCAGCACCAGTAGCAACAACCCCGCTCTGTTCATGGAAAAGTCAGGCATCACTCATCCTCCTCCACATCCACGGCTGCCAGCTCCTGGTCCGGTGCGGCTTTCGGCTTTTCACCAACCTGTTCGCTGTCATCCCCTTCCGGGGCGTTCTTCGCATCCTGTTCCACCGGCTCGTCCGATTTCCCAGAGCTCTCCGGCTCCGCCGCCACGGCCTTGTCTGTCGCGGCTGCCTCAGTGGCATCGACACCCTCGCCATCCTCGGCAGAAACATCCGATGCCGCCGGCTCCACCGAAGCCGTTTCTTCCGGCACAACGTCGGCCGGCTCTTCTGCTCCAGCTGCCTCTGTACTGTCCACTTCGCCCTGCTGGCTCTCCCCGGCAGCCGTCTCGCCTGCTGCTGCGACCTGTTGGGGCAACATGGGTTGTGTCAGGTGGCTGTAGTCCACGTTCACCACCGAGGCAATAAAACCGCTGCTTTCCTCATAACGCGCATAGCGACCCGGTACGATATCGCCCAGGCGGGCAATACTCTTGTCCACCCAGTCGTTGTAGACGCCCATATCGATAAAGCCGACATTTTTCTTGTGGGCGCCAATCGCTTTCTCTTCAAAGTTGAAGGCCTGCTCGTCCAGCATGTCTTCGTATTGCAGCATCTCCAGTTCGTTCATGTCGGTGGGTCGCTCGGACTCCTTCAGGGAACGACTGAAGTTGTAGTAGATCTCCGCGATGTAATAGGTGGCGGCCGCATTCACCTCACCGACCTCGTAGGCCAGCAGGCCCCCGAATGCCTTGTTTGCCGCTTTCATGGCCCGGCTCTTTTCTTTCAGGGTGACATCGAAGGGCTGCACCAGCTTGATGCTGGCGTATTGCTCATACATCGGTTTGGTCAGTACCAGGGAGGCCATGCCCGCCAGGTAGCGCATACGATCGGTACGCTGTTGCGCGCCAGTGTTGGCATCCACGGCTACCAGCGCTTCCAGTTCCCGGTGGTAGGCGGCGATGTCATCACGCTCCTTGAGGATGTCGGCAATCTGCTGATGCATTTCCACCACCGGCTCCGGCGGCTGCGGGAAGTAATCGATATAGCGGCGATAGACGGCGATGGCCTTGTCCTGTTCACCGGCCTGGATATAGAAATCGGCGGCAACTTTGAGGGCTTCCCGGCGCACGGTGTCGTCGTCACTTTCGCTTTCGATGCGCTCGTATTCCTGCGCGGCCTGCAGCAACTGACCGGATTCGCTGTAGACATGGGCCAGCTTCTTGGTGACGTCCGGCTGCAACTCGTGATCGGGATACTGGTCACGGAAGGCCACCAGCACCTGGGCGGAACGGTCCCAGTTTTGCAGGGCAATAAACGCGGTGGCGGCATCGTATTCTGCGGCCGGGCGCAGCTTGGAGGTGGGCGCGGCCACCCCCAGACGCAGGAAGTGATCCGCAGCGGCCTGATAGTTTTCCGCCGCATTGGCCTGTTCACCCTGCTTGTAAATGGAAGCCGCCAGGTTTTCGGTCAGTGCCTTGCGGCTTTCATCCTCTTGCCCGGTGAGCTGCAGGACATTGACATACCCCTCTTCGGCCTGGGGGTATTGCGCCAGCTCGAAGGACGAGTGCGCCACCACCAGCCAGGCTGAACGGCGCTGTTCCTGAGGCGCCTGCGGGAACATTTCCAGCATCTTGCGGCCGGTGGTCACGGCGAATTCGTAGTCCTGCATGGCGAAAATGTCTTCCAGCCCCGCGCCCATGACCAACGAAGCCTTGTCGTGCTGGGGGAAGGTGTCGGCAAACCGCAGCGAGCTGCGGATCACGTCATGCTTGACCGCTTCCCGCTCGCCCTGCACCACGGTATTGAGATGTTCACGGTGGGCATAAACGGCCGCATAGCCGGCGGCGGACGCCTTGTCGTGGGCCGGGTAGTCATAGGCGGTACGTTCGTACTCCCGGGCCGCCGCCTGATAGGACTGGTTTTCCAGCAACAGGTCCGCCAACTGGTAGTTCATCACCGGCGACTGTTCGTCGCTGGGGAAGGAATCCAGGAATTCGTGATACCAGTGCTGGGCTTCGCTGAAATTCTTCGCCTTGTCCTTGTCGAATTGCGGGTCCTGATACAAGGCGTGGTAGTAATTGGCCAGCTCGGTCAGGTTTTCCTTGAGCAGGGCCAGCACATCCGGGTAGGACGCCACCTCGAAGTGGGTCCAGTAGTCGGATTTAAGCCCGTAGTCGGTGGCGAAATCCTTGTTGGCTTCGATAACCAGTTTGGGGAAGCCGCCCTGCTTGTAGATTTCGATCACGCGCATGTCGAAATGCGGCGACACCTTGTGATAGGGATTCAGATCCACAAAGGTGTTGTAGGACGAGGCAGCGTCGGCATAGCGGCGCTTTTCCAGGTAGTGCTCGCCTAGGTTGCGATAAATATCCACCTCATAGCTGCGTTCGCCATACTTGCTGAAGTAGTCGGTCACCGCTTGCGGACCACCCATGGCCGAGAAGCTCAGGCTGATGACCCGGTGAGTATCATCCACCCGTTTTTTCTCGAATTCGTCGGTGGGATTATCGAAGTCATAGCCGGTGTCGATTTTGTAATCGAGCAGGGCCACAAACTGGTTCATGGCCTCTTCATGCATGTCCTGCTTGTAGAAGGTCCAGCCCAGCTTGTAGAGCGACATTTCGTAATAGAAGGAGCTGGGCCCCATGTCGACGATGGCCAGGTAGGCTTCTTCCGCATCCAGATAACGCTTGCGCATGAAATAGTATTCGCCGCGACGGAACTGGATTTCGTCGATATACCGGGAATTCGGGTACTCGGCGACGATCCGGTTCATCACGCCCACCGCTTCTTCCACCCGGCCCAGCTCTTCGTAGGCCCGGGTCATCTGGTAGAGCACCTGATCGTTACGCTCGTACATGGGATATTTTTCGAGCAACTGCTTGTACAGCGTAATCGCCTCTTCCGCGCCCTGGTTTTCCAGGCCATTGCCCACTGGAGTGGCCGGGGCCGCCTGGGTGTTGACGGGAACGTCCATTTGGGTGGTTCGGGCCTCAAAATCCGCCTGGGACTCGCGGGCTTGCCCGCTCTGCTCTTCCACCGGAGCCGCCTTGGCAAGGGTCGCCTGCTCGGGACGATCCATGGGCTCGGGCGCCGCGGATTCGGTCTGCGGCGGGGCGGCACTGGGGCTTTCGAAGGTGCCGTATTCCTTTTCGATCTTGAGGTCAGCCAGGCGACGAATCGCCTCTGGCGTCATGGCCGATTCGGGCGTTTCTTCCAGGAATTTCTGGTAGCCCTCCATGGCCTTTTCGATACCGCCTTCAATCTTCTTGTCTTCCAGATCCAGCTCGACCCGACGCAACTGGGCGATGGTGCCCTTCTCGGACATGGCGGCACAGGACGCCAGCAATACCGACAGGACCATCAGGGCGATGAAGCGATGGAAGGTCATTCTGCGCCCTCCTCTTCATCAACCATGCCGTGGGCTTCTGCCTGCTGGGCCTTGACGGCGCGGTCATAGCTTTCCGCCATGGCGAAGCGGGCCTGCACCTGGTATTGCTCGATCCGCCGGCGACGCTGTTCCAGTTCCTGGATGGCCATGGTTTCCAGCATGTGCCCGATGCCATTCATCAACCGCGTGACCCGGGTGCTGGCCTGGCGAATGTTTCCACGCGCCAGGGAAATGCGGGTGTCGTAGTCCTGGTAGCTCTGGGTGGCCGCCTGGCGGGTACGCACATAGGAGGCATAGATTTTTTCCAGGCGGGCCACGTCATCGTCCAGCTCCCGCAGGTGCTCGAAAGCCTCGGTCAGCCGACGGTCATAATCGGTCTGGATGTTCCAGGTGATAACGCCGCGCAGCCGCGCCAGCCGACGACGGGCCTCCACGCCGGCAGGACTGTTGTCGCCCTGGTACTGTGCGTCCAGACGATCGAGTTTTTCCCGTGCAATGCGCTCGTCGGCGGTGGCCAGCAGTTCCGGACGTGGCGCCACCAGCAGACGCTGCAGACGGTCGTCCAGGCTCTGGCGCTGTTCCATGCGCAGGCGAATGCGGGAATCGAGCACGCGGAAGCGCTTGTCGATACCCGGCAGCAACGGCTCGTAGTAGCGCCGTCGCAGATCGATCATGTCTTCGTAGGCGTCCAGGTCTTCCTGCCAGGCAGAAAAACGGCGGCGCATGTCTTCCAGATCCAGGTAGTTCTTCAGCAGGGCCTGAAAGTCGTTTGACGCCATCAGGTCCATCAGATACCAGGTTTCCGGTGTTTCCGGTAATTCCCGCAGGCGAACCAGCCAGTTGCTGTCCAGCTTGATTTCGTCACGCACCATGGCCTTGAGAAAGTTACCGTTGCGGATGCTGGCAATGGAGCTTTGCAGCCGGGTCAGCTCGGCACCAAAGGCATCCAGGGCATTGCCGTACAGCACGGCGGCCCGACCATGCAGCTCCAGGTTGGCGTAGGCGTAGGGGACACCCAGCAGACTTTCCTGTACCGCCTTGTTGGTGGGATTGCGCTTGAACAGAATGTTCCAGGGCACCAGAGCACGGTCATACTGTTCCAGCGTGACGTTGGCCCAGCCGGCGCCGAGCAATGCCTTGTTGGAGAAAGGCCCTTCCAGGCGTACGCGACCCAGGTACTGGCTGGCGGCCCGGGCATCCGGCTCCTCGGCCTCCAGCAGGCGGAACCCCAGCACCAGGTTGGCCTTGTCACGCATGGCGAGAGCCGGCTCATCCTCGTCATCGGCCTTGAGACGCCCGGTTTTTTCCAGTTGCGCCAGCCCCTTTTCTTCTTCTCCCTGCAGGATCAGGGCAACACCCAGGTTGTAGCCGGCAAAGCCTTCATAACCGTCCACCTTTTCCAGCTTTTCCAGGATTTCGATGGCATCGGAAAAACGGCCGTTGACGGTGTAGATCTGGGCCCGCAGCAGGCGCTCGTCGTAGCGGACGCTCTCCGGCACCTTGCCCTCCACACGCTCAATGGTGTGCAGGGCGCTTACCTTGTCGCCTTTTTCGTAATAAATACGCGCCAGCCGATAGGCCGCTTCGTTCTTGATGTCCTGGCTGACATTGCCCTCCAGCACGGCCTTGATGGCGCGGCCCGCCTTCTGGTGCATGCGGTAGGAAAGTTCGAAATCGCCCACCGAAAACTCGGCATGGTTGGCGTGGATGTGCAGCGGGTCCAGGTTGCGTTCGTCAACGCGGTAGTATTGCTCCAGCTCCGCATCCAGCCGGGAGATGGCGTCGAAGTACAACCCCTGTTCCGCGTAATAGAACGCCTCGCCCAGGAACAGGTCCCTGGACGCTTGCGGTTCGGAATTGTCTGCTGCCAAGACCCCGGACACCGTCAACAGGCCGAGCAGCAGGATTCGACGACATACCATGAATTACCGGTCTGTGAAGTTGATAGTGTTGTTGTCACCAAACAGGGAGACCTCGACCAGACTCGGGCCTTTCTCCTTGGTGAAGGTGTAACTGGCGGATTCCCGGTATTCGTCGTCCCCTGACGTCTTGCCTGACAGGGTCACGTCCAGGCGGTGTTCGCCGGAGCGCACATTACCGGTGTAGATCCGCTGCACCCCGCCGCTTTTCAGGGCTTCCAGTTCCTTGTGGGTATAGACGTGGTGGGTCACGGTTTCGCCATTGATGGCGATATCCATGTAGTCCAGGCGGATGTCCTTGCCCGGTGTTACCGAGACAAACACGGAGACCTGGGTATTGGAGGGATAGATCAGTTTTTCCTCCAACTGCAGCAGCTCAGAGGAAATGGCCAGCACATCGGTCTTGATGTCCTGTACCTGCTCGTCCAGCCCCTTGATTTTCTCCCGTGATACCGACTCGGCAGCGCCGGCGAGCGGCATTGCTGACAGCAACGCCACCAGCAAAGCGCTTTTCACTGCTGTATTCATACTTCCCCCAAGCGGGCTTTTGTTCTATATCGGCCCATGCCAACTAGGGAGAAATAAGAACACAGCACACTAGCCAATTCCTCCGACCAGTACTCATTTTCAGTGAGCAAAAAGTACCAAACCCATACGGAACAACGACCTAGGCAGCACTTTTAAAGTGAAACGTTTAAATGAAATATATTGAATAACAAGAAGGGAGAGGGTGAGTGATTGACCACCAAGTCGACGAACAATGCCCGCCCTGCCCGGCTTGCGGGGCAAGCGAACCATGCCTGTTGTGAGTAACGAGTTGCGAAAAGCTTGTCGCTTCGCGAAACCGTACCGACCAGCCCCATCCATGGGGTGACGGTTAGTACCAGAGCGTGAACAGCAGGCGGGTTACCGTGGCGTCGAAGCTGTAGAGCGGTTCGGTGCCGGGGGTGGTCTGGACGCGAATGTCGCGGAAATTGTCGTAGTCGAAGGAGAAGCGGTCCACCCACAGGTTCAGACCGGCCTTGTCGATGGTGTCCCAGTTGGGCTTGCTGAATTCAAAGCCGACCCCCACGCCGATCACGGTGGAGGAAAACTCGCTCAGCTCCTTGTCGCGTGCCAGAAAGTTCTGGGCATCCTGATACGGGAACAGATCGGCATAGAAGTCCGCATCCCCTTGCTGGTAGGCCCGGTAACGGGTTTCCAGGGTCCAGTGCTGCCCCACCGGCTGAATCAGCTTGAGCTGCCAACTGTTGGCATCAATGCCCCAGGAATCGCTGTACAACCGGTATTCACCATGCAGCCCGGCCCGCCATGGCAGATAGTAAGACAGCCGCAGTGCCGACGCCTCGCTGGTGCGGGTCTCCGGATAGCGTTCCGGCTCGAAGCTGTAGCTGTCGGGGGAAGTCAGATAACGCACCGACCGGTAAGGATTGTTCAGGTAGCCTTCATCGGTGATCAATTCGTGGGACAGACTGGCCACCAGGTTTTTGGTCAGGATCTGGGACAAGCCGATGCGAAAGTGTTGCCGGTCCGCTTCTTCGGCAAAGCTGTTGTCGCCAGTGCGGAAGACTTCGTCCCAACCTTTGGAAAAGCCCAGGCTGAGAGTGGTGAGATCGCCAAAGAAGTCCTGGCTCATGTCGAAATGGACCGAGTTGGCCTCGAAGTCGCTTTCCTCGCTGTTGCCGTAGCTTAGCGAGTAGATGGCCTTGCCGTGCAGGTAATCCACGCCAATGCTTTTTTCGGTGCGCTCTTCCTTGTAGGGGCTGGCGCTGGTCACCACGTCAATGGAGGCCGCCGACACCTTGTCCACATAGTAATTCGCCCGCACCGACACCTTGTCGGCAAAGGACTTGCGCACCAGCACCGATGGCCCCTTGATCTCCATGCCGCCGCCATCGTATTCGTGGCTGAGCACGTCCAGGCGGTCTTCCGGCAGCACCGCCGCCAGTGCCTGCCCGGCCAGCAAGGACAGCACCAGTACTCTGGCAATCAGTTGCATCCGCAACCTCCACCGGCGCTGCCCTCTGCACCCCGCATGGCCTCACGGGCCTGGTGCACATGGTGCATGTAGTTTTCCGAGGCCGGATGCGCCGCCACGTTCATGACCGGGTCGGCCAGACGAGCGCGCTCGTAGGGCTTGAGCCAGGGTTTGATGGCACAACCACTACTGAGCAGTGCCGCCAGCATCAGGGCGACACGCATTACACCGGTTGCTTTCATTCCAGCCCCCGTCATTCCAGTACCAGCGTCTTCACCTGGGCTTCGTACTTGTCCATGTAGCCGTCCTTGTAGCCCCGGTGGTGATGACGCACCACACCGTTGCGGTCGATCAGGACGGTGGTAGGCATGGCATCCACGTTATAGGTTTCGCTGGTGCGGTTCTGAGGGTCGAACAGGACCGGGAAGGTGACCGGCACCTTGTCCAGCAGCATGTCGGCCTGGTCGCGGTTTTCATCCAGGTTCACCCCCAGCACGGTAAAGCCGTAATCCCGGTATTCCCTGTAAAGGTCATCCAGCAGCGGCATTTCCGTCCGACACGGTCCACACCAGGAGGCCCAGAAGTTCAGCAACACCACGGTGCCACGCAATTCGCTCAGTTTGATGTTCTTGCCACTCAAGGACTTGAGGGTAAAGTCCGGTGCCGGCTCCCCTTCGCCAGCCAGGACCTGGGTGCTAACGACCAGCCCCAGCGCGCAGATCATCATGGCCAGTAATTTTTTCATTGTTGTCTCCCCCAGTACGTTATCCATCAGAAAAACAGGCTGATGCCAGCGGTCAGCTCCAGATTGTGGGTGGTCTTGTCCTCACCCAACACATCCAGGTTGAAGATGTGGTCTTTCATGTCCACGCGCACAGCCATCAGGTCGTTGACCAGCAGGCGGTAGCCCAACCCCAGCCCCAGGGTGAAATGGTCATCGCCGGCGAATTCGGTCATGCCGGCCCCGCCGAGCAGATACAGGGCATTGTTATAGGTCCGGTTGCCGGTCAGAAAGGCCTCGCCGGGCAGCAGGTTGTAGCCCACCGATGCCTGGTAGTAAGTGAACTCCCGCTCTTCATCGGTGAGTAGCTGCACACCGGCATTGAGCGTTTCAAAACTGGTTTCGTCGGCCTTGGCCCGACCCACCAAAGCTTCCAGAAACACATCTTCGGAAAGGTGGTAATCCAGCTTGACCCCCAACACGGGCTGGGCACCGAAATCCTCGATGGACAGAATGCCCGCATAGATGCCGGCTTCGAAGTTTTCCTTGTCGATAGCCGCCTCGCGCACCCGGCGACGTTCGATCTGCGGGTCCAGCACAGAGCCGGGGTCGGCGTCACGCACCACCTCGTCCCCGGAGGCAGCATCATCAGCCAGTCCTGTCAGTGGCGTCGCCAGCAGCAGGGCTAGAACAGTACGGAGAAGCCGATTTTCCATTCTTCCAGATTCCGGTTGTCGTTTTCTTCGGTGAACAAGACATAGCTGCGGTACTCACTGCGCAGCACAAAGCCCCGGGACAGATACGCCTTCACTCCCAGGCCGCCAAAGGCAAAATTTTCATCGCGGTTTTCCGGGCGCACCAGGGTGGCGCGAGGTTCGATTTTCGCGTTACCGGTCCCCAGCATCACATAGGGCGAGACCCGCCAGCGCGGAAACAACTGGTGCTGCAGGTTCAGGTCCACCAAGGTGTTGTTGGCGAAATCGCCACTGGACTGGGTGAACATTCCCTCCGCCGTCAGGTTCTCGGTAAACCGGTAACCCAGCGCCACGGACAGCGAACTGGCGCCATCCAGTTCGCCCATGAGCACCGAGGCCTGCCAGTGGCCACCGAGAAAATCCTCATGGCCCAGCCGGGTCATCTCGGGGGTTTCGGCGGTACCGTCCAGGGTGGCCATCAGGGCGTCGCGGGGCACCCAGCCGATACGCCCGCGGGCGGTTTCCACCTTGATCCAGCCGGCACGCTGGAACAACAGGCTCAGGGGAGCATCACGCTCGACCACATGGAAGACCGGGTAACCACGACCGGGGCCGGTGTGCACCTCCACGAAGGGCTCGGCCACCTTGACGCGCAACGGCTCGCTATCGGGCGCCGTGTCGGCCCGTGCGGCTGGGGCCAGGCCAACCAGCATGGCTAAAAGGACTACCAAAAGGCGCACCGGGTGCGTCTCCCCTTTCTGAATTCTGTTATCGGTCCGGCAAGCGATACCGCAAGCCAGGTGCCTCAATTTTCGGGTACGCGGAACGGGTCGTTGTAAAGCTGCGCCCCCAGATCGATCCATTCGGCCAGTAACCGGTGCTCTTCGGCATCCAGCCAGCCCTCGTGGGCTCCCCCGGCAGCGAAGATATCAAAAAACGCGGGGGAATTGCGCGCCTGGCCGACACGAATCGGCGGATCAAGCTCCACGGTTTCCAGTTCCGGGATCGGGTTGCCCTGGCTGTCGGTGATCACCTCACCATCTTCATCGGTCTGGTAAATCACATTGCCGTCGTCATCCAGGGCAATCACCAGGCGATCCACCAGGGCGCCATTGACCAGGATTTGCTGGTCATCGTCGAACAGTAGCTCCCGGTAGCTGGTGGGCTGCAATGGCTGGTCCGGCGAGGCATCGCCGGTCAGTTCGAGCTGGGCCGGAGGCACCTGCAGGTTGCCAGAGGCATCCCGGCGGTTATGGCAACTGGAGCAGGTCACATCCGTCAGTGCCCCCTCGACCATGGCCTGTCGGGGCCGGTCCAGAATCGGCTGGATATGATCCACATAATGGATCACCGTGCGGCATTCCGGCTGCCACTGCTGCTGACATTCAGGCGTGGCCGGTGCCGGGGTTTGCAGGTCGGCGTACAGGGGCAGGGGCTCCGGGGCAGGCTCCGGATCACTCCAGGCATCGAACGCCAGCATGTCGATGGCGGGGATTTCCCGTTCCGGATACAGGCGGGTCAGCGCCTGGGCCATGGTTTCACCGGCATTGGCGAAAGCGACCACGTCTGTACGGGTGTTGGGGAAAGGCAGCCCATCGGCTGGTGCACCGGGATTGATGGACGGCGACATGCCTTGTTGGCGCCCATGGGGCAAGGGAGAGCCACGCTCGTGACAGCCCTGACACTGCAGGGTTTCCCCCGGCCGCAGGTTCAACCAGGCACCATGCCGGCTGAATACCGCCTTGCCCTGGGCATCCACCAGCTGCAGGCCGATGGGCGCATTGGCCGGCACCCGGGCGCGCACCGACCCGTCCGGTTCCACCGGGACATAGCCCACGATTTCGCGCATGCCGAAATTGGGTGCCCGGCCAAAATGCGCCCCGGCGACAATGCGTACATCGTCATCCGGAATCAGCACCCCCTTGGTGATACGCAGAAAGCGTGCACGCCGCTCCTGCGGGGTGACCCGGGACGGATCGCGGAATTCCTCCAGAGAGGAGATGCCTTCCAGGGGCGGGCGGTGAAAGCTGGCAAAGCCACCATCGAGATCGTATACGCTGCGAATATCCAGCCGCGCCAGATTGGCATCGGCCAGCTCGTCGTCACGCTCACCGCTGGTGACCAGCGGCGGCAGGGTGCGGGGCGTGGCGGTCACCAGTTCGGTAACCCAGAGGTTGTCCCGGGGCGACACAATGGGTCGCTGGGTGCCATCGGCCGGGTCCAGCACCCACAGCCCGAAGGCGGGCGGTGCTTCCGGCAACCCGCGTTCCATGTAATCCGACGTGCAGGGGCGCAATGTCTCCCCTTCCAGCAGGCGGCAGGGAGACCAGGCCATCAGGAAGCGTCCGGAGCCATCTTCCAGGCTCACCAGGTCCGCCAACCGGCCTTCTTTGGCCATGGCATCCCACCAGGTCCCCCCCGGTCCCGGCAGCACCTGCTCCGGCGCGCCCCCAACTCGACCGTAAAGGGGACCTTCACGGTTCACGTAGTTGTCGATATCGATGGCCAGTGGCTGCATCTGACCGCCACGGGCTTCACGCAGGCGCGCCGCCGTGAGCAGACGGCCATCGCCCATCAGCGACAGGGGCAGGAATTCCCGGGTCTGGTCGTCGCGCTCGTCATGGGTATCAGCGCCGTAAAGGGGCTCCAGGCCCGTGCCATCCGGGTTCACCCGGTAAAGGTCAAAACGGTCCTCATTGTCCTTGTTGTCCCAGCGCAGGAAGATCACCCGGCCATCGCGCCCTACCAGCGGCGCCACATCATGGCTCAGGTTGAAGGTGATCTGTTCGATATTCTCACCGTCCGCATCCATCACATGCAGGGCAAGAGCGAAGTTGTCACGACCTTCTTCCAGCGGGGTGAAACGGGGTTTGCCCTCGTCCAGCAGGCGGGCGCCGGCCTGACGCTGGCGGGTGGAAGCAAAGACAATTCGACCATCGGGCAGGTAGGCGGGATAGCGGTCCTGACCGGCTTCGGCCAGCAGGTCGCTGCTAATCAGTCGCCGGGCCGTATCACGCTGGAAATCGTATTCCCACAGGTTCCAGGTGGGCTGTTCGTCATCGTCGGCATCGGGGATCTCCGGTGCCCGGGCCGCAAACAGCATGCGCTGGCCATCATAGCTGGCCGTCAGGTCACGAATATCATGGCCCTCGCCCAGCAGGGGCGTGGAAATATCGCGGGCACCGGCCCGGGAAGACGCATTATCACGTACCATCAGGCGCGCACCGGCATGGAAGGCCGTCGGCTCTTCCAGGGAAGTGACCGCCAACTCACCTTCTTCGTCCCGGGGCAGGGACCGCAGCACATAAGCCACCGGGATATCAGTCACCGTGACGGCTTCTTTCTGGTCACCCCCGTCGATACCGCCACAGCCACCAAGCCCCACAATCAGGCCCAGCAGGATAGCAACCCTCATTCTCTTCCCCGTCTGTCTGTTTTTTCTGGCTTTATGTCAGTATTACAAATCTGCTGTTATTTTCTGCGCCCTGTGCCACAGAGTCTGGTGCAGAATGTCATGGATAATGACATCTGGGAACGGCAAAAGTGTTAACCGGCAGTCCGGGACTGCCGAGCGACAATCAAAAAGGAAAAGCCCATGCAAGGCTACAGGGGGATCTTGCTGGTAGCACTGATACTGGCCCTGCCCATATCGGGCCAGGCCAACAGTCGCGACCAGGCCCAGCGTATTCATAACCGGCTGGCGGGGGTGCCCGCCGACGCCACCACCCTGCAAACCATGGTGGACCTGATCAACGACGGTCAACCACGGGCGGCAGCAGAAATGGCCATGGAGCACCCGGCGTTCTACAACGTCACGCTCAAGCAGTTTGCCACGCCCTGGACCAACGAGGACCAGGACGTGTTTGCCCCGCTCAATGACTACACCGCCACCGTGATCGGCGCGATCCGCGATGATGTGGATTTTCGCCGGATTCTCTACGCCGACCTGCTGTACGTGGGCGACGCCAGCCCCGCTGCCGCCCCGGACAGCAACGCCCACTATCGCAACCTGGAAGGCGACCATGCCAACCTCAAGGAGGTGCTCACCCCCAGCAGCCAGGTGAGCCAGTACGGCACGCCCGCCGAAGCCGTGGCCGGCGTGCTGACCAGCCGGGCCGCCGCCCAGGCCTTTTTCTACGCCGGCACCAACCGCGCCATGCTGCGTTTTACCCTGATGAATCACATGTGCCGCGATCTGGAGCAGGTCAAGGACACCACCCGCCCCTCCGACCGCATTCGCCAGGATGTCAGCCGCAGCCCCGGCGGTGACAGCCGTATCTTCCGCAACAACTGCATCGGCTGCCACAGCGGCATGGACCCGCTGGCCCAGGCCTTTGCCTATTACGACTGGGAAGGCGAGCAACAGGGCGACGACGGACGCATGATCTACAACACCAGTGCCGATGCGGATACCGGCACCCGGGTACAGGGCAAGTACCTGATCAACAGCAACAATTTCCCGTGGGGTTACATCACCCCGGATGACAGCTGGGACAACTACTGGCGCGAAGGCCCCAACGCCAACCTGGGCTGGGACCCGAACCTCAGCGGCAGTGGCAGCGGCGCGGCCAGCCTGGGCCGCGAACTGGCCCACAGCGAGGTCTTTGCCAGTTGTCAGGCGGAAAAGGTGTTCCAGGCGGTGTGCCTGCGCAAGCCCGCCGACAGCGACGACACCGCACAACTGGCCAGCATGACCAGCCAGTTCAAAAACGATAACTACCGCATGAAAACCCTGTTTGCCGATGCGGCCGTTTACTGCATGGGGGACTGAGGCGATGCGATACCCTGTTCTTGTCACCACCTTGTTGGCTGCCCTGCTCAGCGCCTGCGGCGGTAGCGGCAGCGGCGCCGACACCCAGCCCAACCCGAATACCGGCGGCGACAGCGGCGTCAACTATAATGGCCCGGCGCCGCGCAATGCGGATGTGTCCGCCTTCAAGATCTATATCTGGAACAACCTGGTGGATACCCAGCGCTGCGGCGCCTGCCACCGCAGCCAGACACCGGCCTTCGTGCAGACCGGCGACATCAATGAGGCCTACGCCGTCGCCAACCCGCTGATCAACCTGAACCAGCCTGCCGCCTCGCAAATGGTGCAGAAGGTGGCCGGCGGCCATAACTGCTGGGAATCCGACCCGCAGTTCTGCGCCGACCAGATCAGCACCTGGATCAGCGCCTGGGCCGGGGAAAGCATCGGTGTGGGTGGGGGCACCACCGAGCTGGAAGAGCCGCCCATCAAGGACCCGGGCAACAGCAAGAACTTCCCGGCGGACCCGACCCTGTTCCAAACCCATGTCTACCCGCTGCTGGACGACTACTGCAGCGACTGCCACCAGAGCGATGCCAGCACCCCGCAGGCGCCCTACATTGCCTCCGATGATGTGGGCGAAGCCTACAGCGCCGCACAGAGCAAGATCGACCTGAACAACCCGCCCCTGAGCCGGCTGGTGGAACGGTTGGGTGAGGACAGCCACAACTGCTGGTCCGATAACTGTGACGACGACGCTGATGCCATGGAAGCGGCCATCACCGCCATGGCGGGCGGCATTACCGCCACCGCCCCGGACGAGGATCTGGTACTGAGCAAGGCACTCACCGTGGACGACGGCACCCTGGCCGCCGGCGGCGGCCGCTACGACAGCAACGTGATCGCCCGCTATGAATTCAAGACCGGCGAAGGCACCACCGCCTACGACGCCTCCGGCGTGGACCCGGCCCTGCACCTGCAACTCAGTGGCGATGTGACCTGGGAAGGCGGCTGGGGGATTCGCCTCAACGGCGGCACCGCCAAGGCCCAGGGCAGCACCCAGACCAGCAGCAAGCTCACCGAGCTGATTCGTGCCACCGGCGAGCTAACCCTGGAAGCCTGGCTGGTGCCCGCCAGCACCGGCCAGAATGACGCCCACATCATCAGCTATTCCGCCGGCCCCACCGCCCGCAACCTGACCCTGGCGCAGAGCGGCAGCAACTATCAGGTATTCCAGCGCATCGGCGATGCCACCGACCTGAACGGTGAACCGGCCCTGGAAACCCTGGATACGCCCCTGCAGGCCAGCCTGCAGCATGTGGCTGTCACCTTCGACCCGATCAATGGCCGCCAGCTTTACGTGAATGGCGAACTCAATCCGGCGGACGACCCTGTCACCCCCGCGCTACTGAACACCTGGGATGACACCTTCGCCCTGGTGCTGGGCAACGAGGCATCCAGCGACCGCCCCTGGGAAGGCGTAATCCGCTTTGCCGCCCTGCACAACCGGGCCCTCACCCAGGAACAGATCCGCACCAACTTCGACGCCGGGGTCGGCGAGCGCTACTTCCTGCCCTTCTACATCGGCCACCTGATCGACCAGCCCGGCGCCTACCTGGTGTTCGAAGTCTCACGCTTCGACAACTTCAGCTACCTGTTTGCCGCGCCCTACTTCATCAACCTGGAGCAGGACATCGTCAGCGAGGAAGTCCCCCTGCAAGGCCTGCGTCTGGGCATCAATGGCCGGGTACCGGACGTGGCCCAGTCCTTTGCCACCCTGGACACGCTCATTGGCGGCGAGGACTACAGCGAGCAGGGCGAATCCCTGTCGCGCCTGGGCACCCTGCTGCCGGTGGAACAGGGGCAGGAAAATGACGAGTTCTTCCTGACTTTCGAGCGCCTCGGCACTCATACCAACGTTCATACCGAACCCGAGCCGCTGCCCCTGGCCGCCAACGAATATGGCGAACAGCCCACCGCCGGCCTGCGCGACTTTGCGGAAATCAACGCCACCATGAGCCTGCTTTCCGGCGTACCGGAAGGCTTCGGCGACGTGCCGGCAACCTACCAGCGGCTGCGCACCCAACTGCCCAGCGAAGAAAACATCGAAGCCTTCCTCACCGCTCACCAGGTAGGCATCGCCCAGCTGGCCATCGAATACTGCAATGCCCTGGTGGAAGCCGAGCGCAATAACGACAGCCGGGTGACGCCACTCTTTGTCGGCATGAACTACAACACCGAGGTCGACAACATCACCCGGCAACAATGGCGTGACTGGGTGATCTCGCCCCTGTTCGAACGCATGGTCGGCAACGGGCTGGCGCGCCAGCCCGCCCGGGCCGATGTGGAAGGGGAACTGGAAAACCTGTTGTTCAACACCAACCTGACCCAGTGCAGTAGCGACTGCGTGGAACGCACCGCCACGGCCACCAAGGCCGCCTGCGCCACCATGCTGGGCAGTGCCACCATGCTGGTTCAATAGAGCCTGTTTGGAGTCTATTCGTAGCCGCGTTGCTGCTAAAAATGGCTCCAGACAAGGCGTGAACCGCAGGGCCTGACGGGTCAAGTTCAAGGTTCACAACACAGTATGGGGCCATTTTTAGCAGCAACCCGAAGGGCCGGGCCCCTTTTGCCGCCAGCCCGCGATTGCTCTTTTTTGTGTAGAACAACTACACGGCAAACTCACAATCACGACCTGACGACAAAATGAACTCCGGCGCGACTACGAATAGACTCCAAACAGGCTCTTAGGGGAAAACCATGAAACGTAACTTTTTCAGAAAACGTCAGCAGCCCCTGCATCCGGATGCGCCGCTGCTGAATCTGGGCCATGGCAAACCCGTCAGCCGTCGGGACATGCTCGGTCGTGGCCTGATCAGCGGCGCCGCCTTTGGCACCCTGGGGCTGTTTGGGCTGTTCAGCAACCCGCGCCAGGCCATGGCGGACCTGTCCAGCGACATGGAAGCCATCAAGGCCGAGTGCGGCATCACCGCCGACGGTGCCGGCAAAATTCCCTTTATCTGCTTTGATCTGGCCGGCGGCGCCAATATCGCCGGTTCCAATGTGCTGGTGGGGGGCCAGGGCGGCCAGGAAGATTTTCTCACCAGTGGCGGCTACTCCAAGCTCGGCCTGCCTGGCAGCATGGCTCCCAACAACAACCCGACCATGGTCAACCGGGAACTGGGGCTCGCCTTTCACAGCGACTCACCATTCCTGCAGGGTATCCTGGAAAAGGCCGCTGCCGCCGCGCCGAACACCAATGGCTGTGTGATTCCCGCCCGTTCGGAAAACGACACCGCCAACAACCCGCATAACCCGCTCTACGGCATCTTCAATGCCGGGGCCGATGGCCGGCTCATGTCCCTGATCGGCTCGCGCAGTTCCCTGTCCGGCGGCAACTCCATGGCGCCGGACAGCTCCATCATCGCCTCAGCCCGCCCCACCAAGGTGGACCGCCGCTCCGACGCCACCGGGCTGGTGGACACCGGCAAGCTGGTAGGCCTGCTGGACCAGTCCGACGCGGTTTCCGTGATGGAATCCATTGCCCGCATCAGCCACAAACGCATCGACCAGATCGACCACGGCCTGACCGATGCCAACCGACGCGCCAACCTGCAGGACCTGCTGCGTTGTGGCTATGTGGAAGCGGCGGACATCACCGACAGCTTTGGCGACCCGGCGGAACTGGATATTCGCCAGGACATGGACATCCTCAGCATTTTCTCGGAGGCAGAGCTCAACGACCGGGAATTCGAAAAAACCGCCGCCATCATGAAGCTGGTGGTCAACGGCTACGCCGGTGCCGGCTGCATTTCCATGGGCGGGTTCGACTATCACACCGGTGAGCGTGGCACCGGCGAAATTCGCGACCTGCGTGCCGGCCGCTGCATGGGGGCCTGCCTGGAATACGCCCGTCGCGTCGGCGTGCCGCTGATGATCTATGTGTTCAGCGACGGCTCGGTGTCCAGCAATGGCCGTATCGACGATTCCCAGGAAGGGCGCGGCAAGGGCGAATGGACGGGTGACAATTCCTCCACCGCGGCCTCCTTCTTCCTGGTCTACAACCCCAATGGCCGCCCCACCCTGAACACCGCCGGGGGCAGTGCCGAAGTCCACCAGCAACTGGGCTGGATGCGCCCGGATGCCTCGGTGGAAACCGCCGGCACCCCGGCCGCCAACAACGTGAACCTGCTGGCGGAAACCGTGTGGCTGAACTACATGGCCCTGCATGGGGAACAGGGTGTTTTCTCTCAACGCTTCCCCAACCACAGCCTGGGCAACAGCACCTCCATGGACCGGCTCACCGCCTTCGAGCCCATTGTCAGTGGTACCATCTAGCGGTCCCCTCGCCGCCGGGCGGCTATTGGCATAGCCAATCTCCGCCCGGAGAGCCGGGCACAACGCCGAATCGGCAGAGATGGCCTGCGGCCATTTCCGCCCTACAGGAACCTGTTCCAGCGTCCATGGATTGCCTGATGCGTTTCAACCGTCATGCCAGCGTGTTGCTGGCCACTTTTTTTTTGCTGCTATCCCTGCCCCTGCATGCTGACTGGCAACAACATGATTGGGATGTGATGGGCACTCGCGCCAGCGTCACCCTCTGGTCGGAGCAGGATGCCACGCCCCTGTTCCACAAACTGGAACAGGAAATGGAGCGGCTCAACCGCTTGCTCTCACCCTGGGTCGAAAGCAGCGAGCTGGCCCGCCTCAACCGCGAGGCACATCACAGCCCACAGCCCGTCAGTGCCGAGTTCTATCACCTGCTGGAACAATCCCTGGCGTACTATCAACTGACTGATGGCGCCTTCGACATCACCTTTGCCAGCGCCGGACACCTGTACGATTACCGCGAGGGCAAGGCGCCCGACGCCAAAACCCTGGAGGATGCCACCCGGCATATCGGCGCCAACCGTATCGAACTGCTGCCGGATAACCGGGTTCGCTTCAGCGATACCGGCACCCGTATCGACCTGGGCGGCATCGCCAAGGGATACGCCATCGACCGCGGCATCGCCCTGCTGAAAGACAACGGCATCGAACATGCCTGGCTGTCACTGGGTGGCGACAGCTACGTGCTGGGTGACCACCGTGGCCGCCCCTGGGAGGTCGGCATCCAGCACCCACGCAACCGCCAAGACATCGCCATGCGCCTGCCCATGGCCGATCTGGCCATGTCCACCTCCGGCGACTACCAACGTTATTTCATTCAGGACGGCCGGCGCATTCACCACATCCTCTCCCCCACCACC
The DNA here is from genome assembly GCA_022360555.1 of Pseudomonadales bacterium. Classification (GTDB taxonomy): domain Bacteria; phylum Pseudomonadota; class Gammaproteobacteria; order Pseudomonadales; family Alcanivoracaceae; genus Alcanivorax. The sequence continues at coordinate 22,293 of JAKSCQ010000087.1, forward strand.
GGCAAAAGCGTGGACGGCCTGGCCAGCGTGACGGTGCTGTGCGACAACAGCATCGACGCGGATGCCCTGTCCACCAGTGTCTTTGTACTGGGAGTCGAAAAAGGCCTGGCACTGATCAACCGCCTGCCGGACACCTCGGCGATCATCATCGACCGGGACGGCAACGTGTTTTATTCCGAGGATCTGACTGCGCCAGAGTGATGGTGGGTTACGCCTACCGGCTAACCCACCCTACCCAAAACAAAACGTAGGGTGGATTAGCCGGTAGGCGTAATCCACCTTAAGGGGCCTGCCGGTCTTTCTTCTGCCGATCGCGCTGGCTGCGTACGGCGCGGTGATAGATATCCGCCTTGCCTTCGTGGGCGGCGGCGCTGAAGCGTTTGAGCCTTTCGCGGGTTTGGGTTACCTGCTCATAGGCCGCAGCCTGCAGGGTGTATTGCTGGCGCCGCATCAGGCGATCGCCGCGCTGCTGTAGCTGTGCCAACTCGCCAGCCAGTTCCGGCAGCGCCTGCCGGTAGTAATCCAGCCTGTCCACGCGGTTGGCGGCATACAGCACCCGGCTGCGCAGGGCGCCGGTTTCTTCCAGCAGGTCGGCAATGGTGTTGAGTTCGCGCTCGCGATCCCACTGCCGGGGCACGATGTCTTCCTGCATGTCCCACAGCAACAGGCCCTGATAGAAATCCAGCTTGGCGGTCATGTCCGGGCGCGCCTGGTCGCCCCATTGCCGGGTGCGGGCCTCGGCTTCCTGGTGGGCCTGCCAGAGTCGCTGTTCCTTTTCGCTGGCAAACGGCATGGGGTCCTGCTCCGCCACCGCCTTGTCATAGCGACGCTGCAGGCGGGTCATCCGGCCCTGAAAATCCTGATTGGCCAATTCCCGCAGCAAGGCACGGGCACGGGGTTTCACTTCCTCGTGCTTGCGCTCATGGGCATCCAGCATGGCCTGCATACCCGGCAATTTCTGTTGCCACTGACTGAGCAAATTTCGCTGGCGAAGCAGTTCATGATAGTTGTTCCAGCCGTGCTGGAATTCGGTGGTGGCAAACCATTCATAAAACGTGGGGAAGCTTTTCACCCGCCTGGGCAGAAAGGGCGGCACCGGGTCCATGGCCGTGGACCAGGTGGGTTCGCCCACCATGTCCTCGAACCACTGACCGCTGGCAATCTGTGCTTCCACCTCCAACAGGTAGTCCTGCAGACCGGCAAAGCGGTCCAGGGCCGTGTCAAAAGCCTCCAGCGCCGCCTGCTGGTTGCCCATGCGTTCATAGAGATAGGGAATGGCCAACTGGGCTTCCTGGACGGTGCTGCGCTGGATGGAGTGGTTGTCCAGTTTCTGCAGCACAGGCAATGCCTTGGCAGGCTGGTTCTCGATCAGCAGGGCACGGGCATAAAGCAGCAGGGAGACATCGGCAAAGGGCCCGCCAAGACGCGCATCGCGCAGCAATCGAATGGCTCGCTCTTCCTGGTCACTGCGCAGCATGTAGATGGCCAGAGCCAGGATCGCCTTGTCCTTGATGGCATTGGTCTCGGCACTGGCCGGTGGCAGGTTGGCCAGTTGCCAGAGCCACTCCTGCCCCAGACTCGGATGCTCGCCATTGATCCAGCTAATGGCCAGGTTGTAGCGCAGGTAGGCATTGAGAGGATGGTTCTCGGAGAAGGTATCCAGCAGTTCCGCTGCGTCTTCGTAACGACCCAGGCGCATCAGCAGGCGGGCGCGCAGACTGAGCACCACTTCCTCCAGTTCCGCCGGCGGTTCGCCAACGCGGTTATTCAGGGTATCCAGTGCTTCACGGTATTTCTGCTGCCGGTAGTACAGGCCGGCCAGATGAATCCAGGCCCGCTGCGCCACCTCGCCACTGACCTGGCTGTCGAGCAGCGCATTGAAGACCCGCTGGGCATCTTCGGGCATGCCATAGGCGCTGTACATGGCGCCCAGCAACACCTCCAGATCCGCCCGGTGAACCTGGACCTCGTTACGCTCCAGGGCCATCTGTGCCCGTGTCAGCGCGGCAAAGTAGTCGCCCTGCAAATAGAGGTAGGCCACTTCCCCATAGGCCAGTTCCTGTACCTGATGGGGCTCATCCAGTCTCGCCCACCCCGTGCTGCCAACCAGCAGCACCAGAACTGCAACAAACACTCTCATGGTTGCTCAGCGCCAGTCACTGAAACGGAAACGGGGCTGCTGTTTGACGGTGTCGTCCTCAATATGCAGTTGCACGAAATGGCGGCCGTGGGCCTTGTCAAACTCGCCATTGACCCCCCGGCGGATTTCCCGGCCCTGGGGACCGATACCGGTAATGAACGCGGTCAGGCTGTGGGTCCCGTTTTTCACATTGGCCAGGGCCAGGCGTTGCACGGCCCCGTTTTTCAGGGCACGGATTTCCTTTTCCGTGTACAGGTGACTGGCCAGCACCTCACCATCCATTTCCAGGGTGATGCTGTCGGGCTGGAAAAAGTGGCCCACATCCAGCGAGACATAGATGCCCACCTGGGTATCCGCCGGGAACAACAACTCCTCTTCCAGCAGCAACAGGCGCTTGTTGACCTCTAGCACATCCCGTTTGAACTCGGCCAGATCCTTGTCCAGTTCGCTCCCCTGCAATTGAGCCCCTGCCAGCAACAGCAGCAACAGTACAACGCGGCGCATTGCGCTCCCCCAATGGTGTTTGGTTTTTACCGGAATCTACCACAGCATGGCGATTGGCGCTGTTGCGATTGTCACGTCCTCCGGCCCCTTTGGTCGATCTTTTTACGGAAGACAGGGAACCGGGCGGCATGGATACAAATTTCGCACAGTTATCGCTTGCCACAGGGACGGCAATCGCGCCACTATCAAAAGGTCGATATCGTGTATATCGGCACTCGTGCCGGCGGCCCGGTCAGGATGCCGCGCCATGCGCGCCCCGTCAGGGGCGCGGTGGCGCGGCGGGAGACCGGGCCGTCCGGCATGCACTTCATTCCCCCTGCCCGCTTACGCTGAACCGCCCCTCGGCCTTTGTTCTCCCGGGCAAGCCGGCTTGTGTGGGAGCGGTCGTTCGACCGCGATTTTCACCTGAAAGTCTGCCATCGCGGTCGAACGACCGCTCCTGCTGTATGCTTCCCCCATGCAACTTTCCCGCTATGCTTGTCTCTAACCACCGAACACATCCCGGGAGCAAGGAATGAAGAAAGCCGTTTCACTGTGGCTAACCATGGGCATGTTGATGCTGGCCGGCTGCCAGACATTGGGCTCGCTGGAGGCTCCGGAAGTCAGTGTCGCCGGTATCCGGCTTAACAGCATGACCCTGTTCGAGCAGGAATGGGGCCTGACCCTGCGCGCACGCAACCCCAATGACCGGGAGCTGACGCTGAAAAGTCTCGACTATGAGATCTATGTGAACGGCGAGAAATTCGCTCGGGGCCTCACCGGTGACAGTGTCACGCTCCCGGCAATGGGCGACGCCCTGGTCACCACCACCAGCCTGCTCAATAGTCTGCAGCAACTACAGAAAATCCAGCAGCCCCAGGGCGAACCGCTGCAGTACCGCCTGGTGGGCAAGGCCCGCGTTGCCGGCGTACCGCTACCGCTGTCCTTCGACAAGGAAGGCGAAATGAAACTGCCGGCGATGCCTTGACGGACACGCAAGCACGCAGCACGCAGAGTATGATGATATGCGCCTGTCAGCGTGCAAGCGTGTTGCGTGTAAGCGCCTTATCTTTCCTGACGGGCACGCCGAAACCGGGCCGGGGTCTGGCCGGTCCAGCGGCGGAAGGCGTGGTTGAAGTTGGACAGTTCCGAAAACCCCAGTCGGTCACTGATTTCCTCCAGACTCAGCAACCCCAGTGCCAGCCACTGTTCCGCCAGCATCTGGCGGACTTCATCCAGCAGCTCGCGGTAGCTGGTGCCTTCGTGGCGTAGCTGCCTGCGCAGGGTACGGCTGGTGACACCGAGGCCAGACGCCAGCGCCTCCATCGCCGGGAAATGCCCCGGTTGTTGCAGCAGGCGCCGGCGCACCGTCACCGCCACACTCCCCCGCCGGTCCCGCTGTACCAGCAACTGTTGGCACTGCTCTTCACACAACCGGGCGGTGACCGGGTTGGCCTGGGGCAGAGGCATGTCCAGCAAGCCGGCACCAAAACGCGCCTGGCTGACTGCGGCATCGAAATCCGCAGACCGGCCGAAGATCGTCTCGAAAGGGGCGGGGTCCGATGGCGGCAGACGCACCGCCAGCGACGACAGGGGAATCCGGCTGGCGAACAGTTCTTCCTGAATCATCATCACGGCACTGGCGTCACGGCACAGCAGCTAGGGCCGAACCGTCTCCGGCAGCGTCTCGTCATCCAGGATCAAAACCGCCTCACCGTCCTCTTCCTCCAGGCGGATATCCAGAAAGGCAAACGTCAGATCCAGATAGCGCACCCCCAGCTCAATGGCCTGGCGGAAGGTGGGGCTGCTCAACAGGGCAAAGCCCCACACCCCGTAGCTGCTCAGGTGATAGCGCTGGCCCATGGCCAGGCCATGGCGCACCGGATCATCCAGATGCCGACAGAGGTTTTCCACCACCTGCATTTCCTGTTCGGCATGAATGGTGGCGTCCGCCCGGTTCAACATTTCCGGGGGAATCTCCGACCCCGCCAGGCAGGCAGCCGGATCAATGCCCTGCTCACCAGCGTAGGCCACCTGCAGCCGCACACTGGTGACAGCCCGCTGCACACTCATAGCAAATGTCCGATTTCCACAATTTTGTGTCCCAGAATGCCATAAACAATGTGCTTGCGTCCCGCTACAGTCAGGACAATTAACAACAGTGCACAGGATGTTTCCCCATGGCAGCAACCCATAAGGTAGTGATTATCGGCGCCGGTTTCGGCGGCCTCGGTATGGCCATCCAGCTCAAGGCCCAAGGCCAGGATGATCTGCTGGTCATTGAAAAAGGCCACGATGTGGGCGGCTGCTGGCGCGACAACACCTACCCGGGGGCGGCCTGCGACGTGCCCTCGCATCTGTATTCGTTTTCCTTCGAGCGCCATTATCCGTGGAGCCGGCGCTTTGCCCCCCAGCAGGAAATTCTCGCCTACCAGCAGTACTGTGCCCGCAAGTACGATCTGTACCGGCACATGCGTTTCAACAGCGAGGTGGCCGAGGCCCGCTATCTGGATGAATCCGGCCAGTGGCAAGTGACCCTCACCGACGGCGAGGTGATTACCTGTCAGACGCTGATCACTGCCACCGGCCAGCTCAACCAGCCGGCCTACCCGCCGCTGTCCGGGATTGACGATTTCCACGGCCCGCACTTCCACAGTGCCCGCTGGGACCATGATGTGGACCTGACCGGCAAGACCGTGGCGGTGGTGGGCACCGGCGCCAGCGCCATCCAGTTCGTACCGGAAGTGGCCAAGGTGGCCGGCAAGGTCAAGCTGTTCCAGCGCTCTGCGGCCCACGTGATTGCCAAGCCGGACCGGGCCTACAGCAAGGCCGAGCATCTGGTGCTCAAGAAGCTGCCCATCACCCAGACCCTGGACCGTCTGCGCATCTACGCCGCCAACGAATCCCGGGTGCTGGGCTTTACCTCCCTGCAGCAGGCCATGAAGCTCTACGAATGGCTATTTGCCCGTCACCTGAAAAAGTCCATCCACGACCCGCAACTGCGTGAAAAACTCACCCCGGATTACCCCATGGGCTGCAAGCGCATCCTGATGTCCAACAACTACTACCCGGCGCTGGCCCAGGAGCATGTGGAGGTGATCAACCACGGCATCGAGTCCGTGGACCAGGCCGGTCTCACCGACAGCACCGGCACCCACCACGATGTGGACGTGATCATTTACGGCACAGGCTTCAAGGCCACCGATTTCCTCACTCCCATGACCATTACCGGCCGCAATGGCATTGGCCTGAACCAGGCCTGGCAGAACGGCGCGGAAGCCTATCTGGGTATCACCGTGCACGGCTTTCCCAACCTGTTCATGCTCTATGGCCCCAACACCAACCTGGGCCACAACTCCATCATCTACATGCTGGAAAGCCAGATCCGCTACATTCTGCAATGCTTGGAAACCCTGGAAGAGAAGAACGCCCGGGCCCTGGAAGTCCGCGAAGGGGTCCAGGCCAGCTTCAATGCCGATGTCCAGGACAAGATCCGCAACACTGTCTGGGACAAGGGCTGCCATAGCTGGTACAAAACCGAAAGTGGCAAGAACACCAATAACTGGCCCGGTTTCACCTTCGACTACCGGCGCCTCACCGACACGCTGAAACTGGAAGACTATGAGCTCGTTCGTTGATCGCATCAGCCGGCCCCGGTCCGGCACCCAACAAGTAATCGCCGGTCTGCTGCGCCAGTCCCTGGCGATGTTGTTCAAGCCGGTGGCCAGCCCGCGTTTCAGCTTTGCCCTGCAACGGCGCTGGATGACCCTGATCGCCAAGACCACCCTGTCCGCAAAGGGGGTCAACAGCCATGACAACCCGGTGGCCGGTGTGCCCTGCCGTCATTACCAGCCGCTGCACGCCCAGGGCACAGTGCTGTACCTGCACGGTGGCGGTTATGTGGCTGGCAGCCCGGACAGCCACCGGGCCATCACCTCGCACCTGAGCCACTTTGCCAATGCCCAGGTGGTGGTACCCGACTACCGGCTGGCACCGGAGCACCCCTGCCCGGCGGCCATTGAAGATGCCGTGGCCGTCTACAAGGCGCTGCTGGAACAGGGGGTTAAACCGGCAAACCTGGTACTGGCCGGTGACTCCGCCGGTGGCGGCCTGACACTGGCCACACTACGGGCACTGAAAGATCAGGGCATCGCCCAGCCCAGCAGCGTGCTCCTGTTTTCGCCCTGGGTGGACCTGACCCTGAGCGATCTTTTCGATACCGACCGGGACGTGCTGCTGCGCCCGGACTGGCTGGCCAGTGCCGCCAGCGCCTACGCCGGCGACGACCCGGCCCGGCCGGAATGCTCCCCCATCCACGGTGACCTGCGCGGGCTGCCGCCGGTGCTGATCCAGACCGGCAGCGACGAGATTCTGCTCAACGACAGCCACCGCCTGTGCGCCGCCATCAACGATGCCGGCGGCGAGGCTCACCTGCAGGTCCATCCACAGCGCTGGCATGATTTCCAACTGCACGCCGGGGTGCTCACCGATGCCGACCAGGCCCTGATGAGCTGCGCCCGCTTTATTCACCGACACTGGGAGGACGCAGCCCGATGAAGCGTATCCTGATCACCGGCGCCGCCAGCGGCATCGGCCTGGCCGCCGCGAAGCGGTTTCACCAGCAGGGCTGGCAGGTGGGTCTCACCGACGTCAATGAAACCGCACTGACAAAACTGGCCCGGGAGCTGGAAGGGAGTTGGCACCGCCGTCTGGACGTCACCGACATGGTGGCCTGTGAGCATGCCTGCCGCGACTTCACCAATGGCAACGGGCTGGACGTGCTGTTCAACTGCGCCGGCATCCTGCGAATGGGCCAGTTCGAAAAGCTCACCGCCGATCAGCACAAGCAGATCATCGACATCAACGTCACCGGCCTGATCAACATGAGCCTGGCAGCCCATCCCTGGCTGCTGGAGAGCAAGGCGCCAGCGGTGATCAACATGAGCTCCGCCTCAGCGCTCTACGGTGTACCGCATCTGGCCTCCTATTCCGCCAGCAAGTTCGCGGTGCGCTCGCTCACCGAAGCCCTCAATATCGAATGGGGCCGCCAGGGCATCCGGGTGGTGGATATCATGCCGCCGTTCGTGAAAACCCCCATGCTGGACGAGGCCGAATTCCGCGCCCCGGTGGTGGACCGCATGGGCGTCAACCTGACGGCCGAGGACATCGCCGACAAGGTCTGGGAAGCCGCCAACGAAAAAGTCCCGGTGCACAATCCCGTGGGACTGACCTTCAAGCTGCTGAAGCTACTGGACAAGGCACTGCCCAGCGCCTCGACGCGACTGCTGATGAACTTTCTCAGCCGGGACTGAAGCAGTTGCAAGCTACAAGCTTCAAGCTGCAACACGGCATAACGTTTTTTTGGTTTTCAACACACAGGGGCCGCGCCCAAACTCTGGACGCGGCCCCTAATGTTTCAATACGCAAAATCTTTTCCGCCGTGTTGCAGCTTGAAGCTTGTAGCTTGCAGCTCACTCTCCAGGCGCCGGGAAAGTAATCGTCACCTTCTTGCGCCCCCAGTTCCGGGCAGCTTGCAGATCCTCCCCCATGTAGATGTCGATCTTCTTTTTCCAGCGCCTGTGCATCTTGTCCTTCACGTACCAGACACCATCCAGCCCCTCGATCACCACGGGCGTGTTGTGATCCAGCCCCAGCGGAATCAGGTCCCGTGATACCGCGATGGCTTTCATGCCCGGTTTCAGCCGGTCGCCCCAGGCCGCCAGGGAATGGTCGGCACCCGCTCCCTGCCCATACAGGGAATTATAGGCCGTGGCGGTCACCGTCATGGTGACCTGCGCTGACTCGGCCTCGCATCGCGAGGCCGCCCAGGTCATGCCCACCAGTACCAGGGTAAAGCCCAGTACATTCACTTTCCGTTGCAGCGGAAGGGTTACGCTCATGCCATGTGGCTCCGTGTTGTTGTTATCTGCGTGTTCTCTTTTCTGTCTGCCTGTACCAGTCACTCCCCTGCCAGGAACGCCGGGGTGACGGCGCTGGCAGACACGCTGCGCGAATGGCCCGCCAGCAAGCCCCGCAAGGGAGTGGTACTGGCCCTGCACAGTTTTGGCGACTACGGCGCGGCCTTCGACCAGATCGGCCCGCTGTTTGCCGCTAACGGCTACCACCTGGTCAGTTATGACCAGGCCGGTTTCGGGCGGCGCCGCCAGCAGGACCGCTGGCCCGGCGAAGCCCAACTGGTGGACGATGCCGTCAGCCAGATTCAGCGCCTTTATGCATCCTATCATCAGCCCGTGGTAGTGCTGGGTGAAAGCCTGGGCGGAGCCGTGGCCATGCTGGCGGCCCTGCGCGAGCCCGACAAAGTCGCCGCCCTGGTACTGGTGGCCCCGGCAGTACGCGAAGGCATCCGCTTTCGCTATGGCTGGAATGCCGCCATTGCCACCGCCGCCACCCTGGCACCGGGCTACCGGCTTACCGTCACCCGCGAAGCGGACGACCCGTCACTTTCCACCGACAGCGCCCGCCGCCTTGCCCGGGATCCCCTGGTCATGCGGGAAGTGCGCATGGACGCCTACTGGGGACTGATCCGGCTCGCCGACAGCGCCAGCGACCAGGCACACCGCCTGACACCGCCGACCCTGCTGCTCTACGGTGGTCAGGACCAGTCCGTCCCCGCGGCCGGCATTGTCCATCTGCGCGACCATGTGAATGACAATGGTGACTACCGTTTTTATCCCCATGGCCCGCATCTTTTACTTCAGGGCCCCCACTGGCAGAACGTCAGCGGCGATATCCTGAAATGGCTGGGTGCACGGTAACGATTGGCCTGTCCGGAACCCTCTCCTCTGCTAACCTGACACAAATCGCAGGGAGATCGTTATGAGCAAGCGCATTCTGATTACCGGGGGCAATTCCGGCATTGGCTTCTGCACCGCCGACCAACTGGCCGCCCAGGGAGCCGAAGTGTCCCTGGCCTGCCGCGACCAGACCAAGGGACAGGCCGCCGTGGCCCGCATCAAGAATGCCCATCCGAATGCCAAAGTCCGACTCTTCCCGCTGGACCTGGCCGACCTGGAAAACGTGCACGACAACGCCGCCGTAATCTACCGGGAGCTGGGCGAAATTGACGTGCTGATCAACAATGCCGGTGTGGTCCCCACCCGCCAGGAATTCACCCGCGATGGGTATGAAATGCAGTTTGGCGTAAATTATCTGGCCCCGGTGCTGTTCACGCACCTGATGCTGCCCCTGTTGAAAAAGGGCAACCAGCCACGCGTACTGCATGTGGCATCCGTGGCCCATTGGCTGGGCCGCATCAACAAGAGCACCTGGCGGGGCCGCAAGCCCTATCTGGTGATGGATGCCTACGGCCAGTCCAAGCTGGGCAACATCCTGTTCAGCAATGTGCTGGCCGACCGGCTAGAGGACCTGGGCATTACCAGCAATGCCCTGCACCCCGGTGGCGTGGACACCCCCATCTTCCGCCACGTCCCCAAACCCGCCATGGCCCTGATCCGCCCCACCCTGACCACCCCGGAACAGGCTGCCCGCCTGCCGGTAAGCCTGGCCATGGACCCGCAATATGCCGGCATCACCGGCGAATACTTCGCCAACTTCAAACCGGCCCTGCGCTCCCCTCGTGCCCGCAACCGGAAACTGGCCGAAGAGCTGTATTACGACACCATGGCGGAGCTGAATCTGCCCACGCTCTAACCCGCCCCTCCCCGTTGGAGCCTTGCTTGCAAGGCGAAGGTTCGACTTCCAGGTTCGCCTTGCGAGCAAGGCTCCAACGGGCGGTTATTCGCTGGGGGCTTCCAGCCCCGCCTCCCTGACCGCTTTCTGCAACTCGGGATAGAACGCCAGGAATCCTTCTTCCAGTTCCCGATAGCGCGGCTCGATTTCCTCGATGATGCCGGCGAAGTCATTGGCGAAACGAATACGGCCGGCAATGGCATCCAGCACCTGCCCCACCCGCTCCAGATGCGCATACTGGTTGAGCAGGTCGTGCTCGATCAGGCGCTCCACCCGAAGCCGCATGGGCGCATGCATCAGCGGCAGGCCCGCCTCCAGGTGGCGGTAGTGGGCCGCGATGGTTCCATCTCTGTCCAGTGCATAGAACCGGGACCAGTGCTGCCAGAGCAGGTGATCGAACAGTACGTCCAGCGCCACCCCGGCAAAACGTCGGCGACCAACAGAAAACTGCCGACGCTGGTCACGCACCCAGGCGTGGGAGTCGGTAAAGCGGTCCACCAGGCGGTGATTGTCCAGGCCACAGCGCACCGCCCGGTCCAGCGAGGCCGGGTCCACGCCATGCATGAAATCCCCCAGCACATTCCCCACCTTGGAGGGAACCGACGGGCGCGACAGCGACAGGTGGGCAAGATAATTCATGAGCTGCGGTTACTGGCCACCGCGCTCCAGCAGATAGCGCAGGTTCTGACGCACGGCGGGCCATTCGTGATTGATGATGGAGAATACCACGGTATCCCGGTACACCCCTTCCGGGCTGCGGGTATGGTTGCGCAGCACCCCGTCCTGCTTGGCGCCGAGACGGGCGATGGCCTGGCGGGACTGGCGATTGTGCCAGTGGGTACGAAATTCCACGGCGATGGCATCGCGGCTTTCAAAGGCGTGGCTGAGCAGCAGTAATTTGCACTCGGTATTGACCCCGGTGCGCTGCACACGGCGGGCATACCAGGTATGCCCCAGTTCCATGCGGTGGTTGTCTTCATCCACCCGAAAAAAACGGGTGCAACCCACCACCTGGCCACTGTCGCGCAGCCGCACGGTAAACGGCAGCGCACCTTGCGCCTGCTGCTGATGCAGGGCCGCTTCCACGTAATCGCCCATGCGATCCGGCGGTGCCACCAGGGTGTACCAGTGGCGCCAAATCTCACCGTCGGCGCAGGCCTCGGCCAGCGCCGGGATGTGGGTACGCTCCAGGGGCTCCAGTGTGACCTGCTCACCGCTGAGGGTGACGGGGGACAGCCAGCGACCGGCCACGGATCAGCCCGGCGGCCAGCTGAACGGACGCCCGCCCAACACATGTACATGCAGGTGGAACACGGTCTGGCTGGCGCCGGCGCCGTTGTTCACGTTCAGCCGGAAGTCCTCCAGCCCTTCCTGCTGCGCCACCTGGCTGGCCACCAGTAGCAGGTGCCCAAGCAGAGCCTGGTCGTCGCTGCCGGCATCAGAGAGCTTGGGGATGGGCTTTTTCGGGATCACCAGAAAATGGGTGGGCGCCTGCGGGTTGATGTCCCGAAACGCCAGGCACTGGTCGTCCTCGAAGATGATGTCCGCCGGGATTTCCCGGTCGATAATCTTGGAAAAGATGGTTTCTGCCATGGTTTGGCGTCTCTCCTGAAATACGGTGGGCCGGAACAGGATGGGCGGTCTGCCGGTCTATCGGTGTGCCCGGGTTCACAGCCCGCACGATAACTGCTCGGTAAATGCCCGATAGAAGCAAGGTTCACCTTAGCGGCAGTTCAGAATAATGGCATTATAGTGCCCTGTCGAAATTCACTTTTACTGTACCGGAACAGCATGGCCACTCTTTTTGTCGAAAATCTGACCGTCGCGGACTTCTCCTACCTGCACCCCAAGCGGGGCATGGTGGGCGAATCCTGGCTGGTGGATCTGGAACTCAGCGGTGACCTGGATCATCAGGGCATGGTGTTCGATTTCGGCCACATCAAGAAAACCATCAAGCGCATCATCGATGACAACGTGGACCACCGCCTGCTGGTGCCCGTCGACAGCGAACAGGCCACCGTCGCCGAGAAAGGCAGCGACACCAGCCTGGAATGGCAATACCGGGGTGGCTGCATCCGCATGGTGGCCCCCAGCGACAGCCTGCTGCTGATGTCGGGCCCGGAGATCTCCAAGGCCAGCCTGACACTTTACCTGATGGAGCTGGTACAGACCGTGGTGCCGGACAATGTGGCCGAGGTTCGCATTGTCCTGCGCGAGGAAGACCTGGGCACCGCGCCCTTCTACCACTACTCCCACGGCCTCAAGAAACACGACGGCAACTGCCAGCGCATTGCCCATGGCCATCGCTCCAGCATCCATATTTTCGAGAATGGCCGCCGCAGCCGTTACTGGGAAAAGCTCTGGGCGGACCGCTGGGAAGACATCTACCTGGGCACCGAGGAAGATCTGGAAGGGACCTATTACATTGACGAGATCCCCCACCACCGCTTCCGCTACGACGCGCCCCAGGGGCATTTCGAGCTGGTAATCCCGGAGGACCACTGTTACCTGGTGGACACCGACACCACCGTGGAGCAGCTAGCCGCCCATATCGCCGAACAGCTTTCCATCGAGGCGCCGGGCAAGCACTTCCGGGTGCGGGCCTTCGAGGGCATCGGCAAGGGCGCCATCGCCGAAGCCGGCGAAAACCTGCCCGGCAAGACCCAAACCGGCTGGCTCACCGGGTCGGCGGTGATTTGAAGCACCTTGCAAATCGCCACCACCGACCGCAGGCCCCATGCTTGCGTGGCGATGGGGGTTGGAGTGGTGCCGGATCGGGATTATCTGGATAGGCCTGTCGAGTCCTGAGATGCCTGATCGCCCGGAGGGCGATTTCCGCGCAAGCGCGGTTCGCGCCCTGGAAGGGCGCTCCTTGTAGAAAGCACCGGGGTTGGGGAACGTTTCAGGCCTTCCCAATCCAACCCATCGCAACTCCTACTCCTCCGCCAGAATACTTTCCGCTTCTTCCTGGATCAGCCGGCGCAGCCAGCGGTGGGCCACGTTGTGGTGCAGCAGGGAGGACCAGGCCATTTTCAGTTCGAACTGGGGAATGTCGAAGGGCGGCTTCTTGATCAGCAGGCGCTCATTCTGCGCCTGCATCCTTGCCACCCGGCTGGGCAGGGTTGCCACCAGGTCGTTGTTCATGGCCAGCAGGGCCGGCATCTGATAGTGACGGGTAAAAATGCTGATCTTGCGGCTTTTGCCCAGTTGTTCCAGGGCATGGTCAATCCAGCCCAGACCACCGAGTTTTTCCGGGTTCATGCCAAAGCCGACACCAAAGCCGGTCTTGGACACCCAGATATGCTGGGCAGACAGGTAGCTGTCCAGATTGAAGTTTTTGGCAATGGGGTTGTCGCGGTTGAGCAGGCAGGAGAAAGAATCCTTCCACAAGCTCACCTGGTGAAAGGACCCGGGAATCTCGTTGAAGCGATTCACCGCCATGTCCACCCGCCCCTGCTCCATGTCCTGATAACTCACATCGGAGGGGGTCAGGAAATCCAGTACCACATTGGGCGCCTCGGCCCGCAGGCGACGCACGATATGTGGCACCAGGGTCGCTTCGGCATAGTCGCTGGTCATGATGCGGAACACCCGCCGGCTCTCCTCCGGCCGGAATACGTCTTCCGGGGTGAACAACTGCTCGGCCTGGGCCAGGATCTGGCGAACCAGCGGCCGCAGTTCCTGGGCCCGTTCGGTGGCGGTCATCCCATCACTGGTACGAATCAGCAGGGGGTCACCAAACAGCTCGCGAAGCCGCTTGAGGGAATTGCTCATTGCCGGCTGGGTAATGCCCAGTTGCTCGGCAGCCCGGGTGACATTCTGCTCGCGTAGCAGCACATCCAGATACTTGAGCAGGTTGAGGTCTGCGGAGCCTATATTCATTCAGTGAATAGCCGTTTAGCGGTACATCATTGAAATGGATTTTAGCCTGAATATTTCCCCCAATGCCAACCGCAAGCGCGGTGCTGACGAAAGGTCCCGCCCCTGGCCCTCTCTTTCCGCCGCCTGCCATCGCGCCACCAGCGGATTCCGGCACGTTCCGGTGAAATGCACAGGCCAGCACCTGGTGCCGGCCTGTCACTGTGTGCAGAAGGTCACATCCACGAAACCATCGTTTATGTAAAAAAAATTTTTACCGCTCCCAATGTTAACGAGGTCTCCCTTTGGCCCCTAATGGCATGCTGCCAGTATCGCCTGGAAGCAAAAAAATGCGTAAGGTTCCAAGGAATTCCTGCAAGACTCCTTGCACCACAGGCTGACAGACAGGCATCGCAATGCAGGTGCGATCATTGAAGGCGCATGTCAGCACATCGACCTTTGTGCCTGAAAACGACAGCGACGATTGAAAACCAGCCCGCAAGTCCAAAGGGCGCCGCCTGAAGCGCAAGGAGTGTTGCAGAGGTTCCCGGTTCTTTTTTCCTGTAAAGGATACGTCCTGCCAGCTTTCATGCAGCAGTTAGCCCGATAATGGCAGTACATAATGATGTTCGCAGGCGCGATTCAGAGGTAGATATGACAAATAACGTAACCACGCGGGCTGAGAAGTTCGTGGTTCGTTTTCCCAACGGCATGCGTACGGAAGTGTCCGAGGCTGCCAGCCACAGCCACCGCAGCATGAATGCGGAAATCATTGCACGACTGGAACACAGTCTCAGTAACTGGCCGCAAACCCTGCCCCACGGCGAGCCGGCCATTCCCGTGGGCAACGAGGAGGCCTTCCTGCTGGAGCGCTTCCGGCAGCTTCCCCTGGCAAAACAACAGGCCTTGTTGGCCCTATTGGACTAACGGCACCGACCTTTTGTCCCTACAATGCGCCGTTGGCCGCCTGCGCATGTCTCCATTTGCAGGCATACTCTACTATCAGGAAGGCCGCCGCCGTTTCATGGACAGGAAAGGAGTCTCTCCGGCCGTGACAGCACCCCAAACCCACAACCCTTTACCCACGGGCAGTGATATTTCCCTGCCCTGGCACCTGCGGCTCCCCAAACCGCTGGAAAAGGATTTTCGTATCTACTTTCGCGCCAGCGTCACTGCTGTTACCCCCTGGGCGCTGGGGCTGGTGGCCATTCTCATTGCCACGGCCATGCTGGTGGAATCGCGCGTGTCCATGGAGATTCTCTCCACCTCCTGGCGGGTACGGCTCTTTACCCTGATGCTCGCTGGCGGCTGTTTTTTCCTGAATGCCCAGCCACGCTGGCGGGAATGGCTACACCCCGCCACCCTGGTGCTCGCCTTTGCCATTGCCTTTACCGGCAACTATCTGGGCATGGCCATCGACCATCCGCTCTCCTATACCTTCTTCCTGCATACGCCACTGGCCATCATCCTGATCTGCATTCTGATCCGGGTGCCATTCTACTCCGCCCTGGCCAGCTCCATCCTGATGATCATCGCCATGGTTACCAGCATGTTGCTGGGGCCCGAGCGACAGCCCCATGAAATCACCACCCTGACCCTAGTGACCCTGGCATTCGCCACCATGAGCCTGTTCGGCCAGTATGTGTACGAGCGGCTGCTGCGCCAGCACTTCCTGTCCGAGCATGTGTTGTACCAACACCGTAACGAACTGCATTCCGCCAATCTGGTGCTGGAAAGCCAGGCCACGGTTGACGGCATGACCGGCTGCATCAACCGGCGCGGCATGGAGTCACGCCTCAATCACCTGTACCACCTGCTCAACCAGGGCAGCCCGGATGCCCCGCAACGCATCACCCTGATGCTGTTCGATATCGACTTCTTCAAGCAGTACAACGATACCTACGGCCACCCGGCCGGAGACGAATGCCTGAAAAAAGTCTCCAGCGTGCCGCTGTCCATGGTGCAGAGCGACAAGGATTTCGTGGCCCGCTATGGCGGCGAGGAATTCGTGATCGTGCTCACCGATTCCAGCTTCAACGATGCGTTGGTCTTCGCTGAACGCATGCGCAACCGGGTAGAACAACTGGGCCTTCCCCACAGCGGCTCCCGGGTCAGCCAGGTGGTCACCATCAGCGTGGGCGTCGCCTGCTCGGACGGCAGCGCGGAAAACGGCGCGGAACTGCTCAAGCAAGCGGACGAAGCGCTCTACCAGGCCAAGGGAGCCGGCAGGAACCGGGTGGCGTTGATGAGCAATCAGGGAATGGTGGAGATGCTGAATTAGTTAATAGTTAAGAATGAATAATTAATAGCTGCGTGACCAGGCCAAATTCGCGCTTGCACGCGAAGAGGCCGCGCCCAAAACATAAGCGCGGCCTCTTGCGTTGAACAACAGGAAAAGCCGCTTCGCGACGTTATTAATTATTCATTATTAACTATTCATTCATCTTTGGCACCACCATCACCGGATCCAGCCGCACCTCGAACCAGTTAAGTCGCCAGTCCAGATGCGGCCCCGTGGCGCGGCCGCCGGCGCCGACTTTTGCCACCGGTTCGCCCTGTTTGACCGTCTGCCCCTCTGTCACCAGCACTTCGCTGAGATGAATCATGGTGGAAGACACGCCATAGCCGTGGTCCAGGATCAGGGTGCCGCCGGAGTAGTAGTTGTCATCCTGCACCAGGGTCACCACCGCATCCGCCGGGGCCACCACCACCGTGCCGGTGGGGCGGGCCACGTCCACACCATAGTGCGGACGGCCCGGCTTGCCGTTGTAGACACGCTGGCTGCCGTAGACGCCGCTGATGCGACCGGTCAGCGGCCACTGGAAATCACTGAGGAAGGACAGCCGGTCGGAATCCGTGGCGCGGGCCGCCTTGATCTCGGCCACTTCCCGGCGGATACGTTTCAGCACGGCTTCCGGCGGCGGTTCCACGGTGCGCTTGGGCACGCCCTCTATTCGCTGGATATCATACTCACGCTTTTCCAGTGCAATCGGCACGGTTTGGTTCCGGCCCTCGCGGCTGAGCACCAGCTCCTGCTCCAGAGCGGCATCGCGACCAAAGCCGACCGCGAAGAAACCGTCCGGGGTCGTCCGCACCGCCCGGTCGCCCAGTTTGACCGTCACGCCCGGCGCCACCTGCCCACGCAGCAGGCTGCCCTGGGTACGTTTGCCCTCCAAAGACAGCAGCCAGTCGTTGGCGATGGCCGGAGCGGTGAGGCAAAGGGCAAGAAACACAGCAAGCCATTTCACGTCTATTTTCCTGTTTCCAACCGTGGATGGGGAAAGTCTCTCGTATTCCGGGGAGCCATTGCACGCAAAAAAGATTGAGTTTCGAGTTTCGAGTTTCGAGTTTCGAGTTTCGAGTTTCGAAAAGCCAAACCGAAATGCCGGAAGGTTGCCAGGAAATTCTGCGCCAGGAACGCCCGTGGGAGCCATGCTTGCATGGCGAATGGGGGTTGGAGTGGCACCGGATCGGGATTATCTGGATAGATCTGTCGAGTCCTGAGATGCCTGATCGCCCTCCGGGCGATTTCCGCGCAAGCGCGGTTCGCACCTCAAGTGGTGCTCCTACAGCGACCTTGTAGAAAGCACCGGGGTTGGGGAACTTTTCAGCCTTTCCCTATCCAACCCATCGCAACTCGCAACCCATCGCTCACAAAAACGCCGCGGCGTCATCCACATCCAGTTGCACCGGGTCCAGGTGCCGCTCCGCATAATGGCGCCACACCCGGGAGCGGATGAACAGCCGGTAAAGATCCGGGTCCAGATGATCGTTGTCGCGCATGCGCTGCATGATGCCCAACGCTTCGCTGAGCTTCAGCGGCGTCTTGTAGGGGCGCTCCTTGGCGGTGAGGGCTTCGAACACGTCGGCGATGGCCATGATGCGCGCCGGGATAGACATCTGATCCCGGGTGAGCCCGCGCGGGAAGCCGGTGCCATCCATTTTTTCGTGGTGACCACCGGCATACTCCGGCACCTGCCGCAACTTGCGGGGGAAAGGCAGGGACTCGAGCATGTCCAGGGTCACGTCCATGTGACCATTGATGATCTCGCGCTCCTCCGGGGTCAGGGTGCCCCGGGGAATGCAAAGGTTGTAAACCTCATCGTCGGTGAGCAGGGGCAGCACCTTGCCCCGGGCATTGGTCCAGGTCCGCGAGGCAATGTCCCTGACCCGTTGCTGGTCGGCTTCAGCCATGGCTTCGCCGCCCTGGTTGATCCGTTCCAGAAAGGCCAAATCCTCCTCCAGGCCACGCAGCTCCCTTTCCATGCGCTCACGGTGGGCATCCACCTGGTCCGGCGTCTGCAAGCAGGCGATCTCATAGCGGGACAGGATATCCCCCCGCACAGCGGCAAAGCGGCTGGCGACCTCGTCGATGCGATCATGCAGGGTGTGCAGCTTGGTGGACTTGTCGAGCACCGAGTCCGGCGTGGCCAGCTTGCCGCAGTCGTGCAGCCAGGCGGCCACGTGCAGCTCATACCAGCCATCCTCATCCAGATGGAAATCAGCGAAATCCCCGTCGTCATCGCAGACCGCCTGGGCCAGCAGCTCGGTGATCACCGGCACCCGCTGACAATGGGCGCTGGTATGCGGGCTCTTGGCATCAATGGCCTG
>JAKSCQ010000150.1 GCA_022360555.1 Pseudomonadales bacterium
AAAGATCGTGTCCCCGGAGAATGGGCGAAGAAACTGTGGTTGCTCGGGATCTAGTAAGATGGCGGGAAAATGCTCGATATTGATAATGCCAAAAGGGGTAATATATCGTCCGATTTGTAGATTGAGTGCATCAGAATGGCGATAATTGGCCCATGCAATGACAAGAGGTGTTTTCATCCCACCAGAACCCACTTCTTCGCCCCGTCATTTCACCATGCCAGCACTTTTCGCCGGCTTTTCCCGCAAGGCCCACCGGGATTTCCAGGGTAATCAAAACGTTAGCAACACACATCAGGCAAACATGGCGTTTTGCCATTCATTGACAACAGAAAAACCGGTCAAAACAAGGTAAATCCCACCGACAATTCGTCCCTCTGAAGCTTCCGCCCATCGTTATTACTTTGCCCGCGACTCAGCCCCGGTCGTAATAATTGGGACAGGGTTCACCAAGACATGGCGTCCTGACGGCGTAGCAGGAAGGCACGCCAGCCATGCAGTCACCGGTCCTCCCGGATCATGGAAGAGTAAAATGAGAACACAGCGTCTTGGATTTGTGGGATTAGGGGAAGATACGGTCAGCGCCTGTCTTTCCATGCTGAAAATCATTGATGGACGTTCCCCGGTCAACTGGAGTCAGAGCACCCCCAATCTTGCGGATGTGCTGATGGTGGCCAATGAACACCGGGAGCAAACCCGGCAAGAAAACCTGATCAACAAACCCTGCATTGTCATTTACCCCAGTTCCCAGGAAAAACCGGCAACGCCGTTTTCATTGCCCCATCCGTTCAGGGTGATGCAGTTGCTGGATGTGCTGGATGATGTGGTACGTACACTGGATACCAGTCTCGCCGATGACAGCAAAGACTCACCGGCTACCAGTAAACCCGCCCCCTCGGCCGATTTCTGCACGTCTCTTTACCGGGCAATCAACGACAAAACCCAATCACAGTGCGAACTGTACAGCAGCGAAAGCCGTGAAGGGCGCTTGCTGGTAAAACCGGGCAGCCACCGATTCTATGCTCGCCCCGCCCTTTTGCATGCTCTGGCCGCCGGCACGGTTTCGTTCAGGCCTCTCTCCCCCAGCAATGAAGCAATATCAGAAGGCATGGTACCGCGCCCGCTGTTCGAACTGGCCTGGCTCACTGGCGGTGCGCATAACAATGCGCTGCTGCCATGGCTGGATGTGAACAGCCAGTTCCGCCTTAGCCGCTGGCCCAGTGCTGCCGCATTGAACAAGTCCCGACAGCTTCTTTCCCTATGTGCGCTGATGACCCGGCGAGCCATGACCTTTGACGAGCTGCAGACGCTGTCCCAGTGCGAGGACAACACCCTGTTTCACTTTATTAATGCCTGTGAGATCAGCGGGCTGCTGGTCAGTCAGCCAAGTGCTGTAACGACTGCGCCGACGGCGCAATCCAGTGGGGACAGCCACCGAATCGGGGGGCTGATTCGCGGCCTCAGAACCCGCCTGGGATTGAGCTGACATGATGACAAGTGACGAATTCAAGATCCTGTTCACTGGCCCCATGGGGGCAGGCAAAACCACCGCCATTGGCCAGCTTAGCGATGATGACTGTGTTTCCACGGATGTGGTGAATACCGATCTGGAACAGTGCGACAAGGAAATGACGACAGCCGGACTGGATTACGGCTACATCAGCTTGCCTGACGGTAGTGGTGTGCGCCTTTATGGCACACCGGGCCAGGAACGATTTCGCTTCATGTGGCCAATCCTGGCCAATAACGCGGCCGGGGTCATTCTGTTGCTCAATGGCGAACACCCTGCCCTGGAAGCCCACCTGGACCTTTACGCCGATGCTTTTGCCAATAACGGCGATACCCCGCTGGTCGTGGGCATCGGTCGGATTTCCAGTGATGACTTCGCACGCATCGACCGGGTCACCGAAAAGCTGGCCGCCCGGCAACTGTTTGTCCCGGTCATTTCCGTGGACGTACGCGAGAGAGATGACGTCCTGCTCCTGGTGGAAACCCTGCTCTGCCAGATCGAAGCCTCTCACATGGAGCTCATGGAAGTATGAAAGACAACAACCCGCTCAGCCGGACCGCCACCTCCGTTGCCCTGAAACAATTGCATGCATTGCAGGATTCCACACCGGGAATCACCTCCGCTGTGTTGCTAAGCAGTGACGGGTTCGAAGTGGCCACACTGGAAACAGACAAGGGCAAGGCCAGCCGGCTTGCCGCCATGGGCAGCTCCCTGGCGGCGATCAGTTCGGCCATTGCCAAGGAGGCGGGCATTTCGGAATGCAGCCGCCTGATTGTGGAATCCGAAGAAGGTGTTGTGGCCGTGATGAAAGTGCCCAACAGCACCCCTCCCCTGGCATTGGCCGTGGTGGCCAATGACGCCTCCAAGCTCGGGCAACTGATCTGGGGCGCCAAAAACTGTTGTGCCGCTTTGTCGGAAACACTGAAAGAAGCCAGTTAACTCCCTGCATTGAGGGATTGCATAAAATATAAAGGAGTAAGAGATGGGCAACGTTAACGAAAGTCTGAAAAACCTTCTGGAAGCTGATGGTGCCATGTGTGCCGCCATTGTGGATTCCAACAGTGGCATGATGCTGGGCCAGGAAGGAACCGGACTGGACCTGGAACTGGCCGCCGCCGGTAATACCGAGGTGGTACGCGCCAAACTGAAAACCATGAAGTCGTTGGGCATCAACGACGCCATCGAGGATATCCTTATTACCCTGGGCAGCCAGTACCATATTATCCGCCCGGTGGCCGCCAACGAAGGGCTGTTCATGTATTTGGTTCTGGACAAGGCCAAGTCCAACCTGGCACTGGCCAGGCGCAACTGTCAGCAGGTGGAAAACTCACTGACTGTATAGGTTCTCCCATTCGGGGCGGCGCCGGTCGTCGCTCCGATTTTCTTTTTACCTTCGCCCCCGGCAGGGGGCGTGCCCGACTTCGCCTTTCAGCATTCAGCCCCATCTGAATAACGCTGGCCTCACAGGCTGCACGATTCAGGGACTTCCCGACGCTTCATTAAGATAACGAATACCGGTCAGCTTTTCGGATTCATCCCACAAACGCTGGGCCACCTGCTGGTTGTCGGTGATCTTGCGGGCATAGGCCGGGGCCGGGTAGCCGCGCAGTTCCAGAATCCTGCCATCCGGACCGTAGTAGCCCCCGGGTTTCACATCCGGGCTGGTGGCGGCCATGACACCGGGCAGGCAGCCCTTTTCCGCTGACTGGGCCATGATGGCATTGAACAGGCCGCCAGCGGGCACGGTGTCCTGCAGGTGGGTGGCGGAGTAGCCCGGGTGGGCGGCATAGGCACGGATCTTCGAACCCGACTTTTCCAGGCGGCGATTCAGGTCCTTGGCGAAGATCAGGTTGGCCAGTTTGCTCTGCCCGTAGAAAGGCCAGCGGGCGTATTTCTTCTCCGCGTTCAGGTTGCCCCACATGAGTTTGCCGCCCCGATGGGCGAGGCTGGAAATCTGCACGACACGGGGTGCATCCGCGGCTTCCAGCAGGTCGAGCAACTGGCCGGTGAGCGCAAAGTGACCCAGGTGGTTGGTGCCGAACTGGATTTCGAAACCGTCTTTGGTGCGCTGCAAGGGTGGCGCCATCAGACCGGCGTTGTTGAGCAGCACATCCAGCTTGCTGAAACGTTCCTTGACGGCGTTGGCGAACGCGCTGACCGATGCCAGGTCCGCCAGATCCAGGGCCATGATCACCAACTTCGCGTCCGGCACACTGCCACGCACATCGTCAGCGGCGGCCTCGGCCTTCCCGGTGTTTCGGCAGGCCATGATTACTTCCGCCCCATTGGCGGCAAACAGTTTCACCGCTTCCAGCCCGATACCGCTGTTGGCACCGGTGACCAGAATGGTTTTGCCGGTCAGGTCCGGAATCCTGTCCGGCCGCCAGGTGGATCTAGCCATGATATCTCCTGCTGTCCTTGTCGAATTGGCTATCTTGCGTAGTCAGAACGAAAAGAAAAACCGGGCCGGGCACAATTGTCCCGCCATGACCGATTAGTCAGCCCTTCTGAAACGCCGGCGGGCTGCTCCACGGCTCACACAATCATGGCATGGCTGTTCGGCAATGGACCCTGTTACAACCTCTGACTTAACGGGGAAGAAACGGGCGCGGGCATGCCGCGCCCGGGCCGGGTTAACGAGAACGATACTTGAGGGCTTTGAGCGATTTTTCGAAGGCTTCCTGTGAAAGCTTGCCAAGTTGCTCCATGGCCTCACGATTTTCGTCCATGTTTTTCATGAGTGCTTCAATGCCCTGAAACACACCCGCCTGAACAGACTGTTCAATTTCATCGGGCTTCAACGCGATATCCACTTTCTTGCGGCCCCAGCTTTCTTTGATGAGTTTGTCACGGTACGGCAGCAACTGACGAATAACTCCGCCCATGACGGCCTGGGACAGCAATTCTTCCGGCGGACAGCTCCAGCACGGCTCCGGTATCGGAAAGGGCTCACGGGCCCGGAAGACATCATGAATGGGGCGCGGAATATATTCGAGCAGCCAGTCGGTCACCAGGCAGTCGCTGGTAGCCCTGCCAAGAATATCGATGGCCTGACCACCCAGGGTGAGAACCGGAGTATCCAGGGTCAGCTCTTCGAATGACGCATTGGCCAGTACCGTCCAGAAAGCCGCATAGTTGAGCATTGTCTGCTGCTCATCCTTCGGCGCCAGCCAGATTGCCACATTCTGGAAGTAGCGTTTGATCTTCCGGAAATCCTCGCTGTCTGCCGCCTCAAGATCGGCAATATTCTTGTCGAACCAGTGGTGCCAGGTGGAATCCACCAGCACGCGGCCATGGTCGATGGTGTGCCCGTTATAGACCCCCACGGCAGGAAACCGGCGTGCGGGTTGCTCATCTTTGGCAAAATTATAGGGCGGATCCGGCAAGGTGCTCACCCAGGCAATCACTTCCGCCCTGGGTTGCTGCCCGTCCACGGTGGGATATTCATCCTTGGTTTCATCGTGCAGACACTTGGCGTTGAAATCGATGAGGTCCTCATGAATAACCAGCCCTTCGTGGGGGTGGTCCGGGAAACGGTCAATAACACCCAGAGAGCCACCACAAAGCACCGGGTGAGGCCGGCGGCGGCGCTGAAATACCAGCCGAGACCAGACACTGTATTTTTTCCACTCCAGTGGCTGGGTCACCGCATCTTCCTCCGCCGAATTGGGGATAACGGAAGGGTTCGGCGTTTGTGTTGCATCCTGGGACGCATTCTGTGGCCGGTTGGTGTCGTGGCGATCCGTACCGGTACGATTGGGGACAGAGCGGCCATCGTTATCATCCTTGAGCCAGGCACGCATGGTGCCCACACGGGGAATATTCCAGCACATGGCCGACCCGAGAAAATTGTGGTCGCCCATGGCAAGCACCCCGCCACCGTTATCCATCCATTCGGTCAGCACCGTCAGTTCGGCCGGCGAAGAACTGTACCCGCTATTCTTGACTGAGTTGTTATCACCGTCATTGTGAATGCTGGGGTTAATGCCAAAGCACCACAGTTCATCGTAACCATGAATAATCGGGGTACCGTCTTGTTCACTGTGATAGCGGAAGTCCCGGTAGCGAAACTCCCATTCCCCGGCATTGTTGTCGATACTCACGGCATGCGGGCTTTCATCCGTCCCGCGCAGGGCAAAGTCCACCTCGAAATTGACGAAGCCGAAGCTTTCATTGCGCAGGTAAGACACCACACGCCCCAGGGCGAAACCTGTGCCCGGAGGACCGGGGTAAAGACCTGGCTCCAGTACGATCAGAATCCGCACCCTGGCCGGGCGGGGGAAGATTGGGCGAATATCGGGAATGTAGCGGTCGACAATCAGATCGCTGGGGTCAAGATTGAGTTCAAAAGGCATAACTCCTCCATGAGTCCTGGCTGATGACTGTTTGTGTGCATGGTACGGCCATGCATGACGTCATAGGGAGACTTGGTGAATGCCAGCAGATCAGACGACTGACGCCGGGGAGCAGCAGGAAAGCAGCCCAAAGCGAAACACACCACGTACTGCATTGAGATGTTGGTTGAGCGAGCAATTCCCTTTGCTCGTTCACGTTGTCTCCCCTGAGTTCAGCCTATTTTACATTCCCAGTAACAACAACCTTGCAAGCCCGGAATAAAAGGCACGCCCGTTCAGGTTACCGCCCGCTTCTTCTGCACCTGCAGGCCTCAGTATTCAAAATGCTGTTTCACAATGATTAAGCGAGCTTGCTACACTCCCCCTTCCCCAGCCCAAACCGGAGGCCGCAGTATGGCTCGCGTTCATTTGGATCTGCCCGAGCAGTTTCTCTACTCCCACACCATCAATGTGCGCATGACGGACCTGAATACCGGCAAGCATGTGGGTAATGACCAGATGATTTCGTTGCTGTCCGAGGCCCGTTACCGGTTCTTCTGCGATATCGACTATGACCTGTTCGACACCGACAAGCAGACTATTGTAGTGACCGACCTGGTGGCGACCTACAAAGCTGAGAGTTTTGCCCAGGACGACCTGAAGTTCGAGGTCGGGCTGATGGATTTCAACAAGTACGGGGCGGACCTGATTTTCCGGGTCACCAAACAGCCTTCCGGACAACAGGTGGTGCTGGCCAAACAGGGGTTCGTGTTTTTTGATCACGACAAGCACAGCGTGGTGCCAGTACCGGACGCATTCCGGGAGAAGTTTGCGCAGATCCCCTGACAGCAGGGTCAGCCCTGATCCCCCACATCCGCCGGTGCCGCACGGCGGCGGGCCAGCCAGCGCCAGACCAGCCCGTCCGGACGCTGCTCGCCAGTCTGCACATAACGCAGGGCGTTACGGTGGTTGAGCGTCCAGATCATCTGGCGACGGGCACGGCTGGTGCCACAGACCAGCAACTCGTCGTCGGGCTCGATGCGAGTGTCCAGGTCCGGCAACAGGGTATTCTCGCCGTCGCGTCGGAGCATCAGTGGCAGCGCCTTGAGGGTGTCACTCCAGTGGTGAGGATCGCGGCAGAGCTGACGCAGGGTGACCGGCTCGCCCAGTCGATGGGCCAGGGCCACGGCGGAGGTTTCAGAGGCATTGAAGGTAAGGTGCCAGGTAGCTGGCGTCATATCACCGATGACGCCCTGAATTTTTTCCGTCAGGGTTTCATTCCAGGCATTGCCCTGCTTTTCTGCAGCGACAAGAAATTCCGGCAGCAGCGGAGCATTGATCACCGACAGGAAACGGCTGGCCGTCAGAAAGCTGGTCTGCACTGGCAACTCCGCATCCACCGCCTGGAACAGGGCCCGGTTATGCAGGCGGTTCTGCAGGAACCCCAGATACAGATTCGGGTTGAGGGCACGGGCGGTCATTAGGATGGACAGGTTGTCGGCATCATCCCGGGTCACCGCCAGCAAGGCACTGGCCCGCTCAATCCCCGCCTGCTGCAGGGTGACCGCTTCGGTCCCCTTGCCGCTGATGCTGGAACCGGGCACGCCGGGCTGTCGGGTATCGGGCGTGATCACCGTAACGTCCACCCCTTCGTCTTTGAGCGCCTGATAGGTGGCGCGGCCAAGCTGTTCGAAACCGCAGATGATCCAGTGACCACGGGGTGGTTCCGGCCGGTCCGGCAGCGGTGTATCGGGAATGGCGGTAAGCCAGTCATAGACCTTGTGGGTATCCGGCTCACGGATGCTGAGCAGCAGCCGACGGGCGAAGTCCTTTTCCGGACTGACCACCAGATCGGTGCCAAACGACAGCATATTGTTGGCGTTTTCCTCGTTGCTGGCCCGGCAGAACACCCAGGAACTCGGATTAAGCAGTTTGACGGTAATGGCCACTTTCAGATTGGCATGGGCGTTACCCGTCACCGCCAGTACCCCTTCGCAACAAGGGTGCCGAAGGCCGGCGGCCAGCAGGTTTTCAGGAATTTCCGCGTCCACGGTAAAGCCGGGCACATGCACCCCCATGTCCTTGATGCGCAGCAGGTCGATGGCCTCGGGATGCTGGTCTATCACCACGGCCCGCATGCCTCGTCGGAGCAATGCCCGCACCAGCAGTTTGCCGGTATCGCCATAGCCGCAGACGATATAGAACGGATCGGTAAAGCCCTTCAGGCTGCGCTGAAGCTGCACCCGCGACAGAAGGTGGCGGAAGGCATGGTCCTGAATCAGCGAGATGATGGTCCCCACCGAGTAGAGCCAGGAAAAGACGGTGAGGTAGATACTGACGATGGTCCACAGCCGCTGGCCATTGGAAAAGGCATAGGGCACTTCGCCGAAGCCGATGGTACTGCCGGTATAGCTGACCACGTAGAAAGCTTCGAAGAAGCTCATGGTCCAGGGGTTGCCTTCGTCGTCCACCCCGGGAATCAGGGTGAAGCCCACGGTGGCGATACTGTAGGCCACGATCAGCACCACCAGCGGCGTGCGCATGCGCCGCAACAGGATGGGAATGACCGAGTTCATGGCCATTACCGCTGCAGGGTGATGGTTTCCACCGTCAACAACACGGTGGACAACAAATTGGCCAGCAATGCCCCACCGGAGAACGACACGATGGACGCCATCACCGCCGGGGTCAGGCCAACCTCCATCACATGTACCGCCACTGCCCAGACGATAGCGGCAACCAGCAACTGCAGGTCCGCCACCAGGCTGGACGCCAGCAACACCGCCCCGATCTGGGTGCGTTCACCGAATTTGAGCACCGTGGCAATCAGGCTGACGACCAGGGCGGCGAAAAGTTCATAAACATCGTGATGGTCGGGGTTGTCGATATCCCCAAGGAAAAACCCGAAATTCAGGGTCAAGGCAAGCAGGATGAAAAAACCGAAAATCACCTTCTCGAGATTCATGTGGCGTCCTTGTTTTACCCGAGGTGTGGGAATCATTGTGGCAGGGAAATGGCGGGCGGGCTACAGGGGCGATGTCGCTGTCCGAGAGACAGATCCTACATACATGGGGGAATCCTGGTTACAGCGCCAGTCCGGTGCAATAGCCGCTCGCCCAGGCCCACTGGAAGTTGAAACCGCCAAGCTGGCCAGTGACATCCAGGACTTCACCAATGAAGTGCAGGCCGGGTACAGAGTTTGCTTCGAAGGTCTTTGAAGACAGGCTGTCGGTATCGACACCGCCCAGGGTCACTTCGGCGGTGCGGTAGCCTTCGGTACCGGAGGGTTTGAACTGCCAGCCCTTGAGCGTGGCGGCCACGTCGGCAAGGCGCTCGTTGCTGAATTGCTGCAGGTTACCCTGCCAGCCGAAGCGTTCAGCCAGAGCCCCCGCCAGGCGTTGGGAAAAGTAGTGGCGCAACCAGCGCTCCAGGCTGCGATTGGGGTGCCGGTTACGCTCGGTTATCAGATCGGCCACCGGGTCGGCGACAGCGGGCAGCCAGTCCACCTGGACGGCGTCCCCCGGACTCCAGAAGCTGGATACCTGCAGCATGGCGGGACCGGACAGCCCCCGGTGGGTAATCAGCATGGGCTCGGCAAAGCTGGCGCCACCGGCCCGGGCCACCACCTCGGTACTGATGCCGGACAACGCCGCCAGCCAGGCCTTGTCGTCCGGTTGCAGGGTAAAAGGCACCAGACCCGCCCTGGTGGGTAGCACCCGAAGCCCGAACTGTTCCGCCAGTTGATAACCGAACCCGGTGGCGCCCATGGTGGGGATGGACAGGCCGCCACAGGCCACCACCAGTTTGGCGCAGCGAATCTGACCGTTTGAAGTGGTCAGCACAAAACCGGCACCGCCCTGCTCTACCCGCCGAATATCGGTTTTCAGGCGCACTTGCGCCCCGGCCCACTCACACTCGGTGAGCAGGATACCGAGAATCTCCCTGGACGATTGCGCACAGAAAAGCTGCCCCGGGGCCTTTTCCACATGGTCGACGCCATGGCGCTCCACCAGCTCGACAAAATGCCAGGGGGTATAGCGCTTCAGGGCGGATTTGCAGAAATGCGGATTGGCGGAGACGAAGTGCTCGGGCGTGGTATTCAGGTTGGTGAAATTGCAGCGCCCACCACCGGACATGAGAATCTTCTTGCCGGCCTTGTTGGCATGGTCGAGCACCAGCACCCGGTGGCCCTGGTACGCAGCGGTGGCGCCGCACATGAGCCCGGCGGCACCGGCGCCGATGACGACGATGTCTACTTCTGTGCTGGCAGCCATTGCCCCTCCTGAACCGAAGCGGCAAGGATAACGGGGATCAGGCGCCGGGGCTATTCAGAAACGGCAGATCCACCGCAGGCGCCCTGTTCAAAACAAATATCGTTTCCCGGAAGCGTTTCTGTAGGAGGTTGCTTGCAGCCGAACGATGTCGGGTTCGCTTGCAAGCAAGCTCCTACAATCGCAATGTTTGCGACGTTATTGGTTCAGTTCCTGTTCGCTGAACATGTCGGCAAACAGCGGGGAGCTGAGGTAGCGTTCGCCGGAGTCCGGCAGCACCACCACGATGGTCTTGCCTTCGAATTCCGGCAGCTTGCTGATGCGGTCGGCCACACACATGGCGGCACCGCAGGAAATGCCGGCCAGAATGCCCTCTTCCTGCATGAGCTTGTGGGCCCATGCCATGGCGTCCTCGTTACTCACTTGCTCACAGCGGTCCACCAGCGACAGGTCCAGGTTTTTCGGTACAAAGCCGGCGCCGATGCCCTGGATCTTGTGCGGGCCATGGGTGGGCTCTTCACCTTTCAGGCCAGCGGTGATCATGGTGGAGGAATCCGGCTCCACGGCAATGGAGGTGATCGCCTTGCCCTTCTGCTGCTTGATGTAACGGGAGACACCGGTAATGGTGCCGCCGGTACCCACGCCGGATACCAGCACATCGATCTCGCCGCCTGTGGCGTCCCAGATTTCCGGGCCAGTGGTCTTTTCGTGGATCTCCGGGTTGGCCGGGTTATCGAACTGCTGGAGCATCAGGAACTTGTCCGGGTTCTCGCTGACCAGCTCTTCAGCCCTGGCAATGGCACCGGGCATGCCCTTGGGTCCCGGGGTCAGCACCAGGCTGGCACCCAGCGCCTTGAGCAGTTTGCGGCGCTCCAGGCTCATGGAGTCGGGCATGGTCAGTACCAGGTCATACCCCCGGGCGGCGGCCACATAGGCCAGCGCGATGCCGGTGTTGCCGCTGGTGGGCTCCACCAGGGTCATGCCGGGTTTGAGCTTGCCGCTCTTTTCCGCGTCCCAGATCATGGAGGCGCCGATCCGGCATTTGACGCTGCCCGCCGGGTTGCGGGATTCCAGCTTGGCCAGGATGTTGCCCTGGCTGATGCGGTTGATCTTTACCAGCGGTGTCTTGCCGATGGTTTCACTGTTGTCCTTGTAAATCTCGGTCATCGTTGCCTCCTCCATTCGCTGTCATCGGGCAGCCTGCTATTTCCGCTTTTCCTGTTTTTTCAGGCGACGGCTCCAGCGCTGGCGCGCGTACAGTCGCAGGTCTGCCACATTGTCGGTTTCATCCATGATTTCACGGCCGAGGATGCTTTCGAGAATATCCTCCAGGGTGATCAGTCCCACCCAGGTGCCGTGTTCATCATAAACCACTGCCATGTGTTGACGTTGGGTCAGCATGGCATGAAACAAGTCCTGGATATTCATAATCGTGCTGACCATGGAAACCTGGTGCGCCAGGGCACCCATGGTCTGTTCCGGCGCCACGCCCAGCAGGTCCGACTTGTGAATATAGCCTCGGGTTTCGCCGCTGGGGGTCATCACCGGAAAGCGGGAAAACGGCTGGCCTTTCTCCCTGTCCTGGAACTCCTCTGCGGTCATTTCCGGAGTCACCGTGCGGCAGACGGTACGGGGCGTCATGATGGCCCCAACCTTGACGTCGTTGAGGTGCAGGATATTGCGGATAACCTTGTATTCGTCGTCATCCAGCGCCTGCTGATCCTTGCCCATGTCCGCCAGAGCGCGAATTTCCGCGCGCACATCCACGTCATCCTCATTGCCGCCGATCTGGCTGGTAATCAGTTTGGACAACCATACGAACGGCATCAACGTGGTCATGGTGACCTTGAGCACCGGCGGCAGCATGGGCGCCAGAGAGCGCCAGTACTTGGCGCCGATAGTCTTGGGAATAATTTCCGACAGCACCAGGATAGCCAGGGTCATGACGGCGGAGGCCGCCCCCAACCAGGCTTCGCCGAAGACCACCGCCACCTGGGCACCCACCCCGGTGGCCCCCACGGTGTGGGCCACGGTATTGAGTGTCAGGATCGCCGACAATGGCTTGTCGATGTCGTCCTTGTAGGCACGCAGCGACTTGTAGAGCTTGGGCCGGCTCTCACGCAATCCGGCAATATAACTGGGCGTAATGGACAGCAGCGCCGCTTCCAGGATCGAGCACAAAAAGGAAAAGCCGATGGAAATGGCGGCAAAGACAATCAGCAGGGTCAAGGTAGCAGGCTCCTTCTACCGCTGGGGGGAATAGCTGCGTGCGAAATCCGCAAGCAACTGACAAACACTGGCCATCCCATCATGGATGACCGCTTCGATTTCCGCCATGGTGATTTCGTGGGTGGACTTGCCCGCCGCCGGGTTCACCACCAGCGACAGCATGGCATAGGGAATCTCCAGCTCCCTGGCCAGTACCGCCTCGGGCATGCCGGTCATGCCAACGACATCGCACCCATCACGCTCCAGACGGGCAATCTCCGCAGCGGTTTCCAGCCGCGGCCCCTGGGTGGCGGCATAACAGCCGCCATCATTCCATTTGAGGTCGGCGGCGGACAGTTGTTCCTTGAGAGCGTTGCGCAGCGCCGCATCGAAGGGCCAGCTAAAGTCCACATGGACCAGGGGGGCCGCCGGATCATCAAACAGGGTCATGTCCCGGCCCCAGGTGTAGTCGATAATCTGGTCCGGCAGTACCAGCGTCCCGGTGGGCGCCTGAGGGGTGATGCCGCCCACCGCGTTCACCGCCACGATGGCGGTGGCCCCGGCTTCTTTCAAAGCCAACAGATTGGCCCGGTAGTTCACCTGATGGGGCAGTAACACATGGGGATCACCGTGCCGGGCCAGAAACAGCACCCTTTGCCCGTCCAGTTCCCCTTCCACCACCGGGGCGGACGGCTCACCAAAACGGGTGTTGATGGCATGCCGCTCGATGAGATCGAGATTGTCCATGCGCGTGAGGCCGGTGCCTCCGATAAACGCCAGCATAGTCATTCCTGTCGAAAACCGTTTACCACAGAGAGCCAACATTCCCCCGTTCATTCCAGATGTACGAGAGAGCCTCTATGGTGAGATGTGCGGTTTTATTCCTTTACCGCGTAGATACCCGGTGCGTTGCGCCAGTATCCCTTGTAATCCATGCCCATGCCGAACAGGTAGTGGTCGGCGGCTTCCAGGGCGGTGAAGTCGGCCTTGAGACCCGGCTTCGCCTTGCGATCGTGCTGCTTGTCCACCAGTACACAGGTCTTCACCGAGGCGGCTCCCTGTGCCTTGCAGGCGTCGATGATGGACAGCAATGTGGAGCCCACATCGAGGATATCATCGACGATCACCACGTGGCGCCCTTCCATGGTGGCATTGGGGGTCACGATCCATTCCACCTCACCGCCGGTGGTCGCACCCAGATAGCGGCTGGCGTGCAGGTAGTCCATTTCCAGCGGGAAATC
>JAKSCQ010000163.1 GCA_022360555.1 Pseudomonadales bacterium
CGGGGATGCTTTCCCGCAGGACCCCACCGAAATCGCTGACAGTGATGGCGATCGCGTTGGCGACAACAGCAATGTCCTCCCCGACGATGCGTCCGAAACCACCGACAGCGATGGGGATGGTGTGGGCGACAATGAAGATGCCTTCCCGAACGACGCTGACGAAACCGCCGACAGTGACAACGACGGCGTGGGTGACAACGCCGATGCGTTCCCGAATGACGCTACCGAAAGCGTTGATGCCGATGGTGATGGTTATGGTGCGAACTCGGCCGATCCAGATGATGGCGACGCCTGTAATCCGGATCCGGCTGCAGATGCCTGCAATAATGAAACCCCTGACGCCGTCTGGGGCGAATTCAACTGGGATGAAGCCAACTGGCAGTGAGGCCGTTGGTTAAAGAACGAAACCGAAAGAGGGTAAGAGACATGAAAAAGATATTTTTGACAGGCCTCACCGCTGCAGTGCTGAGTGCCAATGCGTTTGCTGGCGAAGTGACCGGATACACCGCGCCACAATCCGGTGAGGCTGCCACAGCGCAAGGTGTGGATAACAATTTTCAGGCATTGATTAGTGCTATCAACGATAATTCCCAGCGGCTGGATGCGTTGGAAGGAATTGTCGGTGATGGGAGTGTTGCGGGAACCTACACTTTTATCGAGATGGCTATCGAGTTGGCTGCCAATAGCGGCACGAGTTCCTCCGAAGGCTATTCGGAAATTTCCAGCTACAGCTCCTCAGGTAGCTTTACCCTTGAAGCTGGTGGAAATTTTTCCGGAACCATCAATGAAAATCGCTCTACACTTTTTGATAACAAAAATGGAGATTGTTTTAACGGGGATTGCCGGGACGCCTTTGATCCGGACTTTGGAAACACTGGCTCAGAGTCACTCAGTGGAACCTGGGCTGACGACGGTTCTACAGTCACTTTGACACTTGGTCCGTCCGATACAGTAGTACTTCATAAAGCAGGGCCGAATCTGCTGGTCTTCAATGACAAGGATACGGTAACAAACGATGGTGAGCCGATTTATGATTTCACCAATATTGTGATGCTGGTAAAGCAGTGATCAATGAAACACCGGGGCCGCATGACGCGGCCCCGGTTATTCTCAATACCGTGTTTCCGCCATGCCGGAAAATTGCTTGGCCAGGTACGTCGCATAGTTGTCGGTCATGCCGGCGAGAAAATCCAGCGCCCGCATGATGCACTGATAGATCCTTTCCTGTTCCGGTAACTGTTGCAGGTTTTCCGGGAAACTGTGTCGGCCAATCAGGTCGATGATGCGTTCGTGGCGGTAGTTCCTGGCGCTGTCACAGGCATGGGAAACGGCCGCTTCGATCAGGCCATCCAGCAGGGCCCCCATGACTTCAAAGGCACCGATTTCCAGCTCGATCTTGCGCGGATGTTCGAAGACTTTAGAGCGTGCCAGTTGCTTGGCATTTTCCACCACATCCCGTACCGATGGCTCGCAGTGGCTGATCAGGTCGCCCTCCATTTTTCCCTGGAGCAACCGGTCGTGGTTGACCACAAAGGCTTCCACACCGGCTTCGATAAAGCGTTCGATGATCTTGCCGCGCAACAATGCCGCCTTGCGACCGTCGCGCAGGTCGGAAAAGATCAATTCGTTCACTTCCGGGGTGTCCGG
Source organism: Pseudomonadales bacterium (assembly GCA_022360555.1). GTDB lineage: Bacteria > Pseudomonadota > Gammaproteobacteria > Pseudomonadales > Alcanivoracaceae > Alcanivorax. The sequence goes on from JAKSCQ010000163.1 coordinate 1,648, forward strand.
CAGCGCCGGCTGCAACAGGGCATAGACTTCATCCCAGTGCAGCAGGTCCATTTCCAGGCCGTCTTCCAGGTCGATGATGGCGTAGCAGAAGTCGTCGGCGGCCTCCATCAGGTAGGCCAGCGGGTGCCGACAGAAGCGCCCCGGGGCCTGTTCGCGCAGCCCGGTGGCGCCGGCCACTTCGCGGAAGGCTCCGGCCTCGGAGACGAAGGCACTGTACTTGCCCGGCTTGCTGCTGGCCTCGCCGGCACTGGCGGACAGCCAGGGGTATTTCAGAAAGGTGGCCAGAGTGGCATAGGTCAGCCGCATGCCGTCGTCATACTGGTGATATTCGCTCTTGGTGAGAATGCGAAAGCCCTGGGCATTGCCTTCGAAGAAGGTCAGGTCGCTCTGCTGCTCCGCCGGTAGCATGTCCAGAAAACGTTGGCCTCTTTCCTGAAACCAGGCGCGAATGGCGCGCTCGCCAGTATGGCCGAAGGGCGGGTTGCCAATGTCATGGGCTAGGCAGGCGGACTGCACGATATCGCCAAAGTCGGTGGCGCTGACGGACTCGGGCAACAGACGGCGCTGGTGCAATCGCTCACCCACCCGGATACCCAGGGTGCGGCCCACACAGGACACTTCCAGCGAATGGGTCAGCCGGTTGTGCACGTGATCGTTGGTGGCCAGTGGATGCACCTGGGTCTTGCGCGCCAGTCGCCGGAAGGCGCCGGAGAAAATGATCTTGTCATGATCGCGCAGAAAAGCGGTGCGGCCGCTTTCGTCCTTGGCGCTGCGGCCGCCCAAGCGGGCCTTGTTCAGCAGGTGATACCAATCCATGTCAGAAAAAACCGGGCCGGGGGTTGATGTGGCGAAGCGTCAGGCGCAACTTAAGTTCATCACAGCATGTTGCCATGAGTTGTGATGGGATCAAACGACAAGACATAGTAACTGGGAGGCATAATGAACCTGGATAAACCGCTTTTGATGCTGGTCACCAGTGCGGCCCAGATGGGCCAGGGCCAGCAGACCGGTCTGTGGCTGGAAGAATTTGCCATTCCCTGGCTGTTGTTCCGGGAGAAGAATATCCCGGTGACCGTGGCCAGCCCCCGTGGCGGCAAGATTCCGGTGGACCCCAACTCCGTGCCGGACGACGCCCAGAAGGAAGCCTGGCAGGAGGCCATCGAGGCCCTGCAGGACACCCGGCCGCTGGAGCAGGTATGGGAGGATGGCTTTGTCGGCGTCTTTGTCCCGGGTGGCCACGGTGCCATGTTCGACATGCCGGACCACCCGCTGGTGGCGGCGGTGATGGAGCGCACCTGGGCCCAGGAAGGCCTGCTGGCGGCGGTCTGCCATGGGCCGGCGGCCCTGGTGGGGTTACGTAATGAAGACGGCACCCCCCTGGTCCAGAACCGCACCCTGACCTGCTTCACCAATGAGGAAGAGCGGGAAGTGGGCCTGGATGATGTCATGCCGTTCCTGCTGGCCACCCGGCTGGAAGAGTTGGGAGCCCGCCTGGATCTGGCGGAAAAGTTCACCGCCCATGTGATTACTGACGGTAGACTGGTCACCGGGCAGAACCCGCAGTCCAGCGAAGCGGTGGCACAAGCGGTGGTCGAGACACTGTATTCAGAGTAAGCGCCTGTTTTAAGATCTAGCAACTCGAAGGGCCGGGTCTCTTTTGCTGCCAGCCCACAATCGCGACCTGGCAACAAAATGCACACCGGCGCGGCTGCGTATCGATCATAAAACAGGCTCCAAGGGCTGCGGCCCGCAACAGGAGAAAAGGAAAATCATGGGGATCTATGACTATTCCGCCACCACCCTGAGTGGCGAGGAAAAGGCTCTGGCCGAGTTCAAGGGCAAGGTGTTGCTGATTGTGAATACCGCCAGTAAGTGCGGTTTCACGCCCCAGTACAAGGGGCTGGAAGCGCTCTATAACGACCTGCAGGAGCAGGGCCTGGAGATTCTCGGCTTTCCCTGCAACCAGTTTGGCAAGCAGGAGCCGGGGGCGGCGGATGAAATCGGTGCCTTTTGCGAGAAGAATTACGGCGTCAGTTTTACCATGTTCGACAAGATTGACGTGAACGGTGATGACGCCCATCCGCTCTACAATTACCTGAAAAACGAAGCTACCGGTGTCCTTGGCAGCAAGGCCATCAAATGGAACTTCACCAAGTTTCTGGTCAACCGGGAGGGCAAGGTGCTCAAGCGTTATGCTCCCACCGATAAGCCGGAAGCCATTCGCAAGGATATTGAAAAGTTGTTGTAGGCTCCTCTCCCCCTTGGGGGCAGATCGAGGTTGGTCCACGTGTCACAGTGATCTTTTCGTGCTGCATGCCCCGATTCGCCCCTTGGGGGCGTATTGTCAAAACGCCCCTTTTGCTCTCTATATGGATTAACAGCCTCAGGGCATAAGCCATAACAGGGTTTGTATCGCTGCTATTTGTTTTTCTTCTTCTTGTCTTGGTAGTAATGCCACTTGATGGCGAAGAACATGCCCGTGCCGAACACGAGGAGCTTGAACGTAGCGAAGACTATAGGGATCCAATCCAGCATGCTGAGTCTTTCCTGGCTGTATGATTTGGGCATCTCAATCGACGTGGGGCCATGCTAGATCAAGCCAGCCGCGACCAACATTGGACATTCAGTCCCAGGACATAATGTCTTGCTGCGCTATTAACGCTCCCGACGCATCCCATCTGTGATGCTCAAGTCCAATTTCAGAAGAGGGCCGCATCACGCTCGTTCCAGCCGTTCAAACAGCGCCATTCCGGCCAGCATCGCGGCAACAAAGACCACCGCCTTGACGCTGCCGGTGCCCAGCGCCACCAGCGCCGGGCCCGGGCAGAAGCCTGCCAGGCCCCAGCCGACACCAAACCCCAGAGAGCCCAGTATCAGCCGACGGTCCAGCTTGCGGTTGGTGGGGATCTGCATGGCATCA
>JAKSCQ010000159.1 GCA_022360555.1 Pseudomonadales bacterium
CCGGCGGTCAGGCTGAGACCACGGAACAGCACGCGGTCGTCCCGCTCGCAGTGCAGCTGTTCCAGCGTCAGTCTGGTGGATGAATCGGACAAAATGGGCTCCCTGAATCAGCGGCGCAGTATAGCACGCCAGTGCCTGTCGGGCTTGATTAAGCGCAAAGGCCGGTTAGCCTGTATACAATGACCAACGGGAGTCTCCAATGCGCCAGTTCTTTCTTGTCGTCACTGTCCTTCTCCTGCTCGGCGGGTGCGGCGATGAACAGCCCCTTGCTACTGTCAATCAGGTGGATCTGCAACGCTACAGTGGCACCTGGCATGAAATCGCCCGCTTGCCCCAGTGGTTCCAGCGTGGTTGCTATAATTCCACCGCCACTTACAGCCTCAATGACGACGGTACGGTCAAGGTGATCAACCGGTGCCAGCGCCAGGGCGAAGACAACAGCCAGGCCGAAGGCACTGCCCGGGTGGTACCCGGTTCCGGCAACGCCAAACTGAAAGTTCGCTTTGACAACTGGATCTCACGCCTGATCCCCACCATCACTGAAGGCAATTACTGGATCATTGCGCTGGACAGGGATTATCGCACCGTGGTGATCGGCGAGCCCAGCCGCGAGTACCTGTGGATCCTGGCCCGTGACAGGGAATTGCCAGAAGACCAGTACCAGGCACTGGTGGAAGTGGCACGCAGCAAAGGCTTCCCGGTGGATGAACTCCAGCGCAACCGCAACCTGCGCCCACAAGGGTAATCCATGGAGCATCACGTCTACTTTGCCGTATTCGGCTTCGACCATGATCCCCAACAGCTGGATATCCTGTTGGGGCAAAGCGCCGATGACTACTGGCGTGAAGGCGAGCCATACAGCGACGCCTTCCCCGAGGCCCGGCGCCGGGAAAATCGCTGGATCCTGTCCAGCCTTCTGGATGAGACCGCCAGCCACCGGGATCACTTCGAAAAGCTGCTCTTCAAGCTGCAGCGATTGGCCCCTCAATTGAAAACGCTTGATCCCGACTACCGTTTCGGCATTGGTGTGTCACACTATTTCTTCATGGACGACCCGGCCTTTTACCTGCCCGCCGAGATAATCGACGGCTACGCCGGGCTGGGGTTTGATATCACTTTTGATCAACTGGGACTGGACGGCACCCATGGCACAGGAAATTGAACGCAAGTTTCTGGTCAGCGACCCGGCAATCGTCGATACGCTGACCGGAGAACGACTGACCCAGGGCTATCTCAGCCACGACCACAATGCCACGGTGCGCATCCGTACTGCCGGCCACAGCGCCTGGCTGACCATCAAGGGCAAGACCGTGGGCGCCACCCGCAGTGAGTTCGAATACCCCATCCCCCTGGATGATGGCCGGCAAATGCTGGCTGAACTGTGCGCAGAGGGCGTCATCGACAAAACCCGCTACCGCCTGCCGCAGGGAGACCTGTGCTGGGAAATCGACGTCTTTCATGGTGACAATGAAGGCTTGATCGTGGCGGAAATCGAACTGCCCAGCGAAGACACCCCCTTTGACCAACCCGCCTGGGTCGGCGAGGAAGTCACCGGAGATGCCCGCTATTACAACAGCGCCTTGAGCAGTACTCCCTTCAACCAATGGCAGGACAATGGCTGAGCCTGACTTCACGATCTGGCGTCAAGACGACAACGGCGTCCGAGCCAAAGTCGGACAGTACCCTTGTCGGGAAGACGCCGAGCAGGCGCGCCATCATTATGAATCACTTGGCCACAAGCAACTTTACTGGATAGAGCCGAATCACGGTTCCGTCATACAGGAACGTGACACTGTTTCCCAACAGGAAGGGTAACGGAGGCAACCATGGCGGATTCCAGCCTGGTGGAGCAACTGTGCCGGCAAGCAGCCCGGCTTGATGAGCAGGCGCTGGCAGACCTGGAAACCACCCCATTGCCCCCTTCCGCTGTCCACGACTGTCGGGTGCGCGCCAAGCGACTGCGCGCCCTGTGGCAGTTACTGCGTCCCTGGCTTTGTCGGGATGACCACAAACTGCATGACCGCACCGTCCGTGATGGCGCCCGGGCCCTGGCCGGTGCCCGCGATCACTACGTCATGGCCGCCACCCTGCAAACCTTGGCCGGCAAGGCAGACAAGCCACAGCGCAAGGCCCTGAGCCGGGTAAGCCAGACCTTGTTTGCCGATAACCACCCACAGCCGGAACCGTCACACCATCAGGATGCCATCGCGGCATTCCTGGC
>JAKSCQ010000086.1 GCA_022360555.1 Pseudomonadales bacterium
AATGACATAAGCTCTCCCGTTATTTTTTTAAAATTGAATTCCATTAAATCAATCACGGAGAGCGCAACGGGTCAAGCTGTCTTTGTATCAACCTGTGGATAGCGGGGTTGCCGATGGCCAACCCGGCCTGTCGCCACGGGCAAGGACTGACAAAAAGGAGGTAGCAAAATGGTCATGTCAGGCTGACATGACCACATGGCCCGGCTGGCCGGCGACCCGCTCCAGCCAGGCGCGAATGGCCGGATAGGCTTCCAGGGAAAAACCACCCTGATCCGCCACATGGGTGTAGGCGTAAAGGGCAATGTCGGCAATGGAATAGGTGTTATCCACAAAGAACGGGTGCTCTGTCAGATGCTGCTCCATCACTGCCAGGGCATCGTAACCTTTCTGCTGTTTTTCCTTTAACGGCACAGCGTATTTTTCCTGTTCCCCCAGCACATGAATCCAGTACCGCGACGTGGCGATATTCGGTTCGTGGTTGTACTGCTCGAAGAACATCCACTGCAGCACCTGCGCCTGGGCAAAGGGATTGGCAGGCATCAAATGACTGTCACGCGCCAGATACCAGAGCGCAGCATTGGATTCCGGCAGGGTGTTGCCTTGCGGCGTTACCAGGACCGGTATCCGCCCATTGGGGTTGATGGCCAGAAAGTCGGCGCTGCGAGTTTCGCCACGGGTAATATCTTTCTCGATTCGGTTGAACGCCACACCAAGCTGTGCCATGGCCAGACGCAGCTTGTAGCAGTTTCCGGACGAGGAAAATTCGTAAAGGGTAAACACATTCTGCTCCATTCGGATATGAAGTCAGACGGTAGGCTGGCGCCCCGCCAGGAGCAAGCGAGATATGACCGGAATGTTGTCAGTGATCACGGATCGCATAATGACCCGCCTGGTCGCACAGGCAGACCACATCCGCCGGTTCACCAGTGGCCAGGGCACTTCACCACCGTCGTGATCAGCATGCCCCATGAACACGGAAAGGATTGCGTCAGGTCAACGAGGAGAGTGTTTGACAGCAAAAAAAAAACGGGGCGCATTTGCACCCCGGAATCATCTCGGAAACTAACCATTGGAATCAGCGCGCTAGCTGATTACAGAAGAAAGTATGAGGAAAGAAAATGACAGCTTCGTGACATCACGATTTACCGGCCCAAAGATGCATCACGGAAGGGTCGTGACACTGGAATATCGCTCAAGCCAAATCTCAGGTTGGCAGTGCTCGTGAGCGTCGTGGCAGGTACATGAACCAAACGCGTCGGTGGTGCCGGTTTTCTGTCTTTTGCGTCAGACGTCCGACTTCAGACGTCTGACCCATCTGTTTTCCCGCTAATCTGCGATGAACCGTTTATAAAGGGGTTCTTGCTAGCCGTTGAGAATGCCCATCAACCGCTGGTTAATCGTGCCGGTGCATTCACTGATGATGTCATCAATGATTTCCGCACAACTCGGGTAGCTGTCGATCAGGCCCTGGACGATACCGGAGGTCCAGATGCCCCCATCGATCGCGCCAGAGGTCAGTGCCTCCTTGCCCTTTACCCCGGCAACCAGGTCCATGATGTATTCGAACTTCATGTCCTGGCCTTTTTCCCGTTCGATGTCGTTCACCCGGGTGGCCACGGCATTCTTGAAGACACGAGCGGTGTTTTTCAGGGGGCGGAAGATCAGCGCGGTATCCAGCTCGGACGCTTCCGCGATGGCACGCTTCATGTTTTCGTGCACCGGGGCTTCCTTTGATGCCAGAAAACGGGTGCCCATGTTGATACCATCCGCACCCAGTGCCAGGCAGGCCGCCATCTGGGCACCGGTACCAATGCCGCCGGAGGCGAGCATGGGGATCTTCACCACTTTCGCCGCCGCCGGCAGCAACACCAGATTGGGAATATCATCTTCACCCGGGTGACCGGCACATTCGAAGCCGTCCACGGACACCGCCGCTACGCCCACCTTTTCGGCCTTCAGGGCATGGCGCACTGACGTGCACTTGTGGACGACCTTCACCCCGGCACCTTCGAACAGGGGCATAAAGGGTTCCGGGTTGCGGCCGGCGGTTTCCACCACCGAGATGTTGTTTTCGCAGATCACCCGGGCGTATTCCTCGTAGGGCACCGGCTTGATGGTGGGCAGGATGGTCAGGTTCACGCCAAAGGGCTTGTCGGTCATGTCCTTGCAGCGGTTGATTTCCTTGTCCAGGTCTTCCGGTGTCGGCTGGGTCAGACCGGTGATGATGCCCAGGCCACCGGCGTTGGACACGGCAGCCGCCAGTTCGGCATAGCCCACGTTCTGCATGCCGCCCTGCACAATCGGATACTGGATGCCCAACAATTCGGTAATACGCGTCTTCATGGGTGTCCCCTTGTTCATTGATTCGCCCGTGTTATGGCTGATTCAACCTGCCCCTGCGGGCTTGTGGATGGCGCAAAAGTACTCAAGGCCACCATTTTGCAGCAATGACAGGATTGTTCAGGCTCGCGGACATTTCGGGTAGCGATGTTTCGGAAAACGTGGCAGAGCCCGGTTTTATCAGGCTTGCGGTGTGACGCGGAAGAACAAGGCTGTCGCTGACTGCTAGACAGCTTCCCCGCTTTTGTATGCCGCCAGCAACTGTTTTCGCGCCCGCGCCGGGGTCGTTCCGGTCCAGCGACGGTAGGCCCGGGTGAAGGCGCTGTGTTCGGAAAAGCCCAACAGCAAGGCCACATCGCCCAGCGTCAGCGAGGCATCCGCCAGGTAATGGCGGGCCAATTGTTCGCGGGTCCGGTCCAGCAAGGCTCGCCAAGTCAGTTGGCGGTCCGCCAGGCGGCGCTGCAGGGTACGCACGGACATGTGCAGCTCGGACGCCAGACGCGGCAGGGTGACAACAGCCTCGGGCATCAGCCGGACCATGGCCTGCTGGAGAGCCCGGTCGAAGCTGTCCGAATCCGGCAGGGCCAGCAGCATGGCACTGGCCTGCCGGTCCAGCAGACTGCGCATGCTCGGGTCGCTGTGAGGCAGCGGCAAGGAGAGCAAGGCGACGGGAAACACCACCCGGGTATGCGACTGCTCAAACGATACCGGGCAGCCGAAAAAATCCTCGAAGGCCTGACAGGTGGCCGTATCCGGGCGGGGAAAAGCAAAACCGACCCCGGAAGGAGACGGTGGATCATCCACCTGCCGGCGCAGGAAGCTGATCAGGGCAGAAATAGCCACACTGTCGGCCAGCTCCCCGGTGGAGTCCGCCGCCGGCCAACGCACCTGCATGTGCGCCCCGTCCGCCAGCACCTCCACCAGGTTCTGGCCGTAGAACAGGGATTCATAGCGCTGGTAGGCCAGCATGGCCTCACCCAGGGTTCGACAGGTCAGGATCAGGTATCCAAGCACCCCCACATGGCGCGGCTGCACCCGGGCACCGATGGCCAGCCCCGGCGCCACCCGCTCCGGGCGCAGCGCCACAGCCCGGCGCAGCAGATCCTGCCACAGGGACAACGGCACCACATCCGCGGGGCTGCGACTGTCCAGCACGGTGCGCAACTCCGGGGCTGGCAGGTTTTCCTGGTCCAGCCAGTCAGTGAGTAGCTGCACCCAGGCGCCTGTCACCCGCATGGGGGTTGCCATGATTGGCCCCTTACACGTCTGTCTCGATGGCATTGATAGTCAAAAACTAGGCATGAACTGTCAATACAGTAGGGCTTCGGCCCCGCAGAATGACCCCATCACAACAACCGCACCCATCAAAAGGAGGCCAGCATGGGCCTGATCGACTGGTTTCAAGGCGTCTGGCAAAGCAGCGGGCTGGCGCCACTGTGGGAGACCCTGGCGCCCTGGCTGGCGCTGGATGAACGGCAACTGATTTTCGTGGTGGCCACCCCGGTGTTCATCGGCCTGTTCCTGTGGGAATACCGCAAGATCCGCCACAACCCGGATCTGGTAGACGGGCGTGAATCCCTGCTCAACTTCATGCTGGGCGCCGGTTACCAGACCACTGAGCTGCTGTTCGCCGGCCTCATCGCCTTTCCGGTCTATGCCTTTGCCTACCATTACCGGTTGATGGACATTGAGCTCACCTGGGCCACCGGCCTGCTGCTGTTCGTGCTGCTGGATTTCTTCTATTACTGGTTTCACCGCAGCTCACACCGGGTGCGCTGGCTGTGGGCCGCCCATGTCACCCACCACTCTTCCGAGCGCATGAACTTCTCCACCGCCATGCGCCAGAATGCCACCAACATTTTCAACGGCGGCTGGCTGTTCTACGTGCCGCTGGCGTTCATCGGCTTCAACCCGGTGTGGATCGGGGTGAGTTATGCCCTGTCGCTGGTCTATCAGTACTTCATTCACACCACCCTGGTGGGCAAACTGCACCCGGCCATCGAAGCCATCTTCAACACCCCCAGCCACCACCGCGTCCATCACGGTCGCAACCCGCAGTACATCGACCAGAATTACGCCGGCGTCTTCATCATCTGGGACAAGCTGTTCGGCACCTTCGTGGAAGAAAAAGACGACCAGCCCGTGGAGTACGGCATCACCCGCCCGGTCTACAGCAACAGTCTGCTGGTGAACTGGTGCCACGAATACGTGGACATGTTTCGCGACATGGCAAAACGTGGGCCGCTACGGCAAAGGCTGAAACACCTTTGGAAACCGCCGGAATGGGAAAGAGGTGGGGATTGAGTTGATAACTGCGCGGGACAGGTTATCAGTTTTCTAAACGCAAGAGGCCGCGCCCTGATTCAGGACGCGGCCTCTTGCGTTTACGGGACCAACCGCTGTGTTTGATGGCAATGTTAATTCATTTCCGGTTCCGGCCAGAAATCGAACTGTTTTGGAATCTCCGCCATGGGCGTTTCAAAACGCGGTTCGCGTTTTTCCAGGAAGGCCGTGAAACCGTCGCGGCCATCCCAGAACTCGTTGGACCAGTAGATCATCCGGGATTCCACGGCATGGGCCTGAGCCGGGTGGTCGAAGTTGGGGTTGCGCCACAGCATCTGCTTGGCCAGGGCCACGGCCACCGGGGAGCTTTTGGCGATCAGCTTGCGGGCAATGCAGCGGGCCACTTCCAGCACCTCGGTCTTGTCATGGGCACTGTGGAACAGGCCGGCTTCGACGCCTTCCTCGGCCATGAAAATTTCGCCGCTGAGCACCCATTCCAGCGCGGTTTGCATACCCACCACGCGCGGCAGAAACCAGGAGGAGCAGGCTTCCGGGGTAATCCCTCGCTGGGTAAAGACAAAGCCGATCTTGCTCTTTTCGGCCACCAGGCGAATATCCATGGGCAGGGTCATGGTGATACCCACCCCCACCGCCGCCCCATTGATGGCGGCGATCACCGGCTTGCGGCACCGGTAGATCGCCAGGGACAACTCACCGCCGGAATCACGGATGGTTTCCAGGGGTGGGTCCATGCCTTCGGCATCGTCATAACCGAACAGGTGCTCCCCTCCTTCCGGCTGCATTTCCATACCGGCACAGAAGACCTTGCCGGCACCGGTGACAATAACAGCCCGTACCTCGTCATTGCGGTCCGCTTCGTCCAGGGCGTGGACCATTTCGTCTTTCATTCGCAGGGTGAATGCATTCAGACGGTCGGGGCGGTTGAGGGTAATGGTGAGAATATTGTCTTCCAGCTCGGTGCTGATGTCCGTGTAATCCATGAAGCCTCCGTCATTATTCTTTATCGGGGAACGCCCCTGTCAGACCGTTCCCAGATGGACAACCTGTACGGGCAGACTCCGAGCATAGCGCGAAGGCAGGGCATCGAACATGGCTCGCAGCGTCCGGTTGAGATGCGGTTGGTCATAAAACCCGGCCGCCACTGCCAGCTCCGTCAGGTTCATGCCGCTATGCCACAGGGCCAGTGCCCGCTGGCATTTGAGATGAAGCTGGAAACGCTTGAAGGTGACGCCCAGCTCATCACGGAAAAGATGGCGGAAACGTGATGCCGACAGGCCGGCCTGGGCCGCCAGCGATTCCAGGGACGGGAGCACATCACTCTCACGCAACTGCCGGCAGGCAGACGCCACCCGGGCATCCAGCGGTTGCGCCTCCGCCAGGGCCCGCAACCGGGTCAGCAGGGTCACCACCGCGCTGCCGGTGTCGTCCTCGGAGAGGGCCTGCATCTGTGTGCAGCACCACGCCTGCAGCGCTGCGTCCGGCTCCCCGAGGCAGGCCAGGGTACGCCAGGCACGTTCATCCGGATCCAGATGCATGATCGCCACCGGCCCGTCGCTGGACAGGCTCTGGCTGGCCTCCGGCGGTACCAGCACCACCCGCTGACAGAAACGGCGCTCGTCCACGGTGACCCGGATCGGGCCCGTCAGCCCCACCAGCAGGGAGGCCGCCACATGCTGATGCGGCTGGTTTTGCAGGGAAGACATGACCGACAACCAGCCCCCCTGCCAGAGAAACAGCGGAGACAGCAGTCGGGGATGGAAGGCCGGCGAGGAAAGCGTCATGCCGGAGATAATGCCCGCCCGGGCCCGGGCGGGCAATGTGCGCTCAGGCCGAAACCCGGTGACGGCGCAGGCCCAGCTTGTGGGCCAGTTCGATACTGACGAACATGGGCCCGACCAGCAGGAACACCAGGTCATCCACGAACGAGGGCTTCTTGCCTTCCACCTTGTGGCCCCATACCTGAACGGCCCAGGCCAGCAGCCAGACGATGGCCGCCGTCCAGCCCAGTGAAAGCGCACTGCGCTCCACCGCCACGATGGCAACCAGGGACAGCACCAGCCAGGCCGCCATCAGCAGGGTCATGCCCAGCGACATACGAAAATAAAAAGGCATGCAGATCACGGCCAGCAGGGTGCCGCCATTGATCCAGTAGGCCAGAGGGCCCTCCAGGCCCAGCCACTGCCCCAGAGGCAACAGCCAGAACAGCGCCAGGGTAGACACGAAGATGGCCGGGACACAAAGGATGTGTACCCACTGATTGACCGGATGCTGATGACTTTCGCCATAGTCGGCCAGAAAGGTTGGCAGATCACGCATGCCCGCTCTCCCGAATTGTTGTTTTGAGCTATCGGCAGCCTAGCGTGGGAACGCGCGGGGAAATTGTAAGAAACGGCTAGCGGGCCGCGGGAGGCCAACCGCCGGTCAATCGCAGCCGCGACGACTGTCCTTGAGCGCCCGCAATACCTGCTCGCGGGTCAGCAGACCGATCAGCAGGCCCTGATCATCCACCACCGGGTAGAGCTTGGGCTTCTGGGTCACCATCAGTTCCGCCACATCCACGGCGGAATCATCCGCTTTGACGGTCAGGGGCTGATCGTGCATGAACTCTTCCACGACCAGACTGCCCTCGCAGTGGTAACTGGAAATCAGCAGCTTGCGCAGGCAGTCCTGTTCCGACACAAAGCCGATCACCCGGTTGTGGGCGTCGACCACCGGCAAGCCGGTGAATTTGTGCTGCAACAGGATATCCACCACCTCGGTCAGTTCCGTTCCCGCCTTGATGGACATGGGGTGCTTTGCCATCAGGGACCGCACGATCATGTCGCTCATGGTTTTCTCCTTCACCAGTCGGGCCTTTCTCTGACTATAGCACCCTGACGCCGTGATGCCTGCCAGGGTAAAACACCTCCGCCGACAAATGACCGTTATGGCAGCCCCTCTTCCGGCCGGCTCCGCCACCCCTTTCTTTCCGGGAGACCCCCACCCTACAATGGCGTGAACTCAGGAGAGGATTTGCGAATGGTCTCGCCGCGTTTCAGGCTGTTGTTTCTTGGCCTGTTTCTGTGCATCACCCCCCACCTTCACGCCGCCGACAGCGCTGCCTGTGATGCCGCCGAACTCCAGTTGACGCAACTGGAACAGCAGCGTCAGCAACGACAAGCCGATCTGGACAACCTTCAGCAGATCCTTGATGGCCAGGTACCGGCGCCGCAACAGCTCACGGCGCTGCTCGGCCACCCACTGGATTCCCTGTCTACGTCACCGGCCCCCATCCCCCGCCAGGTGGAGAACAGCGACTGCCCGGCCCTTCAGGGCGACCTGAAAGCCATGAACCGGGCCCTGGATGCGCTGGACCAGCAACTGCACGCCTTGCGCCAGAAACTGGAGGCGCTGAGCGTGGACCAGCGCCGGGCTTTCAGCCAACTTGCCGGGATTCACCGGCGGCTGTCGATGGCCGATGCCATGGCTCCCCTGCCCACCGATGCTCAGCTCGCCCGCGACATCCTGATCCGGCGTATCAATCAGACCTGGGCGCTATTACCCCTGTTCGACAGCAATCCGCAACGGGCGCTGACACAGCTCGACCTCCTTTGGTACGGCCTGCCCGAACTGGCCCTGCCGCCAACGCCGACCCTGGCCTGGCGCGACCTGCTGCAGGCCAGACTGGAAATCCAGAAGCAACTGCGCACACTGCGTGCGGATCTGTGGCAGCGGCGCACCATCACTAACCAGCTCCGGGACCTGGGAGGCCTGAAACAGGCCCCGACACTGCTGCGGCACGAAGCCGAGCGCATCACCCGGCGCGTTGTCGATGTGCTGACCCTGATCCGTTTCGACCTGGCACTGCCGAAACATACTGTCGGCTACCTGCCGCTGGTCCAGAACGGCCTGGCCCTGATTCTTGGCATCGCCGGCTTTCTGCTGCTGGTACGACTGGCACGCAAGACACGCACCTGGGCCCTGTCCCTGCACGAGTCGGTTATCCGCGCCAGCGGCGAACGGCGATGGCTGCGCAATGTCAGCCGCCTGATCAGCGGCGTCGCCCCCATGCTGCCCTGGCTGTTGCTGTGGCTGATGCTCGACCAGATCAACCCCTGGCTGGACAACCCATCCACCAAGCTGCTGTTGTGGCTACTGCCACTGGCCAGGCTCTATGTGATTTACGGGCTAATTAGCCTGATCGGGGAATGGCTGGTGATTCGCGTGGCCCAGAGCGCCAATGCCTACCTGAGCGGCGAGCAGTCCCGCCAGGTCCACGACCATGCCCACCGGGTAACCCGCTGGCTGATGGTGCCCTGGCTACCGTTGATGATCGTCTGGGAAAGCCTGGGCCCCTCGCTGCTCTACTACCTGCTACTGACCCTGTTGCTGGTCATGGTCTACTGGGTACTGGGCCGTCTGCTGGCCCCGCGCCGCCGTGACTATCAGCTCTGCCTGCAGGCAGTCCTGCCCTCCCGGCTCGACCCGCTGGCGGAAGCGTTGCTCACGCCCCGCCTGTTCTGGCTGTTCGGCCCGCTGCTGCTACCCATCGCCCTGCTCAGTTTCGTGGCGGGCTTTGCCGACCGGGTACTATCGGATTTCGACTGGTTCATGCGCATCAAGGCCCGCTGGTTCCGCCTGCGCACCCAAATTGGCGGCGACGAGGAAGACACCAGCAAAAGCAGCGAACAGGACGAGGAAAAGTACGAACGCTGGTTTGCCCACTCACTGCCAGAGGGCAGCAAAACCCCCTTTATTGATACCGGCCTGGTGACGGCCATGGAAAAACCCATACAGCGCTGGTTCGACGACCAGACCGATGAAAACTCCCTGGTGGTGGTCGGTGAAAAAGGCGCCGGCATGACCGTGAGCATCGGCAAGCTGGAAAAGGTACTGGCCGATAGCTGCCAGGACCTGAACGTGATTGAACTGAAAGTCCCGGCCAAAACCGTGGACCCTGACAGCATTCACCAACTGGTTGGCGAGGCGCTGGACGCGGACCTGCAGGACGGCCCCGCCGCGCTGGTCAAGGGCGATGACGCGCGCACACCCACCCTGGTCATTCTGGATGAAGCCCAGAACTTTTTTCTCGCCCGTGAAGGTGGACTGGAAGGCTGGCGAACAGTCCTCAGTCTGGTCAATGCCCGGCTCAACAATGTGTTCTGGCTGATCATGATCAACAACCAGAGCTGGGCCTATCTGTGCAATGTGTTTGGTCGTGATTACCAATTCCGCAACGTGGTCAAGGTAAAACGCTGGAGCCAGACCGACATCCGCTCCCTGATCCTGTCGCGCAATCACCTCAGTGGTTATCAGGTCCGTTACGATGACGTGTTGCTTTCCTCACGCGGCCCGGAAGCCGGCAATGTACGCAATGCCGAGCAACGTTATTTCAGCCTGCTCTGGGATGCCTGTCGCGGCAACCCCATGGTCGCCCTGCGGCTGTGGCTGACTTCCGTCAAACCCCGGGGCAAGCAGGTCATTGTAGGGCTGCCCACCCCGCCATCGGCGGGCATCCTCGACAAGCTGGGAGATAACGCCCTGTTCGTGTACGCCGCCGTAGCCACCCACGCCAACCTGACCAGTCGGGAAATCAGTGAGGTCACCCACCTGCCTGAAAACGTGGCCCGCTACGCGTTGAAAAGCGGCTTTGATGCCGGTTTTCTGCAAAAATCCGAAGATGGCCGCTACCGTCTGGTACCGCTGTGGTACCAGCAGGTAATCAGCTACCTGACAAGGAAGAACCTGCTCAATGAATGAAGGCAATATCGTCAATGACCTGGCGGTGGTCGTTGAGCTGTTCAACGTCTACGCCATCCTGTTGCTGTTTATCGGCGGCTTCCTGCTGTGGGCCCTGAACTGGGGGGTCAGCAAGGCCAGCCAGAAAGTCACCGAGAAAATGCCCACCCGGCGTTTTTTGATCCTGCAGATCACCACCCTGATCAGCTTCGTGCTCTACACCGTGGGCTCCGCCGCACTGATCATCGGGGTACTGCAACCGCCAAGGGAATTCATGCTGGCCGCCGGGGGCTCGGTGGCTGTGGCATTGGGCTTTGCCCTGAAGGATATCGCTGCGTCACTGGTGGCCGGCCTGCTGTTGTTGTTCGATCGCCCGTTCCGGGTGGGCGACCGGGTCAGCTTTGATGACGTCTACGGTGAAATCGTCTCCATCGGCCTGCGCACCGTGCGCCTGCAAACCCTGGATGACAATCTGGTCACCATCCCCAACTCCCGCTTCATTACCGATGTGGTGGCGTCCGGCAATGCCGGTGAACTGGACATGATGATCGTCACCGACTTTCACGTGGCCCTGGACGCCGACCTGGAACAGGCCCGACATATCATTGAGGAAGTGATCTTCACCAGCCGCTACGCTTATCTGAAAAAACCGGTGACGTTCGCCATCGAGGAAGTGGAAGTCGGCTACAAGCTGGCCATCCGGCTACGCGCCAAGGCCTATGTGCTTGACGTGCATTACGAGAAGGCCTTCCAGAGCGATATCGTGATGCGGGTTTCAAAACGCTTTGCCGAGATGGGCGTGGCCCGGCCAAGCTAGGGAGTTCTGGAAAGCTCCTCGCTGGGCCCGCAAGGGGTTATTCAGAGGTGCCCTGGTCCTTGTTCCCGCCGGGGCGTTTTTTCTCCTCTTTCATGATCTCTTCCACCTCATCCCGGGGCAGATAATCGAGATCCCAGTGGCTGGTAAAGGTTTCCTTGAGGCGGTGACGGCCGCGATGCAGGTCGTCAGGGGTGTCCCCTTCGTGAGCCGGGTGATAGTCCAGGGGTTCATGGGCCGGCTCATCGTGATCCTGCCGGCGCGGGGAGGGGAACAGCTTTTCTTTCACTGCAGACAGCCAACGCATAAGCACCTCCGCATGTTGTGGATTCACCGTAACATGCAAACGCGCAGGTCAACATGAAGATACGGCGTCAGGCCTCCAGCTCGGGCCGATCCAGCAGCCGGGCCAGCTTTCTCAGGCCCTGCTTGCGCAGGAAGGTGCTGTCCCGTTTGGAGGGGTGAAAGTCGCGCTTGTAGTAGGCGATGTAGGACTTGCCCAGTTTGCGCAGCCAGCCCGGTTTGCCCAGCAGCCAGTTGAAGCCGTTGCGCACGGACGGCCAGTCTGTCGGATCATCCATGCCTCGACGCAACTGCATGTAATGAAAGATTGTGAAGCCGATGAATTCCACCGTGGTAAACGCCATTTCCGAGGTGCGAACCCAGTAGTTGTCCACCTGCTCCTGGTAAACATCAAACGCCACGGCCTTGTGTTCACTTTCTTCCACCGCATGCCACAACCACAGCGGCAGCATGCGTTCGTCCATGCCGTCGAGAAATTCCGGATTTTCCAGAATCAGTTCCGCCAGCATGGCAGTGAAATGTTCCAGCGCACAGGTCTTGGCCAGTTGCCGCTGGGGTGACAGGTGCTTGGCCATGAAGCGCATGCCACGATTCACGAATGCATCCACTTTTTTGGTGGGCACGCCACGGGCTTCCATGAAATCGTTGAAGGCATCGTGCTCGTTGCCATGGTGAGCTTCCTGGCCGATGAAGCCTTTAACCTGCTCGCGCAACAAAGGGTCTTCGATCTGTTTCTGGTAGTGGCGGACCGAGCGGACGAAAAACCGCTCGCCCTCCGGGAAGGTACAGGACAGGGCGGTGAGCAGAATGGTCTTGAACTGGTCATCGGCAAACCAGTAGCGCGGTATGGCCGGGTCGAACCGGAAATCCATCTTGCGCGGCTGGATCTCGCTCTTGTTCACCTTTTTCGGCAGCGGGGCTTTGGCATTCATACAAGACTCTCCTGTCGTTACAGGACCAGTATTCGCCAGTGGAAACTGGCACACTAGTGCAGGTTGTGCCATTTTCCGCATGGAACGGTGATCGGTGGAGCGCGCCTGAACGGCGTATACACGCCACGCAGGGCGCATCAGCGTTTGCCGGCCGGCATTGGCGACAATGGCAGCCCCGCGCGCCCTGACAGCGCGGCATGGACAGCCTGGTCCCGCCCACGCTGCTTGGCAAGATACAGGCTGCTGTCCGACGCCCGGAGCAGGTCATGCCGGGTCCAAGGGCTGCCCGCTTCCCGGGTGGCAACCCCCACCGAAACCGTCACCGGCTGCCAGCTTTCGCCGGCCGGGCAGCTGCGATTGAAATCCCGTAGGGCCATCACCAGCCGCCAAGCGACGTTCAGGCCGGCATGTACATCCGCACCAGGCAACAACACCGCAAACTCTTCGCCTCCAATCCGCGCCAGCCGGCCCCCTCGTCGAGAGAGGGCGCCGGATAGCAGTCGGGCAACTCGCTGAAGCACCCGGTCCCCCACATCATGGCCATGGGTATCATTGATGCGCTTGAAATAATCCAGGTCCACGAATAACAAGGAAAAGGGGAGGGCTCTCTTTTGATCCTGCAGCAAGTCCTCCAGCCATTCATCAAACGCCCGACGATTGGCGATGCCGGTTAGCGGATCCTTGCAGGCTTCCGATAGCGCAGCTCTTGCCGATTGTTCAGCCGCTGCCCGTCGGCGTCGCAAATCAGCGGTATGGTGCATCAGTGCCGACAGTTGGTGCATGCCCCCTACCGCCAACTGTCGAGGAAGCAGCTCGGCCAGAAAACCACCGCCTTTCTGTCCCTCCTGCCGGACTCGCGAAGTGGCCATATAAAACGTATCCAGGGGAGATTTCAGGTGCAGCGTAAGGTGGGCAAAGCGGCCATTGCGACGGGCCGTTCTCAGGAACAAGGCTTGTTGCTCCCGATCTTGCAGAAGGTCGCCAATCTGCACGGGATCCGCACCAGAGAGGATGCGCTTGGCCTCCCGATTGCACAGGGCAATCCGGCCGTCGGCTTCCATCAACACCACCGGCAAGGCAATCGCATCCAGTAATGTCCGGCAATCTGTCGATATCCGCATCACTCATCGGCCGGGAAATATTCCCGCCCTGCCCCACTCTGTCCAGCCTTGAGATTGACGACCACGCGGCACTGGCTATCGCCGTTGGCGATGGCCTTCTGAATATCCACACGGGCATAGCCGTTGTTCTCTGCCGTGATTACACCGAAGACGTTGGAGGTCATCATGCACAGGGCCGGACGACCCTCCACGGCCTTGCCGAAAGGACAGCGGCGATTGCCCAGCACAATCTGCTGTTCATCGACATGAATGAGGAAGAAGTCACCCTCGATACGCTGCTTCAGATCCACCAGAACGGCGGCAATCTGGTTCGTATCCAGGCGATTGAGCTGCAGGGCCTGCCGGTAATGGGCGTTGAATTCATCTCCCATCTTCTGACCAACAATGGACACCAGCCCTTCCGCCTGATCCAGGCCCGCCACTTGTTGCAGCGACTCTGACAGATACCCAAGCAACTGACGCAGAAAGCGATCCCGGTCCAGTGGTACACATGCCTGTCTAATGTCATCCATGACACTCTCCCGAGTGTAGTGTCAGGTAAAACCCTGTTACGACTTTCAGTTAAATCATCAACCCTTGCGGCTGTGACAACAATCACACTGCAATCGCAGTGCATACCATTCACCCACGAAGGCACACCGGTTATCCGGTGCAGACCATATCTTTCGACGAACGGGAGTCAGGGTGCCTGGCGAACAAATAATCTTGCGTGAATATCACCGGTACTTTTTTCGCGGTGCAATTGCCAGTGCGAGGGTACCGCCGGGACGATTCCCTGACGGCGACTTTCAACGTAAATCCAGGCTGTGTCGGCCAGCAGTGCCTGTGCCTCCAGCGCCTGGCAGGCAGGCTCGACCAGACCCAGGTCATAGGGCGGGTCGATAAAAACCAGATCGAAAGGGCCATGGGCTGGCGTCATCCAGCCCAGCGCATCGGCGCACTCTACCCGTAGACTATCCCCAAACAGCGGCAGTAGCTGCTGCTTCAGATCCGCACAGCGGTCTCGCTTTTTTTCCACCAGCACCGCCTGCCGGGCGCCCCGGCTCAGCGCTTCCGCTCCCAGCACACCGGAGCCGGCAA
This sequence comes from Pseudomonadales bacterium, assembly GCA_022360555.1. Lineage (GTDB taxonomy): Bacteria > Pseudomonadota > Gammaproteobacteria > Pseudomonadales > Alcanivoracaceae > Alcanivorax. Next base: position 14,613 of record JAKSCQ010000086.1, read on the forward strand.
ACAGGTCCAGTACGCGCATTCCAGGCAGGTCGAACTGCAGCCAGTTGAACAACGTCTCGCGCATGCGATCCGATGAGGGACGCAAGTCGCCCCCGTGATCCACGAACTGAAGCCGGTGGCCACGATGGCTGCCACCGATAATGCGCACCTGGCCACGACTCCCCGCCGCACGCCCCTTGCCGGAACGCCGGCTCATTGGCCGGCCTCCTCATCGCTGTCGTCGGCGTCTGCCTCCACCGGCACGATCTGCGGTGCCTCGGGCCCAATGCTGACGATGGCCAGGCTGTCCGGGTCCACGGCGCGCTGGAAGGCATCGCGAATCTCATCCGCCGTCACCGCACTGACCTGGCGGCTGAACCACTGCAGATAATCCAGCGGCAGGTCGTAGAAACCGATGGCCCCAAGCTGGCCGATGATGTCGCTGTTGTCGGCGGTACCCAGGGCAAAGCCACCAAGGATATTGGTGCGCGCTTCTTCCAGTTGTTCCTCGTCGGGCCCTTCCGTGACGAAGCGATCAATGAGTTGCAGGGTCAGGCTCAGGGCCTGGTCGGCATTGTTGTTGCCGGTCTTGAACTGCACCTGGAAGGGACCACCGGCGGCCATGGCGGAAAAGCCGCTGCCAATGCCGTATACATAGCCCCGTTTCTGGCGGACTTCGTCGGTGAGAATGGAGGCAAAGCCGCCGCCACCGAGAATCATGTTGCCCACGTACAGCGCCACATGGTCCGGGTTGCCGCGCCAGGTGGCCTGGTTGCCCAGCAGGATATGGGTCTGGGTGGACGGAAACTGGATGTGATTGCGCTGACGCTCGACGAGCGGCTCGGCCCGGGGCAGGTCCGGCGCCGCTTCTCCGGCGGGCAGCGCCCGGCTGATCTGCTCGGCGATCTGCTCCGCTTCGTCACGACTGATGGCCCCGACCATGGCGATCACGGCGTTGCCGGCAGCGTAGTAGCGTTTATAGAAGGCGTCCAACTGCTGGCGCTGGATTGTCGGCAGGCTTTCCAGGGTGCCATCGCTGGCCGTGCCGTAGGGGTGGCCCTCAAACACCGTGGCCATGAAGGCCTTGCTCACCTGCGGGCCCGGCACCTGTTGCTCCATGCGCAGGCCCTGCATCATCTGGGTACGAATACGGTCCAGCGCGTCCTGGGGAAAGGACGGGCTGCCGATCACCTGGCCGAACAGCTCCAGCACCGGCTCGCGGTACTCACTGTCGGACAGGGTTCGCAGGCTGATAATGCCCATGTCCCGATAGCTGCTGGAGGAAAACTGTGCGCCCCGGTCTTCGAACCCGCGGGCAATATCATCCACGCTCAGGCCATTGGCCCCCTCCCCGAGCAGGGCACTGGTCATGACAGCCTGGCCGGGCAGGTCGCCGTCACGGGCGCTGCCGGCATCCATCACCAGGCGAATATCCAGCATGGGCAGCGCATCGCTTTCCACGAACAGCACTTTGGCCCCGCCCTCCGTCCGCCAGGACTGGATATCCAGTTCCGGCGCCTGGGGCTCACTGGCGGCCACCTGTTCTTCCGTGGTCGGAAAGCTGGCGCAGGCGCTCAACAGAACCGCCATAGACACGGCCAGAAATCTCAAGCTGCGCAAACCTTGCAGCCAATTGAATAACCCAGGAGCCGCGCCCCCGACACTGGCAGCGCGGAGCACCGCCCTGCGAGGAGAGGAAGCCGACATTTTCGCGCCTTGCAGCTTGTAGCTTGTAGCTTGTAGCTCGGTTTTCATTGTTCTTCCCCCCGTTGTGGCTGCACATGGGCCACCGCCAGTCGCTCCGCTACCAGCCAGGTTTTTGCCACCCGCTGCACGTCTTCCGCGGTCACCTTGGCCAGTTCGTCGGCAAATGTCTCACTCAGGTCCGTCTCCAGCCCCAGGGTGCTGAGCATACCCAGTTCCATGGCCTGCCCCATCACCGAGTCCTTGTCGTAGACCTGGCTGGCCAGTACGCCGGCGCGCACCCGCGCCATTTCCGCCGCGTCGGGCAAGCTGGTCTGCAGTCGTTCAACCTGCTTGCGCAGGGCGGCTTCCACCTCTTCCAGGGTGACGCCCGGACTGGGGGTGGCGGACAGGGTGAAAGTGCCATCGCCGCGCTGGATGCCGCTATAGCCGGCACCGGCGCCGGCCACCAGTTTCTGCTGCCGGACCAGTTCGGTCTCAATGCGCGCACTCATGCCACCATCAAGCACCCCGGCCAGCATGGTCAGGGCATAGAAGTCGCGCTTGTTCTCCGCCGTCACCAGCGATGGCACGTTATAGAGCATGTACAGGGCCGGCACCTTGACCGGCATGGACAGCGACAGGTGACGCTCACCAGCGGGTGGATTCACCGTCTGCCGGGGGCGTGGTGGGGTGGAGCCTGCCGGCAGGTCCGCGAAGAAACGCTGCACCAAGGGCTCCACCTGTTCGCGGGTCACATCGCCGGCAATCACCAGGGTGGCGTTGCCGGGCACATAAAAGCGCCGGTACCAGCTACGTGCCTGTTCCGGCTGCAACTGCGACAGCAGGGAGCGCCAGCCGATGATCGGGTGGGCATAGCCGGTCCCCGGGCGGGCCACCGCCTGGAATTTTTCCCAGGCCAGGGCATTGGGGTTGTCATCGGTGCGCATGCGGCGTTCTTCCATGACCACCTGCAACTCGCGGAAGAATTCCTCGTCGTCAATCTTCAGGTTGGCCAGCCGCTCCGCCTCCAGCTCCAGCGCCAGGGGCAGGCGGGACACCTCGTATTGCTGGAAGTAGGCGGTGTAGTCATAGCTGGTGAAGGCGTTGTCACTGCCACCATAGCGGGCCACCAGTTTGGAGTAATCCCCCGGCCCCAGCTTGTCCGTGCCCTTGAACATCATGTGCTCAAGCACATGGGCCAGGCCGGTCTCGAAGGGGGCTTCGTCAATGCTGCCGGCCTTGAACCAGACCATCACCGTCACCACCGGGGCGCGGTGATCTTCACGCACCAGCACCTTGAGCCCGTTATCCAGGGTAAAGGCGTGGGTAGGCAGTTCCGCCGCGGCAGTCAGCGACCACAGGCCCACTACCAGCGCCATTATCAGTTGTTTCATGAAATGTCCTCGTGTTCTTCTGCCCCCGCCACTGGCATGGTGGAAGCTGCTCCCCCGTGAGCTTAATGATAGGATAGCCGCGCGTTCACCCCGTGAACGCCAACCCTGCAAGCGGGGCTTTTTGCTTCGCCGGTCCAGCATACCGGTTTCCCGCCCGCCTCTTGCAGCCTCATTGCACAGGAAGGGGCCCGATTTCCCCCTTCGTGACTGGATACGACTGAACATGAACGACGAAGTTTCCCACGACGACGACAATCAGCCCAAACCGGAACCGAAAAAGACCGGGTTCTGGAAGCGCATGTTCACCGGCGTGGACACCAGCGAGGAAGAACCGCAGGCCCCGGCGGACACGGCTGCCAGTGAGCCGGAAGCGTCCCCCTCCCCGGAACCGGCCCCTACACCGGGCCCCGAAACCGCCCCTGCCGTCGCCGCCGAGGCCGGACCGGCTGGTGACGACCAGGAAAGTTTCTGGGCGCGCATGAAACAGGGCATGAGCAAGACCCGTAAAGGGCTGGGCAAGGGCCTGGCGGACCTGCTGGTGGGTGCCAAGGAAATCGACGACGAGATTTTCGAGGAAATCGAGACCCAGTTGCTGGTAGCCGACGTGGGCGTGGAAGCCACCGATGTGATTATCGAAGCACTCACCGACCAGGTCAGCCGTGAGGAACTGGTGGATGCGGACGCGCTTTACGAATCCCTGCAGAACGAGCTGCGCAAGCTGCTGGTCCCGGTGGACCAGCCACTGGAGATCGATACCGGCAAGAAGCCCTATGTGATCCTGATGGTAGGCGTGAACGGGGTCGGCAAGACCACCACCATCGGCAAGCTGGCCTGCCGCTTCAAGGCGGAAGGCAAGAACGTGATGCTGGCCGCCGGCGACACCTTCCGGGCCGCAGCGGTGGAGCAACTGCAGGTCTGGGGCGAGCGTAACGATATTCCGGTAGTGGCCCAGCACACTGGCGCCGATTCCGCATCGGTAGTCTATGATGCCGTCCAGGCCGCCCAATCCCGCAATGCTGACGTACTGATCGCCGACACCGCCGGCCGCCTGCATACCCGTGGCAACCTGATGGACGAGCTGACCAAGGTCACCCGGGTGATGAAGAAGCTGATCCCGGACGCCCCCCATGAGGTACTGCTGGTACTGGACGCCGGCACCGGCCAGAATGCCATCCAGCAGGCCGAACAGTTCCGCGATGCCGCCGGCGTGACCGGGTTGGCACTGACCAAGCTCGACGGCACCGCCAAAGGCGGTATCCTGTTTGCGCTGGCTAAACGCACGGGGTTGCCGATCCGCTTTATCGGCGTAGGGGAACGCCTGGAAGACCTGCGACCATTCCACGCAGAAGAATTTGTCCAGGCGCTGTTTGAAGATGTAACGGGTTAAGATCAACTGCAAGCTACAACGCGCGTAAGGCCTTGCTATCGGCAACGCCCCCGCCGCGCCCAAGGGTTTCCTTGTAGCTTGCAGCTTGAAGCTTGTAGCTGCTTAAGGACTTCAATGATTCAGTTCGACCGGGTCAGCAAACGCTACCCGAACGGAAAAGATGCGCTCAGCAAGGTGAGCTTCACGCTCCCCGCCGGGCAGCTCACCTTTCTGACCGGTCACTCCGGGGCGGGCAAGTCCACCCTGCTCAAACTGATCATGATGATCGAGCGCCCCACTCAGGGGCAGCTCTTCATGGACGGACAGAACCTGAACGGCTTCGGCAACCGCCACATCCCCCTGCTGCGCCGCAAGATCGGCATGGTGCACCAGAATCACCAATTGCTGTTCGATCGCAGCGTCTTCGACAACGTGGCCCTGCCACTGATCATCGCCGGCTATGCCCGCGCGGATATCGGCAAGCGGGTACGCGCCGCCCTGGACAAGGTCGGGCTGCTGGACAAGGAACGGCTCAACCCCATCATGCTGTCCGGGGGCGAGCAGCAACGGGTGGGCATCGCCCGCGCCGTGGTCAACAAACCGCCGCTACTGCTGGCGGACGAACCCACCGGTAACCTGGACCCGGCCCTGTCCGAGGAAATCATGGACCTGTTCCATGACTTTGCCCGGGTGGGCGTGGCCGTGCTGATTGCCACCCACGACCTGAGCCTGATTGCCCGCTACAACCACCGCCTGCTGACCCTGCGCGAAGGCCGCCTGATCCATGATGGCGATGAAGGAGGTACCCATGGCGGCTAACAAGGGGCCCCGCAATGCCACGCCGATCAAGCAACGCCCCAAGACCGAACGGCCGCGCCGGGTGGTGGGAGCACAAACCGCTCACACCTCCCTGAAGGACCGTTTTATCAGCTGGCGCCAGCACCATCGCGATTCCTTCCGTGACGCCCTGCAGCGGCTCAACGCCGCCCGCGCCAGCAGCGCCATGACCATCCTGGTGATCGCCATTGCCCTGGCCCTGCCCGCCGGCCTGGCGGTACTGCTGGATAACGCCCGGGCCATCACCCGTGGCTGGGACGGCAACGCCCACCTGTCCGTGTTCCTGGACATGGAAACCAGCGAGCCCCGCCAACGGGAGCTGGCCGCGCAATGGCAGCAGTTCGAGCATATCGAGCGCACCGAAATCATCACCCGCCAGCAGGCCCTGGCCGAGTTCAAGGCCCTGTCCGGCTTTGGCGACGTGCTGGAGGCCCTGCCGGACAACCCGCTGCCGCCACTGATCGTGGTGTTCCCGGACAGCACCGACCCGGTGACCCTGCGCGCCCTGGAAAACCGTCTGGCCGAGCAGGACGGTGTGGACCTGGTGCAACTGGACGTGGAATGGGTGCGTCGCCTGCATTCCCTGATCGAACTGGGCGAGCGGCTGATTTCCGCCCTCACCCTGGCCCTGGCCGCCGCCGTGATCCTGGTGGTGGTGAACACTATCCGCCTGGGTATCGAAAGCCGCCGCGAGGAAATCGTGGTGGTCAAGATTGTCGGTGGTACTGACGGCTTTGTGCGCCGCCCCTTCCTGTACACCGGCTTCTGCTTCGGCTTTGCCGGCGGCATCACTGCCGTGATTCTGGTCCAGGTCGCCCTGTGGTGGCTGGGTGGCCCCATCGACGAACTGCTCACCCTCTATAATAGTGATGACTCACTTACTTCCATGGCCCTATCCAGCCTGATCGCTCTACCCGTGTTCAGTGGCATTCTGGGGCTGCTGGGCGCCTGGCTGGCGGTGGGGCGGCACCTGGGCGACATCGAGCCGAATTTCTGAGGAGCAAGCTACAAGGCGCGTGCCAGGCCATCGTTATCTGCCATGCCGTGCCCGCGAACCACAAACATTGCGGCGCGAAGCCCGGCCATGCCCGCTGGCACCCCATCCCCCCGCGTTGCAGCTTGACGCTTGTCGCTTGCGGGCCCCGGAACCTTCACCGTTCATCCGTGTCCAATCCCCTGTTCATCCCGCATTCACACAGCCCGACTACCCTGAGCCCATTACCATTGATCTCATCAATTGCCGGGAACCTTTCCGGCTATTAGCACTCTATAATTTCGAGTGCTAATATCCGTTGCACTGATGAATTGGGATCTGGTCTTCAACGAGGAGACAACGCGCATGACATATCCGTTAAACCGGGCACAGGCGCTCGCACTGACCGTTCCGGGCAATGACCTGGACGCCTACATGCGGGCCGTTAACGCCGTGCCGGTACTGAGCGCAGAAGATGAACAGCAACTGGCCGAGCAGTTCTACTACCACCAGGATCTGGATGCGGCCCGTAACCTGGTGATGGCACACCTGCGTTTTGTGGTGCACATCGCCCGCAGTTACACCGGCTATGGCCTGCCCCTGGGCGACCTGGTGCAGGAAGGCAATGTGGGCCTGATGAAGGCCGTGAAGCGCTTCGACCCCACCAAGGGCGTGCGCCTGGTGAGCTTTGCCGTGCATTGGATCAAGGCCGAAATCCACGAATACGTGATCAAGAACTGGCGCATCGTGAAAGTGGCCACCACCAAGGCCCAGCGCAAGCTGTTCTTCAACCTGCGTGGCCAGAAAAAGCGCCTTGGCCGCCTGACTCAGGAAGAAGCCCAGCGCGTGGCCACGGACCTGGGCGTTACCGCCGATCAGGTCAAGGAAATGGAAGGCCGGCTGGGCGCCTATGACGCCAGCTTCGACGGCCCCACCGATCAGGACGACGACAATGCCGTGGTGTCCCCGGCCGCCTACCTGCACAGCGACAACAGCGACCCGGCGGACCTGCTCGCCGAGCAGGACCAGCAGGAACGGGAAAGCCGCCAGCTGGGCTCCGCCCTGATGGCCCTGGATGACCGCAGCCGGGATATTCTGGAACGCCGCTGGCTGGCCGACCAGAAATCCACCCTGCAGGAACTGGCCCACGAATATGGCGTCTCTGCGGAGCGCATCCGCCAACTGGAAAACAACGCCATCAAGAAGCTGCGCAACGCCATTGCGGCTTGATGACAATGACGAAACCGTAGGCGGAAATCGGCGTAAGCCGATCTCCGCCTTTATTTTGACCGTAACGCAAACACCGTGCGTCCGGTATGCCATGTCGGAGATGGGCTGAGGCCCATTGCCGACCTACGCCGGCTGTGGGAGTTGAGCGCCCATCAGGCAACCCGTTTCGAGTCACGAGACGCGAGTTGCGAAAACCCAACAAACCGCTCCTCTCAGGTGCCGATTTTCACAACGCGTAACTCGCCGCGCCCGTCAGCTCAAGACAGGCTCTCCGGGCGTTACCCCGCTACGCTCCGTTCCTGCAGCGGCCGGGAATATCCCGGTGGCGAGATAATTCCGGTACACTACGCAACCCGAAGCGGCACCCGACGACCGCCCTGCGGAGTGATGCATGAAAGTCCTGCTGATTCTCGGCGCCATCAACGGCGCACTGGCCGTGACCCTTGGCGCCTTCGGGGCCCATGGCCTCAAGTCCCGCGTGGACGAGTCCCTGCTTGCCACCTGGGCCACCGCCAGCGAGTACCATTTCTACCATGCCCTGGCGATTGTGCTGGCCGGGCTGCTGGCCAAGGTCTTCGGTGCCAGCAGCATGGTCACCGCGGGCTGGGTGCTGTTTGCCGGTATGCTGGTGTTCAGTGGTAGTCTGTATGTACTGGTGCTGACCGGCCAGAAATGGCTGGGCGCCATTACCCCGCTGGGCGGCACCGCCCTGATCATCGGCTGGCTGATGCTGGCCTGGTCCCTTTTCCGACACGCTTGATCAACATCATGAAACTGACTGTCAACGGCGATACCCTGCAGCTGGACGGCACCACCATCGCCGACCTGGTGTCCCAGCTTGAACTCACCGGCCGGCGACTGGCCGTGGAAGTGAACCGGGAAATCATTCCGAAAAGCGAGCACGGCGGCTACCGCCTTCATGATGGCGATGTGGTGGAAATCGTGCATGCCATCGGCGGGGGGTAATCCCGGAACACCCCTATCCCCTGACCGACTCTTTTCAACCCTGCAGCTTTACGACTTCGAGGCTCCCAATGTCCGATCTGCTGACGATTGCCGGCAACACCTACTCATCCCGACTGCTGATCGGCACCGGGAAATACAAGGATTTTGACGAAACCCGCGAGGCCATCGAAACCAGTGGCGCCGAGATCGTCACCGTGGCTATCCGCCGCACCAATATTGGCCAGAATGCGGATGAACCCAACCTGCTGGATTTCATCAGCCCGGACCGTTACACCATTCTGCCCAACACTGCCGGCTGCTTCTCCGCCGAGGATGCCGTGCGCTGCTGCAAGCTGGCCCGGGAACTGCTTGACGGTCATGACCTGGTGAAGCTGGAAGTACTGGGCGATCAGAAGACCCTGTACCCGAACATCACCCACACCCTGAAAGCCGCCCGGGAGTTGATCGACGACGGCTTCAAAGTCATGGTTTACACCAACGATGACCCCATCGTGGCCAAGGAGCTGGAAGACATGGGCTGTGTGGCGGTGATGCCCCTGGGCTCCCTGATCGGTTCCGGCCTGGGCATTCTCAACCCCCACAACATCCGCCTGATCCTGGAAGAAGCCAGCGTGCCCATCATTGTGGATGCCGGAGTTGGCACCGCCTCGGACGCCTCCCTGGCCATGGAAATGGGCTGTGACGGCGTCTTGCTGAACTCCGCGGTAGCCCATGCCAACAAGCCGGTACTGATGGCTTCGGCCATGAAGAAAGCCATCGAAGCCGGCCGTGAGGCCTTCCTGGCCGGGCGCATGCCACGCAAGGCCTACGCCACGGCATCGTCCCCGCTGGACGGCATCAGCCGCTAAAAAGTCCGCTTGGCCGTCTACCCTTTCCACCCAGCTCCCTTCCCCGTCATTCCGGGCTCGCCCCGGAATCTCCCCCCTCGGGCAATGGCTTTCAGAGAGGCCTCGACGGGCTGAAGGAGGTGCCGGGGCAAGCCCGGCATGACACGGCGTTCAAGGGGAAGAGGTGGATGCCCCCAAAAAAATGGCGCCGCTCTGGGGGGAGAGCCGGCGCCGAGGGGGATTATTACTGGGGTAAGAACTGTCTAATGACTGACAGCCCCCAGTCTACCGTCCTCGCATCAAGATGACGTGAACCCACGCGCTGCCCGGGATTTGCTACAATCACGCCCCCAACCAACCTGACATCCCCATCATGCTCGATTTCATCAACCAGGATAAAGATCCGCAAACCGGCAAGGTCATGCGCAAAGTACGCAGTTTCGTGCTGCGCGAAGGGCGCCTCACCGCCGGCCAGCGCCGGGCGCTGGACACCCTGTGGCCCCGCTTCGGGCTGGAACGTGCCGATGGCACCCTGGACCCGCAGGCGGTGTTCGGAAGGGATGCGCCACGGGTGCTGGAGATTGGCTACGGCATGGGCCATTCCCTCGCCGACATGGCCCAGGCCGCCCCTGATCAGGACTTTATCGGTATTGAAGTGCACCGCCCGGGGGTGGGTGCCCTGCTGATGGAAATCGAGGAACGCGGGCTGAACAACCTGCGCAGCTACTGCGATGATGCGGTGGAAATCCTCGAACTATGTATCCCGGACAACAGCCTGGCCCGGGTTCAGCTCTATTTCCCCGACCCCTGGCACAAGAAAAAGCACCACAAGCGCCGCATCGTTCAGCCCGCCTGGGTGGAACTGGTACACCGCAAACTGCAACCCGGCGGCATGCTGCACATGGCCACGGACTGGGAAAATTACGCAGAACACATGATGGAAGTAATGAACGTCGCCAGCGGCTTTATCAACGAAGCCGGGGATGGCCAGTTTTCAGAACGGCCGGCCTGGCGACCGGAAACCAAATTCGAAAGACGTGGCGAAAAGCTCGGCCACGGTGTCTGGGACTTGCTGTTCAGGAAAGACTGACGGCAACCTGGAAACCCGGTTCCTGCCAGCCTGCTGGCAGGAACCGTCACGGATCACAAATTAGCGGAAATAGCCTTCCAGCCCCAGGCTGAAACCCTGGTACTCCAGCTCTTCACCCGCCTCATCCTCGAAGCTGTAGAGCGTATAGCCAGCCACGACACCCCCTTTGCGCTCGTTGAACAGAAACTTGCCGCGCACGCCATAGAAAAAGTCGCGACCATCGGATGAATCGCTTGAGGTGCCCAGCGCGGTCCGCGCCGTCGCTTTGCCATCCCAGTTCTGCAGGCCCAGTGTGCCACCGAGAAAGAGGTTGTCCGTTACCGGGAACAACAGATCGGCGGCAAGGTAAAGGCCATCGGCTTCGACCTCGTACTCACCAATTTTGATGCCGCTATTGAAAACATCACCTGACTGGTCACCAAACTGGCGATAACCGAGACGAAATGACGAGGCCCCACCAAACGCATAGCCCACATACAGGTCAGACCCTAGATTCGCGCCATCATCATCAACGTTGAACCCAGAGCCCAGCATGTCCTCCAGCTCATCCGCATAGTTGCCTTTATCCTGTGCAATTCCCCCGCCGATCAGAAAAGCCCCATCCTGATCCGCAGCCCAGACATTCCCTGCAGCCAGAGCCGCCAGCATGATTAGCGTTTTTTTCATGGTTTTCCCCACAGTCGTCACAAAAGACGAGAGACTAGTACCAAGGTATGAGAAGTAAAGGCAAAATCGACAGTTTGAGATATGGCTTACACGTTTTTCAGAGAAAACGCAGAAAAAACTCCCACGGGAGCCATTGCCACAGTACCGGAGCCACCTAACCGGGGGACCGCACTCGGGGAAGCCGTTGCCTTACACTCAACCCGCCCCCCCCACATGAACAAGAGCGATTGGCATGAAGAAGGGCAAAGATTGATCAGACATCCGCCAGCCGGCAGGCCAGCAGCACACCACTCATACCCATGCCTCCCAGCACCAGCAGCGCCCAGTCATTGCCCAACAGGGCAACGCCGGCACTGATGCCACCCACCGCCAGCAACAGCACCCCGATCACGGTATTGCTGACCGCCGTGTAATCGGTGCGTTTGGTACCGCCGGCCATGTCCACCAGGTAGGTCTTGCGGCCGATGCGCACGCCGGCATGGGCAATAGCCAGCACAAAGAAAGCCACCGGGTAGAGCCAGTGCAACCAGGCCAGCTCCGGCCCCCACAGGGCCGCCCCACCAGCCACCAGACAGACCCCGGCGGCCAGACCGCCCGCGCGGATCATCACATTGCGACTGGAGGTGTCCGCCATATATCCCCAAACGGTGGCACTGACGGTGCTGGCCAGGCTGGAGGCCAGCACAAAGCTGCCCAGCAACAGCGGCAGGGACGACTGGTCCCGGGCCAGCAGCACCAGAAACGGCGACGCCAGGGACGAGGCCATCAGCAGGGCCCGGGTGATCACGAAGCGGCGGAAGGGGGCATCGGTTTTCAACAGCCCCAGGCTGGCAAAGGCTTCCTTGAGGGCATTGTTGCCCCCTTCACTGGCGCCCGGGTACTCGTCCACGGTGACAAACACCAGGGCCGCCAGCAGCCAGGCCACACCGGCACCAGTGAGCAGGGCGCTGTAGAACGCCATGGACGGGTCACTGTCGCCACGGAAAATCACCAGGGACAACGCAAAGGTCGCCGCCCCGGACAGGGTGGCCGACAGGCCGGTGAGCCGGCCGCGCCGGGTCTTGGGAATGCATTTGCCCTGCACATCCTTCATGGCCACGGAACAGAAACCGCGGCTGATGCTAAACAGCACCAGCAAGCCGACAATGGCCAGCCCCGCTTCCATCCCGGCCAGCAGCCACACCGCCGCTGCCATGCCCAACACCGCCACACCCTGCAAAGCCGCCCCCAGTACCCAGAACCCCTTGCGCACCGGGTAGCGACGCACAAAGGCGCCGATCATCAGCTGGGGAATCAGCGAGCCGGATTCGCGAATCGGCACCAGCATGGCCGCCAGTGACGCTGGCGCGCCCACAGCGGCAATCAACCAGGCCAGCACGGTTTTCGGATTGATCAGTAAATCACCGATCTTGGTGAGGGTGTTGGCGGCAATGATACGGAAGAAGTTGCCGGGGACCTCGCGACAGGCGGCATCGCTGATATCGGTACAGGTGCGGGCATCTTCATCGTTGGCCACTTTTTCATACAACGTATCAAGCAGCTTGTCGGATGCCATGGAAGCCCGTCTCCTGATCCCTGTTCCCGGAAAGGCCATCATAGCACGGTCACTTGCCGAGCCCGCATTGCGCCCCTATCAGCCGGGCTTTAGACTTTGCGGCAACTTATTCAAGCGAGTCATCATGCCGCAACAGATTCCCGCAGACTCCGTGGGGCTGGTGGAGCCGAAAACACACCGATTCGAGAGCCCTCTCGAACTGGAGTGTGGCCGCACCCTGCCGTCCTACGAGCTGGTTTATGAAACCTACGGCACCCTGAACAGCGACGCCTCCAACGCGGTGCTGATCTGCCATGCCCTGTCCGGTCACCACCACGCTGCCGGCTATCACAGCATGGACGACAAGCGTCCGGGCTGGTGGGATACCTGTATCGGCCCCGGCAAGGTAATCGATACCAACCGTTTCTTCGTGGTCTGCCCCAATAACCTGGGCGGCTGCCACGGCTCCAGTGGACCGTCCTCGATCAATCCGGAGACTGGCCAGCCCTGGGGCCCAGACTTCCCCATGATGACCATCAAGGACTGGGTCAACAGCCAGGTACGCCTGGCCGATGTGCTGGGCATCCAGCGCTGGGCGGCAGTGATTGGCGGCAGCATGGGCGGCATGCAGGCGCTGCAGTGGTCCATCGACTACCCGGAACGGCTCAGCCATGCCGTGGTGATCGCCGCCGCCCCCAAACTGTCCGCCCAGAACATTGCCTTCAACGAGGTAGCCCGACAGTCGATCCTGACCGACCCGAACTTTCATGGTGGACGCTACTACCTGCACGACACCTACCCGCGCCAGGGGCTGATTCTGGCGCGCATGGTGGGCCACATCACCTACCTGAGCGACGACGCCATGCGCATGAAATTCGGCCGCGACCTGCGTGCCGGTCGCTTTCATTTCGGCTTCGACGTGGAATTCCAGGTGGAATCCTATCTGCGCCACCAGGGGGAAGTGTTCTCGCGCAACTTCGACGCCAACACCTACCTGCTGATGACCAAGGCGCTGGATTACTTCGACCCTGCCCGGGATTTTGACGACTCCCTGGAAAAGGCGCTGGAGCAACCCAGCTGCAAGTTCCTGGTCATGTCCTTCACCTCGGACTGGCGCTTCGCCCCGGAACGCAGCCGGGAGATCGTCGATGGGCTGGTCCATGCCGGCCGCGATGTGAGCTACGCGGAAATCGATACCCCCAAGGGGCACGACGCCTTCCTGCTGGATATCCCCGAATACACCAAGCTGTTTGGTGCCTATATGCACAGGGTCGCCAACGAAGTGGAAAGCGGCGTCGCGGAAACGGAGGCGGGCAACCATGCGTGATGACCTGCAACTGATCAGCAACTGGATTCCCCGCAACGCCACCTTGCTGGACCTGGGCTGCGGCGACGGCACCCTGCTTGCCTGGCTCAAGGAACACAAGCAAGCCCGCGGTTACGGACTGGAAATCAACCAGGACAACCTGGCCGCCTGCTTTGAAAAGGGCGTCAATGTGCTGGAACAGGATATGGACCAGGGGCTGGGCAATTTCCAGGATCACCGCTTCGACTATGTGGTGATGACCCAGGCCCTGCAAGCCGTGCTGCGCCCGGACCAGATTCTCAATGAAATGCTGCGCGTGGGGCGCGAAGCCATCATCACCTTCCCCAACTTCGGGCACTGGAAGGTCCGTGCCTACCTGGGCCTGAAAGGGCGCATGCCGGTCTCGTCCGCGCTGCCCTACGAGTGGTACAACACCCCGAACATTCACCTGTGCACGGTGCAGGATTTCGAAACCCACTGTCGCAAGAACCGCATCCGCATCCTCGAACGCCAGGTGATCAACCGCCACCACCGCAGCGGCGCCCTGGCACGGCTGTGGCCAAACCTGTTCGGGGAAATCGCCATCTACCGGGTGACGGTATAAATCAGAAGCAAGCAACAGGCTTCAAGCTGCAACGCGATTGCAGGTTCTTTTTTGGTTGAACCTCGAAGCCGCGCCCAAATTCTCGGCGCGGCTTCTGTATTACAAAACAGACAAAGCCCAGATTCGCGTTGTAGCTTGCCGCTTGAAGCTTGTCGCTAACGACGCAGGAGTTCCCCATGGAAAAAATCGTACTCGCCTCCGGCAATGCCAAAAAACTCGCCGAAATGCAGCAACTGCTGGAACCACTGAACATCCAGGTGGTAGCGCAGAGCGAGTTCAACGTGCCGGAAGCGGAAGAAACCGGTACCACCTTCGTGGAAAACGCCATCATCAAGGCCCGCAATGCCAGCAAGCACACCGGCCTGCCCGCCATCGCCGATGATTCCGGCATCGAAGTGGCGGCGCTCAACGGCGCGCCGGGTGTCTTTTCTGCCCGCTTTGCCGGCGTCGGCGCCACCGACGCCAAGAACAATGCCCTGCTGGTGGAAATGCTCAGTGCCCTGCCTGACGCTCCCCGGGACGCCCGCTATGTGGCCGTGATCGTTTTGATGCGCCACGAGGATGATGCCACCCCGATCCTCTGCCAGGGCACCTGGGAAGGGGAAATCGTGACCGATCCCCAAGGCGATCAGGGCTTCGGCTACGACCCCCATTTCTTCGTCAAGGAAAAGGGCTGCACCGCCGCACAACTGGCACCGGCGGACAAGAACGCCATCAGTCATCGCGGCAAGGCCATGGCCCAATTGCTGGATGCCCTGGGCCAGGACACCCCCGCATAACCCACCGCCCGCGGCAACCTTTGACACGCTATTCGCGCACCTTTGCTACAGTGAGGAAAACTGGAACCAGGGACGGAAACAGTGACCCAGCGACTTTTTGTCTTTCTTTGTCTGCTATTACCACTGGCGTGCCATGGCGCGGGTCTGCAGGGCAGCCTGCAAACCCAGTGGCACAGCCGCTACATCAGTGAAGGCCGGGACAACCTGGACGGCGACAGCCTCACCAGCCTGGGCGGAGATCTGGGCAGGATGGATGCCGCCTTTGGGGTCTGGCAGGCCTGGGGCAATGGCAGTGACTACCGGGAAAACAACCTGTTCGTGGAATATGCCCCCTACTTGGGCGACTGGAACCCCTACGTCAATCTCACCTACCTGCAGTTCCACCCGGACGATCCGGATGATCTGGAAGCCGGTCTGGGCGTGGCCAACCACATCCAGCCCTGGCTGACCGTGGCCCTGGATGGCGTGTGGAGCAAACAGGCCGATGGCGCCTTCTATGCCCTGTCACTGATCAGCGAACGCGAGATCGTCCCCCAGTGGGTGGGCCAGTTACGGCTCACCCAAACCTATGACGACGGCTACGCCAGCGAACACTACGACGGCCCCAACCACCGGGAACTGGGCGTCATGCTGACCTGGGCCTGTCACTCGGCGGTGAACCTGTGGGCCGGCTGGCAGCACAGTTGGGCCGGCGAAGACGTGCGCCGCGATGGCGGCGACGATCTGAGCTGGGGGCAAATCGGGGTAATGACCTACTTCTGACGGGCCAGCCAGCGATCCAGGGCATTGGCAAAACGCCCCTTGTCCTGGGGAGAGAAGCTTTTGGGACCGCCGGTTTCCATGCCTGCCGAGCGCATTTCCTCCATGAAATCCCGCATATTCAGGCGTTCACGCACGGTATCCTTGTCCAGCCAGTGCCCGCGGGGGGTCACCGCCTCGGCGCCCTTGGCCACCACTTCAGCGGCCAGGGGAATATCCTGGGTGACCACCAGATCTCCGGGCTGACAGCGCTGGACAATCTCGTTATCGGCCACATCAAATCCCTGGCCGACCTGAATCGACCGGATCAGCGCCGAGCGAGGCACCGCCACAGGCTGATTCGCCACCAGGGTACAAGGCACCTGCACCCGCTGCGCCGCCTTGAACAACACGTCCTTCACCGGCCTGGGCCAGGCATCGGCATCAACCCAGATATGCATAGAAAGCAGTTAATAATGAATAATTAATAGTTAACAGCTAAAGGCAAAAGACCGGCACCCTAGCCACAGCAGTCTGCTACCATACTCTACGTTAAACCGTAGTTTTAACTATTCATTATTAACTATTAATTACTCACCCTCATGCCCCTCTCCTTGCCGCCCCTCTCCCTCTACATCCACACCCCCTGGTGCGTGCGCAAGTGCCCCTATTGCGACTTCA
>JAKSCQ010000114.1 GCA_022360555.1 Pseudomonadales bacterium
GATCGCCAAGCGCTTTGGCCTGGGCTTTGCCCCGCCGGGCTTCGACAATCTGATCAATGGCCTGTCGCTCACCGAGACCGGGCTGGAGCAGGCGCTTGCCGCCGGCCTGCTGGTGCGCCGTGAAGACACCGGCCACACCTACGACAAGTTTCGCGATCGCATCATTTTTCCCATCCGTGACAGCCGTGGTCGCACCATCGGCTTTGGTGGCCGGGTGCTCGGCGATGGCAAACCCAAATACCTGAACAGCCCGGAAACCCCGGTCTTTCACAAGGGCCAGGAGCTTTACGGCCTGTGGGAATGGCGCCAGAGCCGCGACCGCAGCGACCGGCTCTATGTGGTGGAAGGCTACATGGATGTGATCGCCCTGACCCAGCACGGCGTGCCCAACGTGGTGGCCACCCTGGGTACCGCCACCACCGAAGACCATGCCCGCAAGCTGTTCCGCCAGGTGAACGAGGTCATCCTCTGTTTCGACGGTGACCAGGCCGGTGTCCGTGCGGCCTGGCGCGCCCTGGAATCCCTGCTGCCAGCGCTGGACGACGGCAAGCAGGTGCGCTTCCTGTTTCTCCCCGAGGGCGAAGACCCGGACACCCTGGTACGACAGCAGGGCCCGGAAGCCCTGCGAGCACTCACCGACAAGGCTGATGCCCTGTCTACCTATCTGTTCCGTCACCTTGCTGAAGGCCTGGATCTGGACACCGTGGACGGTCGCGCCCGTCTCGCTCGCCTGGCACTGCCCTATCTGGACAAACCGGCCGGCCCCGTCTACCGGGCCCTGCTGACCGAAGAGCTGTCACGCCTGACCCGGCTGGACAAGGAATCCCTGTCCCAGCTCAAACCGGCCCCCCGGCCCAGCCCCGTAGCCGAACCCGCCCCCCGGCCGGAACCGCCGCCCACCTGGCAGGATGCACCACCACCGGAGGAGCCGCCCCTCCCCGACGACATGCCCATGGAACCGGAACTGCCAGACAGCCCGGCCCGCCGCCGAAAGGGGCCGCTTACCATGGCCGAGCGCCTGGTTCTGGTGTTGCTGGACTACCCCAACCTGGTGGAGGAATCCCCACTTCCGGAGGGGGTGGAAAACCTGCCCGTGCCACAGATCGACCTGCTCATCCAGGTCGCCGACCTGTGCCGCCAGAACCATCGTCCCGCCGCCCTGCTCGGCGCCCTGATGGCACTGGAACAGGGCGAAACCCTGTCGCGGCTGTTGAAAGCCAGCCTCAAACCCCCATTGCAGGAAGACATGGCCCGGCGCCTGTGGCTGGATGCCCTTTCACAACTGGACGTGGCCCGCCTGGAGGCCGCCATCGAAGCCCAGTACGAAGCCGGCATCCCGGACGCCGCACAGTTGCAAAACCTGCTCCAGGCCCTGGCCGAGGCCCGCCAGCACGCCCGCAAGCCGTTCCACTAGCCATACAATGTAACTTATTGATTTTATTTACAGCGCCTGACTGAGAACCATTACCGCCACCCGCCCTTCCAGACTTGCAATTACTGGCCGAAACCCCCATGTACCGGTATAATATGCCGTTTTTCCACCCCACCAATTGCCAGTCAGCCCCCACTGACCGGCACGACGTTACGGGCTTTATTGCATGACGACTCAAAAGCAGCAGCAACAATCCCAGCTGAAGCAGTTGATCGCCCTCGGCAAAGAGCAGGGCTACCTGACCTATGCCGAAGTGAATGACCACTTGCCGGAGTCCATTACCGACACGGACCAGGTGGAAGACATCATTCAGATGATCAACGACATGGGCATTACCGTGGTGGAAAAAGCCTCGGACGCCGATCAGATCATGATCGACGAAAGTGCCGACAGCACCGATGAGGTTGCTGCCGAGGAAGCCGCTGCCGTACTCGCCTCCGTGGAAAACGAACCCGGCCGCACCACCGACCCGGTGCGCATGTACATGCGCGAAATGGGCACCGTGGAGCTGCTCACCCGGGAAGGCGAAATCGAGATCGCCAAGCGCATCGAAGAAGGCACCCGTGAAGTCATGCACGCCCTGTCCTTCTGGCCCGGTGCCGTGGACATGCTGCTGGACGAATACGCCCGCGTGGAAAACGAAGAGCGCAAGCTCACCGACCTCATTGCCGGCTACCTGGATCCCAACGACGACGGGGCCGCGGCCACCAACGCCAACAAGGAACCCACCTTCGCGGAAAAAGCCAAAAAAGCCGCCGAAGCCAAGGACGATGATGACGACGACGCTGACGACAAGAACAGCGACGACGATGATGACGATGAAGATGAAGGCGGCCTGGACCCGGTACTGGCCGCAGAGCGCTTCAACCAGTTGAAAAAGCTGCACGAAAAAGTGGAGCGCTCCCTCAAGCGCAACGGCCGCGACCATGCCAGCACCGCCAAGGCACAGCAAGCACTGGCTGAACACTTCACCCTGTTCAAGCTGGTACCACGCATCTATGACGAAATGCTGGTCGGCGCCCGCAACAACCTGGACATGGTGCGCAAGTTCGAGCGCCAGATCATGTCCGCCGCCATCCGCCGTGGCGGCATGGATCGCAAGGATTTCATCAAGCTGTTCCCCGGTAACGAGACCGACATGGACTGGGTGGACCGCCAGCTCAAGACCAAGAAAGGCAAGGCCATTGCCGACAAACTGGGCGCTGTGAAAGAAGACATCCAGCGCGCCCAGCGCAAGATCACCACCGTCGAGGAAATCATTGGCCTGCCGGTGGCGGACATCAAGGAAATCAACCGTCGCATTTCCATCGGCGAAGCCAAGGCCCACCGCGCCAAGAAGGAAATGGTGGAAGCCAACCTGCGTCTGGTGATTTCCATTGCCAAGAAATACACCAACCGTGGCCTGTTATTCCTGGACCTGATCCAGGAAGGTAACATCGGTTTGATGAAGGCCGTGGACAAGTTCGAATACCGTCGTGGTTACAAGTTCTCTACCTACGCCACCTGGTGGATCCGTCAGGCCATCACCCGCTCCATCGCGGACCAGGCCCGCACCATCCGGATCCCGGTGCACATGATAGAGACCATCAACAAGATCAACCGGGTGCAGCGCCAGATGCTGCAGGAAATGGGTCGCGAACCCACCCCGGAAGAGCTGGGCGTGCGCCTGGAAATGCCGGAAGACAAGGTCCGCAAGGTACTGAAGATCGCCAAGGA
>JAKSCQ010000126.1 GCA_022360555.1 Pseudomonadales bacterium
CGTTGTCGCCAGCAATCACCAGATACCGGTCTGGGTAACGCTCCCGCATGGCCTTTGCCACATGGGTCAGGTTCCCGGCATTCATCGCACACACCACCAAATGGCCTGTGAGCTTGTTTATGGTCGCCCCAGTGGCCCAACCCTCGCAGATGTAGATAGGCCCCTTCTCACCCTCGATAGGGCTCCAGCAGCCCGATACCCGGCCACCCGGGTAAAAGCGCTTGGAGCCATCAGGGAAGATTCGCTGCAGGTTCACCATCCGGTGACCATCAGTCAGGGGAACAAGCAGCGCGTCACCATGCTGCCGAAGCTGCATTGGCGGCATCTGCTTTGCCTGGAGATATGGGTGCATGGGGTCCGCTGGCTTTGCCCATTCCCATAGCTTGCGGACCTTCTCTGCCGCGGCGCCCTGCAATTCCTGACGTTGCCTGACAGATTCAGCACGTTGTTCGCGGAGGTGCCGCTGGATCTCGGCCTGCTGGCTTGCTGTGAGTCTCTTTCGGTCTACTTTAGACCAGCTCTCGGTCAGGCCTGTTTTCCAATCACCGAAGGCACCAGCCGGCACCCGATCCAGATACAGGACATACCATCCAGAACGCTGGCCACGCTTGTCCCGCTCAGTCTTGAATCGGTGAATCTGCCCGTCTGCCTCGATGTGGTCAGGGGCTGCGCCCAGCGCCGCCTCCAAGGCGGCGCGGAACGCAGCAACAACGTCACTGTAGGTTTGGTGGCTATTCAAGCTGGCACCTCCTGCTCCATGGCACGAAGCCGGTATTCAGCGCCGAGGCCCACATCTTTCAGACAATGGACAACATCAGCCACTTCCTGGATGAACCAGCCCAATGTCTGTATCTCATCAGCATCCATGGGCAGTTCACTGGTGGCGCTCGCTGCCATCAGCTTACCGACCACCTTCAGACCGAGCTCAAGAGCATCCCCCGTTTCTTCACTTGCTTGAGAAATACGCTCCAGAAGCTCGGTCTGCTCACTGGTGAAACTCAGCTTCCCGCCATCAGGGCCACATACCGGCGCGATGGCATCCAGATCCTTCAGGAGTTCTCCAAATGATGGTGTGCGCTTATCCATGGCTCACCTCCTGCAGGGGAACCCGAACGGCAACGATGGCGTCTTGCTTGAAGAATTCGCCCTGCTCCTGCAGCTTCTCGGCAATGATGGAGACAGCACAGGCCAGCCCCTCATAGGCACCCAGATCCAGAAATGGCTGCATACCCTCGCAGCTTTCCCGGACACCGTTTTCCTGAATCAGGTTGGAGATAGTGCGAAGGGCGGTTGCTGAACCAATCAGGCTCTCGCCTTCAATTACGGCACGTGTGGTTGGGACACTCATGACTTGCCCCCCTTGCCTGCCAGCTTGGCCTTGGCATCGTGATATGCCGGGGACATGAACCAATCCTCAGCATCGCCACAGATGTCAGGGCTGCCCATGATGTGAGTCAGCCCCAAATCAGCCAGCCAGCCGATCCTCTCTGCGAGCGTGTTGTACAGGTAGGCATAGCCTCTGGCGGCTTGCTCGGGATTACAGTTGAGATCAATCAAGCCGGTCTGCAAGACATTCGCTGAGGTGCCGATTTCATCGAGGACATTGCGCAGCACTTCGACCAGCTCTGCGGGGTTCTTGTGCTGATTCATGCTGCACCCCCTTCCAGGCGGCGAGCCTTGACGGAGTGGTGGCGGTACCGCTTGAGCCGGGAGGCCAGGCTGGAATTGGATTTCAGGGCCGAGATGGCCATTTTGCGATGGGCGCGTGCACGGGCTGCGCACGCAATACGGGCGTGAATCATGGGTGTAGCTCCTTGGATTGTGGAGCCACCTCGATCTCTCGCCAAAAAGATGGAGGTGACTGTGCGCAGGTTGGCGAACCGGCATCCAAGGGCACCGGCAGACACAAAGGTCTCCCACGC
>JAKSCQ010000191.1 GCA_022360555.1 Pseudomonadales bacterium
ACTTTAGCGCGAGAAACCCATGTGTGCCTGTATGGATCTGTTATTTCTGACAGGCGGTGTTATGGGGTAGGGGAATAAGACGGAGCGGTGGTGCATGGCCCGCCGTAGGAGCGTCGCTGGCGGCGCGATCAAGATCAGTTGCAAGTTTCAAGTTGCAAGGAAAAACGCGAAGAAAGCTCAATGGATATTAAAAGTATAAGCCCCGCGCCAGGACCGGTATCGCGGGCACGGCTTCTGACATTGGTAAGATATCGACCGCGCCTTGCTTCTTGTCACTTGCAACTTGCCGCTGCGTTTTATCGTGCCGCCAGCGACGCCCCTACGGCGAGGTTGGTGCGAGGGTTTGTGAGAGCTAGCGGGTAACGCGCACCAGCATGCCGAACATGGGGTGGTCGAAATAGTAGACCTGGTGGCCGGTGAGGCGGCGGCTTTCGCTGATGTCCACGTAGAAACGCTCGTCGCTGCCGGCGGTGTTGAACCAGATGCGCGGGTCCACGTGGACGTAGCGGGATTTGTGGAATTGCAGGGTGCCTTCCAGTTCCGGGACGTCGCCTTCCTCAGTGGGCAGGGTCTGGCCACCGCGCACGTACACCGGCAGGGTCTCGCCCTTGTCGCCAATGGGCTGGCGCCAGGCGGCGTGGTAGAGCTCGCGGTAGTCACCGGTGCCTTCCATGCGTTCCAGCATGTAGCGCAGCACCTCATCGTCCTGGGGCAGGGGCTGCCAGGCGCCCCGGGCCAGGGCGGCCGGGTCGGCCAGTTCACTGGCTTCCGGTTTGCCGATGGTGACGGACTGGGCGGCATAGCGGGGCTGCAGCCCGGTATTCCACTGCTCTTCGCTGGCGGGGTGATTGCGGGCGAAGATCAGTACTTCCACCTTGTACCAGCTTTGGGCAAACCCCGGATTGGCCACCAGGGCCAGCACAACCAACAATAATGCGCGAAGCATTGATAACTCCTTGTTCAGCCTGTGTGCAGGCCTTGATTTTGTTGCCGACTATAACCCAGTCCGCTTTTACAATTCACGGGGATGGGGCCGAGCGGCGTCGTTTTTGTGACCGGGGCCAGCCAGGCCGGCAGGTCAACCCGTGGCGTCCTGCTTGATACTCTGGGCGGACAGGCGTTTGAGCAGGGCGTCCACCACCTGGATGCGTTCCTCGGCGGTCTCGCTGTCTTCCACGAAACGCAGGGCGTTGGCACCTTCCAGCTTGAAGCGGTTGGGGCCGGACTGGACCAGCTTGACGATGGTCAGCGGGTCCACCGGGGTGCGCTCGCCGAATTCCAGTTTGCCGCCGCTGGCGTGAGCATCGAGTCGGGTGATGCCCAGGCGCTCCGCCTGCTGGCGCAGCTCGGTGACGGCAAACAGGTTTTTCACCGGTTCCGGCAGCAGGCCGAAGCGGTCGATCATTTCCACTTGCAGCTCTTTCAGGCCGTCGCGGGTCTTGCAGCCGGCGATGCGCTTGTAGAGGGTCAGGCGGCCGAATACATCCGGCAGATAATCCTCGGGAATCAGAGCCGGGATACGCAGGTTTAGTTCCGGGCCGCCGCTCAGGGGCTTTTCCACATCCGGCTGTTCGCCCCGTTTCAACGCTTCCACCGCCTGCTCCAGCATTTCCATGTAGAGGCTGAAACCAATGGTCTCGATGTTGCCGTGCTGCTCCTCGCCGAGCAGCTCCCCGGCACCGCGAATTTCCAGATCCTGGCTGGCCAGCATGAAGCCGGCGCCCAGGTCGGTGGCCTGTTCGATGGCTTCCAGGCGCTTGAGGGCATCCTTGCTCATCACCTTGGGGCTGGGGGTGATCAGGTAGGCGTAGGCCTGGTGGTGGCTGCGACCCACCCGGCCACGCAGTTGATGCAACTGGGCCAGGCCCAGTTTGTCCGCCCGGTCGATGACGATGGTGTTGGCGCTGGGCACGTCGATGCCGGTCTCGATGATGGTGGTGCATACCAGCACGTTGAAGCGGCGGTGGTAGAAGTCGCTCATCACCGCTTCCAGCTCCCGCTCGCGCATCTGGCCATGGGCGATGCCGACCCGGGCGTCGGGCACCAGCTTGCGGATGTCCTCGGCGGTTTTCTCCATGGTGTCGATGTCGTTGTGCAGGTAGTACACCTGACCACCACGAAGCAGCTCGCGCAGCAGGGCTTCCTTGATGATGGTGTCGTTGTGCTGCTGCACGAAGGTTTTCACCGACAGGCGTTTCTGCGGCGGGGTGGCGATGATGGAAATGTCGCGCATGCCACTGAACGCCATGTTCAGGGTGCGGGGGATCGGCGTGGCGGTGAGGGTGAGGATGTCGCACTCGGCGCGCATCTGCTTGAGGCGCTCCTTGTGGCGCACTCCGAAGCGGTGCTCCTCGTCCACGATGATCAGGCCCAGTTCATTGAAGGACACGGTTTCCTGCAACAACTGGTGGGTGCCCACCAGGATATCCACCTTGCCGTCTTTCAGGCGTTTGAGTACCTGGGTTTTGTCCTTGGCGCTGCGGAAGCGCGACAGTACCTCGATATTCACCGGCCAGTCGGCGAAGCGGTCGGTGAAGGATTCATAGTGTTGCTGGGCGAGCAGGGTGGTGGGCACCAAAACCGCCACCTGGGTCTGGTTTTCCACCGCCACGAAAGCGGCGCGCATGGCCACCTCGGTCTTGCCGAAGCCCACGTCGCCACACACCAGCCGGTCCATGGGGTTGCTGGACTGCATGTCGGCGATCACCGCAGCGATGGCGGCTTGCTGGTCCGGGGTCTCCTCGAACGGGAAGCCGGCACTGAAGCGCTCGTAGTCGCTCATGTCCACATCGAACTGCTTGCCTTCGCGGGCTTCGCGGCGGGCATAGGTGTTGAGCAGTTCGGCGGCCACGTCGTGGATTTTCTCGGCGGCCTTTTGCCGGGCCTTGCTCCACTGTTCCGTGCCCAGCCGGTTGAGTGGTGCAGTGTCGCCGCCGCCATAGCGGCTGATCAGATGCAGGGAGGACACCGGCACATAGAGCTTGTCGCCGCCGGCGTATTCCAGCAGCAAAAATTCGTGTTGCTGGCGGTCCACTTCCATGTGCGTCAGGCCCAGGTAGCGGCCCACGCCGTGCTCCAGATGCACCACTGGCGAGCCCACGGTGAGTTCGCCCAGGGAACGGAAGGCCTGTTCGGCGGCACCGTCATCACTGCTGGATTTGCGGCGCCGGCGTTGCAGCACGCGCTCACCATAGAGGTCGTTTTCGGTGACCACCAGCAGCTCGTGGTCCGGCGCGTAGAAGCCGGCGTCCAGCTCGCCCCGGGTCAGGCACCAGCGTTCGGGATTGGCGATGAAGTCCGGCCAGTTGTCCTTCATGACCGGCTGGATGCCGATCTTTTGCATCAGCTCGAGCAGGGCTTCGCGACGGCCGGCGGTCTCGGCGCAGATCAGGATACGGGTATCCGGGTGTGCGTCGGAAAAGGTATGCAGCAGCGCCAGCGGGTTGCTGGCCCGAACATCGGCGGTGAGCGCCGGCATGGTAGCCACGTCGAACTGGATGGCATGGCTGTTGTTGCTGTTGGCCTGCCGGGCGAGGGGGTGCTGCTTGAGGGCGGCGCCCAGCTCTTCCGGGCGCAGATAGAGCTGCCAGGGCGCCAGGATGGGGCGGTGAATGTCGTGGCGGCGGGATTCGTAGCGCTGCTCCACATCCGCCCAGAAGTGGTCCACCGCGCTCTGGCAGTCGGCCAGTTCCACCAGTCGTACATCGTCCGGCAGGTAGTCGAACAGGGTGGCCATTTCCTGGAAAAACAGGGGCAGGTAGTACTCCAGCCCGGGGGCGGCCAGGCCGTCGGAAACATCCTGATAGAGCGGCACGCCGCGGGTATCCACATCAAAGGTATCGCGGAAGGCCGTGCGAAAGCGGGCAATGCCTTCGGCGCTGAGCGGAAATTCCGCCGCCGGCAGCAGGGTGATGTCCTGCACCTGGCCGGTGGAGCGCTGGCTTTCCGCGTCGAACAGGCGCAGGGATTCGATCTCGTCGTCGAACAGCTCGATGCGGAATGGCTGCTCGGCCCCCATGGGGTAGATATCCATGATGGCACCGCGCACGGCGAACTCGCCATGCTCGTAGACATTGTCACGCTGGCGGTAGCCGCAGGTCACCAGCCGCTCGCGGGTGGCCTCCATATCAAAGGTGTCGCCCACCTCAAGCAGGAAGCTGTTGCCGGTGATGTGGATCGGCGGTGCCAGCCGCTGCATCAGGGTATTCACCGGCACCACCAGAATGCCCTTGTGGGTGTCCGGAAGCTGGTGCAGCACCCGGATACGGTCACTGACGATATCCTGGTGGGGACTGAAGTGGTCGTAAGGCAGGGTCTCCCAGTCCGGGAACAGCATCACCGGCGTTTCGCTACCGGTGAGGTAGAAGCTCAGCGAATCGGTGATCTGCTGGGCGCGGCTGCTGTTGGGGGCCAGTACCACGAACAGGTGATCCTGGCTGCGGGCCAGCTCTGCCAGCACCGCGGCCATGCTGCCGTGGTCCAGCCCGGCCCAGTCTTTGTAATGTTCGCGTCCACTGGGGAAGAGGGTGCTGTCGGGGAGTAACTTCATTCAGCCCGGTTCCTGCCGTTCGCTTGGGTTCAGGCGGCGTATTGTAGCGGTGCCGGCGTCAAGGGGCCATGGAGAGACAAGCTACAAGCTGCAAGCCTCAAGCTACAACACGGGGATGGTGTGGCGTGTCTTGAAAGGGGAGGTGCTCCGCGCTGATGGGGTTGTGTAACGATAGCAAGATCTGCGGCGCGGCTCTGGCGTTTGAGGGTTGGCTGCTGATCATTGTCCGTGTTGTAGCTTGAGGCTTGCAGCTTGTAGCTTGAATCTCCACCGGGTCAGTTGCGACTTGTGGCTGACTTGTTCTGATATTCGTCCCGGCATGACTGAACAAGCTTCGCCCAAGACGTTAACATGGCAGCCTGATTTGTTTTTTTGCGCTGAGGATTGGGTATGAATGCATCGGTTCGGGAGCTGATGGCGCTGTTTGACCTGGAACAGCTCGAGAACAACCTTTTCAGGGGCCAGAGCGAGGCCAATGGGCAACGCAGTGTGTTTGGCGGCCTGGTGGCCGGCCAGGCATTGCTGGCGGCCTCCAGGACCGTGGAGCCGGACCGGCCGGTCCACTCCCTGCACGCCTACTTTCTGCGCCCGGGGGATTTCACCAAGCCCATCGTCTATGACGTGGACCGTATCCGCGACGGCAAGAGCTTTACCACCCGCCGGGTCAATGCCATCCAGCATGGCCGGCCGATCTTTTCCCTGGCGGCGTCCTACCAGGTGCAGGAGGAGGGTGTCAGTCACCAGGCGGAGATGCCCGAGGTGCCCGGCCCGGAAGGGCTGGAGAATGACGAGGCCGCCCGCCAGCGGCTGGTGCAGCGGCTGCCGGAACAATACCGGGAGGCCTTTCTGCAGGAGCGCCCGGTGGAGTTTCGGCCGGTGACCCCGCGGGATGCCATTGCTTCCGAGCCCCAGCCGCCGGTGCGGGAAATCTGGTTCCGGGTGGTGGACAAGATCGAGGCCGACACCATGGTCCAGCGGGCACTGCTGGCCTACTGCTCCGACTTCGGTCTGATGGGCACGGCCATGTTGCCCCATGGCATGAATTTCTGGCAGCCCCATGTGCAGTGCGCCAGCATTGACCACGCCATGTGGTTCCATAATGACTTCCGCATTGATGAATGGCTGCTGTATCGCAGCGAAAGCCCCTTCGCGGGCGGCTCCCGGGGGCTGAATTTCGGCGCCATCTACCGCCAGGACGGCACTCTGGTGGCCTCGGTGGCCCAGGAGGGCCTGATGCGCCTGCATCCTTCAGACAGTCCCACCGGCTGATGAGCGCCTTGATCCCCCTGCTCGAGGAAGTTCGGGCCTGCCGCCTGTGCGAGCCGCACCTGCCACTGGGTCCACACCCGGTGGTGCGGGCGGGGGAGGCGGCGCGCCTGCTGATAGTGGGGCAGGCGCCGGGGACCCGGGTTCACGAGACCGGTATCCCCTGGAATGACCCGTCCGGTGACCGGCTGCGGGACTGGCTGCAGATGGACCGGGAAGCGTTCTATGACGAAAACCGCATTGCCATTATTCCCATGGGGTTCTGTTACCCGGGGCGGGGCAAGGGCGGGGATCTGCCGCCACGCCCGGAATGCGCCCCACAGTGGCACGAGCGGCTGCTGGCGGAGCTGCCGAACCTGCGCCTGACCCTGCTGGTGGGCCAGTATGCCCAGAAATACTACCTGCCAGCCCCGGGCAAGACCCTGTCGGACAATGTGCGGCAATTTGCCCGGGCGCTGGAACACGGTTTTTTCCCGCTGCCGCACCCCAGCCCCCGCAACCGCCTGTGGTTGCGCCAGCGGCCCTGGTTCGAGGAAGAGGTGCTGCCGGTCCTGCGCGAGAGGGTGGGGATGGCACTGTCTGGATAGGTGGCACTAAGGAGCAAGTTTCAAGTTGCAAGTTTCAACGCGTATAAAGGCTGGAGCAGCCCGTCACGGGGCATTTTTTCGCGCATCGCCGCTCGTGCGCGGGCAGGGCCTGGACGCTGGTTTTGACTCAGACCGCGCCTTGCTCCTTGAAACTTGTAACTTGCAACTCCCAACTGGCCGTTTCCGGGTGGATAAACGGGCCATTTGGCGATATTATTCGCGCCCCAAACTCCACCGCTGGTGGCGCTGAAACCGGGCATCTCCATGCCATCCTGAGGTTTCGGTCACCCGAACCCAAACTGAGAGGGGCATCTCCGTGAACAAACTGGAAGACCACTTCGGACGCTGGAAGAACCGCGAGGAAATCGCAGAAGCCATGATCCCCATGATCGGCCGTCTGCATCGCGAAAAGAACGTGACCACCATCGTTTACAGCCGCTCCCTGGTCAACAAGTCTGTCATCCAGATCCTGAAGACCCACCGCTTCGTCAAGCAGATCGAGGATTCCGAGCTGTCCGTGGTAGACACCTACCCGATCCTGCAGGAAGTGAGCAAGCTGGACCTGGGCCCCTGCCGGGTGGACATCGGCAAGCTGGCCGTGGAGTACAAGAAGGACAACCGTGGCCTGTCCATCGAGGACTATGTTCGCGAAGAGCTGTCCGAAGCGGTTCACAACAAGATGAGCCTGCCGGAACAGACCGACGTGGTGCTGTACGGTTTCGGTCGTATCGGCCGTATCCTGGCCCGCCTGCTGATCGAGAAAGCCGGCTCCGGCGATGGTCTGCGCCTGAAGGCCATTGTGGTGCGTGAATCCGGCAAGGGTGACCTGCAGAAGCGTGCCAGCCTGCTGCGTCGCGACTCTGTGCACGGCCCGTTCTCCGGCACCATCGCCGTGGACGAGGAAGACAATGCCATTATCGCCAATGGCAACTTTATCAAGGTGATCTATTCCAGCGACCCGTCCGCCATCGATTACACCGAGTACGGCATCAACAATGCCGTGGTAATCGACAACACCGGCAAGTGGCGCGACGAGGAAGGCCTGTCCCAGCACCTGCAGTGCAAGGGCGTGTCCCGCGTGATGTTGACCGCGCCGGGCAAGGGCAACATGAAGAACATCGTGCACGGTGTGAACAACAACCTGATCGAAGACAGCGACAAGATCATCTCCGCGGCCAGTTGTACCACCAACGCCATCGTGCCGCCGCTCAAGGCCATCGAAGACAAGTTCGGCATCGAGTTCGGCCACGTGGAGACGGTGCACTCCTACACCAACGACCAGAACCTGCTGGACAACTTCCACAAGGGGCCCCGTCGTGGTCGTTCCGCACCGCTGAACATGGTGCTGACCGAAACCGGTGCCGCTACCGCCGCAGCCAAGGCACTGCCGTCCCTGGCCGGCAAGCTGACCGGCAACTCCATCCGCGTCCCCACCCCGAACGTGTCCATGGCGATCCTCAACCTGACTCTGGGCAAGGAAACCACCCTGGAAGAGCTCAACAGCTACCTGCGCTGGGTGAGCCTGCACTCTCCGCTGCAGCGTCAGGTGGATTTCGTGAGCAGCCCGGATGCCGTGTCTACCGACTTCGTGGGTTCGCGTCATGCTTCCGTGATCGATGCGGAGGCGACCATCGTGAACGGGCGCCATTGCGTGCTGTACGTATGGTACGACAACGAATTCGGCTACAGCTGCCAGGTACTGCGTATCCTGCAGCAGATCTCCGGGGTGGAATACCCGGCGTATCCGAAGGACTGAACCCAAGGAAGAAAGCCCGCGTTGCGGGCTTTTTTTCGGTGCACAACACACCTTTCGCTGCGCACTGCATCAGTGCAGTGCGACGAAAGGCGAGGTTTTCGGCTCTGGCGAACGGGCAGGCGCGTCTTTATAATGTGCGCCGCCGGCTGTGGCCGGTTCCCAAGTGCAAACTCCGGTTTTTGCGAGCATCCCCGGCAATTTCCTGACTTTTCAGGGCCTCCGGTGGATGTGCCTCGACTTCAGCAACACGCAACGTGGGCGAGAAACTATGATTAAAATCAGGAAGGGCCTGGATCTGCCCATCGCTGGTGCACCGCGCCAGGCGATTGAGGAAGGTCATCAGGTTCGTTCTGTTGCCGTGCTCGGCGGTGACTATGTGGGAATGAAACCCACTATGGAAGTCCGCGAGGGAGACGTGGTCAAAAAGGGCCAACTGATCTTCACGGACAAGAAGACAGAAGGCGTCAAATACACCGCTCCGGCGGCCGGCAAGGTGGTGGCGATCAATCGCGGCCACAAGCGCGTGCTTCAGTCCGTGGTGATTGAAGTGGCCGACCAGGAAGACGAGGTGACCTTTACCTCCTACAGCGCCGACCAGCTTGCCAGCCTGGAGCGCGCCGCCGTCCAGCAGCAGTTGGTGGACTCCGGCGAGTGGACCTTGCTGCGGACTCGCCCCTACGGCAAGGTGCCGGCACTGGATACCACCCCGAATTCCATCTTCGTTTCCATTCTCGATACCAACCCGCTGGCCCAGGAGCCGGCGCTGGTGATCAAGGAAAACGAAGAGGCTTTCCGGAATGGCCTGACCGTGCTGAGTCGTCTGACCGATGGCCCGGTATGGGTTTGCCGGGGCCCCAAGACCGACTTGCCGAGCTTCGCCGGCGGTCAGGTGCGCGAAGAAGCCTTCACCGGCAAACACCCGGCAGGCAATGCCGGCACCCACATCCATTACCTGGACCCGGTCAGCATGAACAAGACCGTGTGGTCCGTGGGCTATCAGGATGTGATTGCCATCGGCAAACTGTTCACCGAAGGCAAAATCTACAGTGACCGCGTCGTGGCGCTGACTGGCCCGCAGGTCAAGACGCCGCGTTCCCTGCGCACACGCGTGGGTGCCAGCGTGGAAGACTTTGCCCATAACGAGCTGAAAGACGGGGACAACCGCCTGATCAGCGGTTCCGTGTTCAACGGCCATAACGCCCGTGGCCCACTGGCCTGGCTTAACCGCACCACCAACCAGGTGACGGTACTGCGCGAAGGCCACGAGCGGGAGCTGCTGGGCTACATTTCTCCCGGCATCAACCGTTTCTCGCTGATGAACATTTACCTGTCCCGTCTGATGCCGGGCAAGCGCTTCAACTTCACCACCACGACCAATGGTTCCGAGCGGGCCATGGTGCCGGTGGGGGCCTACGAGGAAGTGATGCCGCTGGATATTCTGCCGACCCAGTTGCTGCGTGCGCTGATTGTGGGCGATTCCGATTCGGCTGTGGCCCTGGGCGCCCTTGAGCTGGTGGAAGAGGACCTGGCCCTGTGCACCTTCGTGTGCCCGGGCAAATACGAATACGGTCCGATTCTGCGTGACAATCTCACCACCATTGAAGCGGAGGGCTGAGCATGGGCCTGAGAAGCTTTCTGGATAGCAACGTCGCCCCGCATTTCCACGAGGGCGGCAAGTTCGAGAAGTATTACACCTTCTACGAAATGTTCGACACCATGCTCTACAGCCCGGATTCCGTAACCCGGTCTGCGGCGCATGTGCGTGATGGTCTTGATCTCAAGCGCATCATGATGACAGTGTGGTTCTGCACCTTCCCGGCGATCCTGTTCGGGCTGTGGAACACCGGTTATCAGGCCAACCTGCAGATTGCAGAAGGCTTCAGCGCGATTCCCGGCTGGCGCAGCGATATCGTTGCCGCGCTCACCGGTTTTGATCCCAACAGCCTGTGGGCCAACGTGCTCCACGGCGCTGTCTACTATGTCCCCATTCTGATTACCGTGTACCTGGGCGGCTTCCTCTGGGAAGGCCTGTTCGCGTGGAAGCGCGGCCACGAGGTAAACGAAGGCTTCTTCGTGACCGGTATTCTGTTCACCCTGATCCTGCCGCCTTCCATTCCGTTGTGGCAGGTGTTCCTGGGGATCTCCTTCGGTGTGGTGATCGGCAAGGAAGTCTTCGGGGGAACCGGCAAGAACTTCCTCAACCCGGCTCTGGTGGGCCGTGCCTTCCTGTTCTTCGCCTACCCGGCACAGATGTCCGGGGACGCAGTGTGGACGGCAGTGGACAACTTCTCCGGCGCGACCCCGCTGTCGCTGGCCGCCTCCGGTAACCTGGACTTTGCCGCCGGCCTGGCTGGCAACGCCCTGACCGAGGGTGCCAACGCCGCCAGCGCCAGCCTGACCTGGATGAACACCTTCCTGGGCGGCATTCAGGGCTCCATCGGTGAAACTTCCACCCTGGCCATCCTGATCGGCGGCGCCTTCCTGCTGCTGACCAAGATCGCCTCCTGGCGCATTGTGCTGGGCGTGTTCCTGGGCATGGTTGCCATGTCCCTGGTGTTCAACCTGATCGGTTCCGATACCAACGCCATGTTCGCCATGCCCTGGTACTGGCACCTGACCCTGGGTGGTTTCGCCTTCGGCATGATCTTCATGGCCACCGATCCGGTGTCCGCTGCCATGACCAATGTGGGCAAGTACATCTTCGGTGCCGTTATCGGTGTGATGGTGGTACTGATCCGGGTGGTAAACCCGGCCTTCCCCGAGGGCGTCATGATGGCCATCCTGTTCGGTAACCTGTGTGCGCCCTTGATCGACTACTTTGTGACCCAGGCGAATATTCGTCGTCGCCTGCGCCGGACCGGGGGAGAAGTGTAATGGCTGGAAACAACGAAAGTGTCAGCAAGACTCTGCTGGTTGCCTTCCTGGTGTGTGTGGTTTGCGGCGTGGTGGTTGCCACCGCGGCGGTGAGCCTGCGCCCGGTGCAGAATGAAAACAAGCTGCTCGACAAGCGCATGAACATTCTGCAGGCCGCTGGTATGTACGACGCCGGTGAGGATGTGAACACGCAGTTCCAGTCCATCGAGCGCAAGTTCGTGGACATCGACACCGGCGAATACGTGGATATGCCGGAGTCCTACGACCAGCGTACCGCTGCCAAGGACCCGCAGCAGTCAGTTCGCCTCAGCGGTGAAGAAGATATTGCCGGCATCAAGACCCAGGCCAAGGTGGCGGAAGTCTACCTGGCCCGCAATGACAGCGGTGAGCTGAACCGCATCATCCTGCCGGTACACGGCTATGGCCTGTGGTCCACCCTGTATGGTTTCCTGGCTCTTGAGGCGGATGCCAACACCGTGGCCGGGCTGGGTTTCTACGAGCATGGCGAAACCCCGGGGCTCGGCGGCGAAGTGGACAACCCCAAGTGGAAGGCCCTCTGGGAAGGCAAGAAGCTGTACGGTGAACAGGGTGAGGTGGAAATCCAGGTCATCAAGGGTACCGTGGAAAGCAACACCCCCAATGCCGAGCACAAGGTAGACGGCCTGGCCGGTGCCACCCTGACCAGTAACGGCGTCAGCCACCTGCTGCGCTTCTGGGTCGGTGAAAACGGTTTCGGTCCGTACCTCAAGCGCATGCAGCAAGGTAACAGTGGCGCGGCCGCCGCCGCGGTTGATACCACTGTGGAATCCAGCGAGCAGCCGGAAGGAGACGCGTAATGGCTGAGAAAACCAAGGACATCCTGTTAGGTCCGATTTTCGACAACAACCCCATCGCGTTGCAGATCCTGGGCATCTGTTCCGCGCTGGCGGTAACCAGCAACCTGAGCACCACCCTGACCATGTGCATCGCACTGACCACCGTGGTGGCGTTCTCCAACTTCTTCGTCAGTTCCATCCGTAACTCGATTCCCTCGAGCATCCGGATCATCGTGCAGATGACCATTATTGCCTCGCTGGTAATCGTGGTGGATCAGTTCCTCAAAGCCTATGCGTACA
>JAKSCQ010000084.1 GCA_022360555.1 Pseudomonadales bacterium
AGAATGTCGTTGGCATCAATGAAATCCTTGGGCAGATCGCACCCCGAGTCCACTACCAGACCGATTCTCATTGTTATGCTTCCTGTGTCCGGGAAGTTGAGAGAGGAGCATTCTGGATAATGCCTTATCCAGAGGCTCCTTCAGTCTAGAACGCACGTGCCGTTTTTAGCGTCTTTTTGCGTAGACGTATGGTGTAGGAATGTTAGGGCCTGGTTACACGAATTCTGAGCTCCCTGCTGGAGTCATTTTTTGTCCAGTGTAGTGTCAAACGATGCACCGTGTAGCTGTTTTACATAAGCGATGGCTGGCTCTGCTGGACGGAAAAAGGGGCCAGCAGGGAGCTCAGAATTGGTGTAAGCAGGCCCATTCCCATGCCGCTTTGCAGCGACAGGGGCGGCTACTGTATGTTGCCGCCCACTTCCACGATCTTGAGGGTGTTGGTGCCGCCGTGGGCGTCGTTGTAATTGCCCTTGGTGATCAATACCCGGTCGCCGTTCTTCACCACGCCCATGTCTTCCAGCATGGCCACCGCACGACGGTTCACTTCGTCACTGGCGATGGTATGGCTGTCAAAGGGAATGGCGCGCACTCCGCGCAGAATGGCCACCCGGCGCTGGCTGGAGGGATAGGGGGTAAAGGCGTAGATAGGCATGCCCGAGCGTAGCCGTGACATCAGGCGCGGGGTGTTGCCGCTCTCGGTCATGGCAATGATGGCGGTCACGTTGTCGAGCCGGTTGGCTGCCTGCATGGCCGCCATGGCGATTACTTCATCGATATTGTTGGTGCGGTCGTTGAGGGGGCGGTCAGTGCGCCTTTCCTGCCAGGTACGCTCTGCGCCGAGAATGATACGGTCCATGGCCTGAACGGTTTCCACCGGGTACTCGCCCACCGCAGTTTCCGCCGACAGCATTACCGCATCGGTGCCGTCGAGCACCGCGTTGGCTACATCCGAGACTTCCGCCCGGGTGGGCTGGGGGCTGTGGATCATGGATTCCATCATCTGCGTGGCGGTGATCACAAACCGGTTGAGTGCCCGCGCGCGGCGGATGATGTGTTTCTGCACCCCCACCAGTTCCGCATCGCCGATTTCCACGGCCAGATCGCCGCGCGCCACCATAACGCCGTCGGAGGCCTCGATGATGGCATCCAGAGTGGCGTCGTCGGCCACCGCTTCCGCGCGCTCGATCTTGGCCACGATACCGCCCTGGCCGCCGGCATCCCGGTAACGCCGGCGGGCCTCTTCCACGTCACCGGCGTCACGGGGAAAGGACAGGGCCAGAAAATCCACTTCCATGTCAGCGGCGGTCTGGATGTCTGCCAGATCCTTGTCGGTGAGTGCCCGGGCGCTCAGGCCGCCGCCCTTGCGGTTGACGCCCTTGTGGTCCGACAGCTCGCCACCCACATCCACGATGCATTGCACCCGGGTGCCATTGATGGCCTTGACGGTCAGCTCCAGCAGGCCGTCGTTGAGAAGCAGGATATCGCCGGGTTGGCAGTCGTCCGGCAGCGGCGGGTAGCTGATGCCCACCTGGCTGCTGTCGCCCGCATCGTCGTCCAGCGCGGTGTCCAGGGTAAAGTCCTGCCCCGGGGCAAGGGTGATTGGCCCGTTGCGGAAGCGGCCAATACGAATCTTGGGGCCCTGAAGATCGGCGAGAATGGCCACATGCTCGTTCTTGCCGGCCGCACACTGACGAATGGTTTCCGCTGTGCGGCGGTGAGTGTTGGCATCGCCATGGGAAAAGTTGAGCCGGAAGACATTGACGCCGGCGGTGATCAGGGCGTCGAGTTTGGCTTCGGAAGCGGAGGCAGGACCTACGGTGGCAACAATTTTGGTGCGGCGCATGGGGCGGGAACTTTCCATCAATACTTTCCATCCATCACTGATGGATAAAGCATAGCATGGGCCCGTGACAGTCCTGCGAGAGGCAAAGGTAAAAATCCGGGCCTGGCGCTGGCGCTTTGCTCGCAAGACGAAGGGTCAGTTCCAATCCTGTGTCCTCTGGAATCTGCGCTTTGCGAGCAAAGCGCCAACGGCAGAGGGGGAAACGCCGGGGACGGTGGGTGTTGTCACCCTCCCCGGCATTATCGGTACGAGGTGTGCGAAGCGCAGTATCAATGGAGCATGGCAAAGGCACAGGCCTGGGCGCCGCTGAGGCGGAGAAAGTCTCCCATGCCCATCTTGATTACTTCCGTGTGTGAGCCGGCGTTGAAGGCCAGCCAGTCTTCGCTGAGCAGGGTGTCATCCACGTACACCTGCATGTTGTACAGGTTGCCAAAGGGCGGTTCGCCGCCTGGTTCACAGAGCGGGAAACGGTCCTTGAATTCCTCTTCCCGGGCCAGTTTGACACTGTTGGCGTTCAGCGCCTGACGCAGCCGCTCCGGGTCCAGGTACTGGTTGGAAGGCAGCACGGCCATGGCCAGTTCACCATCCACATCGACAATCACGGTCTTGGCCATGTGCCGGCCGGGGATATGGGTAGACTGCGCCACCTCCGCGGCAGTGATGGCTGGCGCATGGTTATAGCAGTGATAGTTCACGTCATTTTTATCGAGAAAATCTGCCAGAGCGCGAGCGGGCATGATAAACCTCCTCCGGGTAAGGATGCGCCGGAATAAGGGAGCGGCCGGGGAGCAGCTTGTGGCTGGCTCGTGGCCAGCTCCGTGAATGTTGCCTTTAGCTTAGGGAGAGCGGAGGGGGCAGGGGAAATACGGTTATACGCTAAGGGAAATAGCGGAATGTTCTAGCGGTGAGCGACGAGTTGCGATGGGGAAAGGCCGAGAAGTTCCCGAACCCTGGTGCTTTCTTCGAAGCCGCTGTAGGAGCACATCTTGAGGTGCGAACCGCGCTTGCGCGGAAATCGCCCAACGGGCGATCAGGCATCTCAGGACCCGACAGGTTTATCCAGACAATACCGGTCTGGTGCCAGACCCAACCCCCTTCGCCATGCGAGCATGGCTCCCACGGGCGTTGGGGGAAACTCCTTCCTTGCGCAGAATTTCCTGGCAACCTTCCGGCATTTCGGTTTGGCTTTTCGAGACTCGAAACTCGAAACTCGCCCCCAATTCGACATGCAAGCATGGCTCCCACAGGAGGGAGAGGACGACTCTATCAGGGCTGCATTTTCACAGCCCCAGATTATCCAGAATCCGCAGATTTGGTCCGGCCTGGTTCATGGTGTAGAAATGCAGCCCGGGTGCGCCCATGGCCAGCAAGCGTTCGCACAGACGGGTGACCACTTCCTCGCCAAAGGCCTTTACTGCGGCATCATCGTCCTTGATGTCGTTGAGTTTGCTGTGCAACCAGCGGGGGATGTCGGCGCCACAGGTGTTGGAGAAACGCACCAGGTTGGCAACGTTGAGAATTGGCATGATGCCCGGATAAACCGGGGCATCGCAGCCGATTTTTTCCAGTGCATCCAGGTAATAGCCGTAGGCATCGGCATTATAGAAGTACTGGGTCAGGCCGCTATTGGCGCCGGCATCAATCTTGCGCTTGAAATGAGCGATGTCGTCTTCAAAGCTGCGCGCTTGCGGGTGCATTTCCGGGTAGGCGGCCACTTCCAGGGTAAAGTGATCACCGGTTTCTTCGCGGATCAGTTGCACCAGTTCATCGGCGTATTTGATCTCGCTCTGGGCATAGCCCATGCCGGAGGGCAGGTCGCCGCGCAGGGCAACGATGCGGGTAACGCCGCTATCTTTGTAGCCGTTTACCAGCTCCAGGATTTCTTCACGGCTCTGGCCGATGCAGCTCAGATGTGGCGCGGTGTCAGCATGCTGTTCGCGCAGCTTTCCCACCATGTCCCGGGTATTGTCGCGGGTGGAGCCACCGGCACCAAAGGTGCAGGAAAAAAATTCCGGTTTCTTGACCAGAAGTTTCTGCTGGGTCGCCAGCAGCTTTTCTTTTCCCGCATCGGTCTTCGGCGGGAAAAATTCAAAACTGATTCGTTTCATGGGGCATGCCATTTACGGTTGTCATCGTTGAAAGCTTGTTGCTTCCGATAGATGGGTCGGACGTCGGAGGTCTGACGTCAGAAGCTTTTTGCGTCTGACATCCGACGTCAGACGTCCGACTTAATATTTATAGTGCTCGGGCTTGTACGGGCCGTTTACGTCCACGCCGATGTAGTCCGCCTGCTCCTGGGTCAGTTTGGTGATCACGCCACCAAAGCCCTGCACCATGTAGCGGGCCACTTCTTCGTCCAGGTGCTTGGGCAGCACTTCCACCTTCAGCATCTTTTCCTTCACGGTATCGGAGTGGCTGGCGTAGGCCTGATCGAACAGATACATCTGCGCCAGCACCTGGTTGGCAAAGGAGCCATCCATGATGCGGCTGGGGTGGCCGGTGGCATTACCCAGGTTCACCAGACGACCTTCGGAGAGCAGCAGCAGGAAATCGCCCTCGGCCTTGTTACGCCATACCTTGTGCACCTGCGGCTTCACTTCTTCCCATTCCCAGGTTTCGCGCATGAAAGCGGTGTCCACTTCGTTGTCGAAGTGACCGATGTTGGACACCACGGCGCCTTTCTTCAGGGCCTTGAGCATGTTGGCGTCGCAGACATTGAAGTTGCCGGTGGTGGTGACGATCAGGTCGGTGGTGCCCAGCAGCTCTTTGTTGATCGAGGCTTCGGTGCCGTCGTTGATGCCGTTCTGGTACTGGCTGACCACTTCAAAGCCGTCCATGCAGGCCTGCATGGCACAGATCGGGTCCGCTTCGGTAACCTTCACGATCATGCCTTCCTGACGCAGGGACTGGGCGGACCCCTTGCCTACATCACCGTAACCGATTACCAGTGCCTTCTTGCCAGACAGCAGGTGGTCGGTGGCGCGCTTGATGGCATCGTTCAGGGAGTGGCGGCAGCCATACTTGTTGTCGTTCTTGCTCTTGGTCACGGAGTCGTTCACGTTCACCGCCGGTACTTTCAGGGTGCCCTGCTTGAGCATCTCATAGAGACGGTGCACACCGGTGGTGGTTTCCTCGGTGATACCGTGAATGTTGTCCAGCATCTGCGGGTAGGTCTCGTGGATGTAGGCGGTGAGATCGCCGCCGTCATCGAGAATCATGTTGGCATCCCACAGATTGCCTTCGCCGTCGCGGCAGGTCTGTTCGATGCACCACATGTATTCGTCTTCGGTTTCCCCTTTCCAGGCGAACACCGGTACCCCGGCGGCGGCGATGGCGGCCGCCGCGTGATCCTGGGTGGAGAAAATGTTGCAGGACGACCAGCGTACTTCGGCGCCCAGCGCCTTGAGGGTTTCAATCAGTACTGCGGTCTGGATCGTCATGTGGATACAGCCGATGATTTTCGCGCCCTTGAGCGGCTGGTCGGCCCGGTATTTCTCCCGGATGGCCATCAGCGCCGGCATCTCGGTTTCGGCAATATCGATCTCGGAACGGCCCCACTTGGCCAGGGAAATGTCAGCGACTTTATAGTCGGTGAAGGGGGTTGCGTTGGCGTTCATGTCTTCTCCTTTGGGTCGGACGTCGGAAGTCTGACGTCTGACGCGTAAAGCTTTCATGCACTTTTCAGTGCCTGGATCAGGTTGTTGAGCATGGCGTAAATGCGATCAACCTCCTGGTTGAGTTTCTCAAGCTCGTCGTGAAAGGCGAGTCGGCTTGAGAGGAAGAGTTGAGTTTCCAACTCTTGCAGTGAGCCTCGGGCGATATAGAGGAAACGAATAAAATCCTTGTCGGTTCCTCGGCCTGATCCTTCAGCAATATTCGATGCGACGCTGACAGAGGCTCTGCGCATCTGCTGACTCAATCCGAAACGTTCCTCTTCGGGAAAGTGCCGGGTGATCAGATAAACCTGTTCAGCCAATTCCATGGCGCTGCGCCATACATTGAGGCGCTGATATTTACGAGACACTTCAGGACCTCCCTGTCCCAAGCGTCCGACGTCAGACTTCTGACGTCCGACAGGTGTTGCTTACAGCGCCTTGCCCAGTGCTTCAGCCTTGTCGGTTTTCTCCCAGCTGAAGCCTTCGCGGCCGAAGTGGCCGTAGCTGGCGGTGGGCCGGTAGATCGGCTTGCGCAGGTCGAGCATTTCGATGATGCCGCGCGGGCGCAGGTCGAAGTGCTCGCGTACCAGGGTGACGATGGCCTCGTCGCTGATCTTGCCGGTGCCGAAGGTATTGATGGAGATGGAAGTGGGTTCGGCCACACCGATGGCGTAGCTCACCTGAATCTCGCACTTGTCGGCCAGGCCGGCGGCGACAATGTTCTTGGCCACGTAGCGGCCGGCATAGGCGGCACTGCGATCCACCTTGGACGGGTCCTTCCCGGAGAAGGCGCCGCCACCGTGACGGGCCATGCCGCCGTAGGTGTCCACGATGATCTTGCGGCCGGTGAGACCACAGTCACCCATGGGGCCGCCGATCACGAAAATCCCGGTGGGGTTCACGTGGTAGCGGGTGTCCTGATGCAGCCACTCTTCCGGCAGTACCGGCTTGATGATTTCTTCCATCACCGCTTCGCGCAGGTCGGGCAGGTTGATGTCCGGGGCGTGCTGGGTGGAGAGCACCACCGCATCCACGGCCACCGGTTTGCCGTTTTCATAGCGCAGGGTGACCTGGCTCTTGGCGTCCGGGCGCAGCCACGGCAACACGCCGTTCTTGCGCAGCTCGGCCTGGCGCTCCACCAGGCGGTGGGAAAAATACACCGGGGCCGGCATCAGGGTGTCGGTTTCGTTGGTGGCAAAGCCGAACATCAGGCCCTGGTCGCCTGCGCCCAGGTCCTTGTCCTCGGCTTCGTCCACGCCGATGGCGATATCGGCAGACTGTTTGCCAATGCCGTTGAGGACGGCACAGCTGGCACCGTCGAAGCCTTTATCGGAGCTGTCGTAGCCGATATCCAGAATCACCTGGCGAACGATGTCTTCCAGTTCCACGTAAGTGTTGGTGCGCACTTCGCCGGCGACCACGGCCATGCCGGTTTTTACCAGGGTTTCCACGGCAACCCGTGCCTGGGGATCATCCTTGATGATGGCATCCAGAATGGCGTCCGAGATCTGGTCAGCCATTTTATCGGGATGGCCTTCGGACACGGACTCGGAAGTAAAGATGGAATATTCACTCATTGCTGGAGTGCTCCCTTAAAGTTAATGGCTTGCACGCAACACGCTTGCACGCATCACGCGAAAAACCGGGTTAATCTCCAAGCGGCGCAGGGTCGCGGCGCAAGTTTTCTCGTCTGCCCCAAACGCTTATTCGCGAACAGCGTGTTGCGTGCTGCGTGTAAGCGTGTCGCGTTTTTCAAATGTTCTCACCTGCACCTGAAACCCGTTGCGCAGGGCCAGGAACTGGCTTTCCTGTAATGCCAGGCCGGCGCGGCCCGCCCAGTTGACCAGATCGGCTTCTTCAAAGCCGAGCCAGAAATCGCCGCAGGCCTCGTGGGCCCAGTGCTGATCATGACGACACAGGTCGGTGATCAGCAGGGTGCCGCCATCGTTGAGTTGCCGGGCCGCCGCGCGAATGGCACTGGCCGGGGCCGGCAGGTGATGGAGCACCATATTCAGTACCACGGCATCCACCGTGGGCAGGGTGGTGGCAGTGTTCGGCCATTCACCCAGTATCAGTTCCACATTTTGCTGTTTGGCGACGGCCAGCTGGTGTCTGGCTCGCTCCAGCATGGCGGCGGCATTGTCCAGCCCGGTTACGCTGGCAAAGCGATGGGCAAGCTCTACCAGAAACTGCCCGTCGCCGGGGCCGATTTCCAGTGCCGAACGGCCATCGGGGCAGGCCCGTATTAGCAGTTCCAGGGCCTGCTCGGCATATTGCCCGTAATCGGCGATCAGCTCCTGCTGTTCGTCCCGTTGTTCCGCGTGCCGGGCGAAAAAGGCGCGGCTTTGTTCCGCGCGCTGGCTCTGCACCTGTTCCAGCCGCTCTGCCACCGCCGGGTCCAGGGTGCCATCATCCAGTTCGTCCAGCAGGGCGCTGTGAAGGGCGCCTTCGCGGCTGCCGGCCTGGGGCAGACGCCGCCGGTAGAAGATGGAATTGCCTTCGCGCCGCTTTTCCACCAGCCCGCCCCGGGTAAGCACCTTCAGATGGTGGCTCATCCCCGACTGCTTCATGGCCATGATGTCGCACAGCTCCAGCACCCCGAAACTGTTCTGGCCCAGCACCTGCAGTACCTGCAATCGCAACGGGTCGCCGGCGGCCTTGAGAAAGCCCGCCAGGTGATCGGTGATCTCTGGGGCGTCCGGTGCTGGTGCATTCATAGAGCCGCAGTCTAGCGTAATCGGAAACTAAATCAAAATAAATTGATATAGGTTTTTGCTTGCACGCTGGCACGCATCACGCCGCCCTGCGGGCGCACGCTAAAATCCTGGATTTTGGGCAGCCTGAAAGCTTTCCGGGCAGAAAAGTGGTGCCACCATTACCATGCCAACCGGCATGGCGTGCAAGCGTGTTGCGTGCAGGCGTGTCAGCGCCTCCGTCACATTTGCCCGTAACCCGCCCTTGAGGGACAATAGCGCCCCTTTTCAGCCACCAGTCAGTTTGGAGCCCTGCATGTCCAGTGCCCCCGCCAGCCGAGATCTCGCCAATGCCATCCGTGCCCTGAGCATGGACGCGGTCCAGAAAGCCAACTCCGGCCACCCCGGCGCGCCCATGGGCATGGCCGAT
>JAKSCQ010000118.1 GCA_022360555.1 Pseudomonadales bacterium
CATACCTTCACTGGCCGGACCCAGCTTGACAATGGTGCGAGCCTGTCCCTGGGGAACGGGGGGAATACCGGGTCCATTGTGGGCGATCTGCTGTTCGTTCGTCCCGGCACCCTGGAGATCCACCGCGCCAACGACTACCGCTACGACGGGGTGATCTCCGGCTCGGGCAACCTGATCAAGAACGGCGCCGGTAATTACATTCTGTCGGCGGATCATTCCCTGACCGGCACCGCCACGGTGAACGGCGGCGGCATGTTAGTGAACGGCGCCATGAACGACGTGGACTTCACCGTGAACAGCGGCGGCCTGCTGGGCGGCAGTGGCTCGGTGGGCGAGACCCTGGTTGCCTCTGGCGCCACCCTGGCCCCGGGGGAGGGGCTGGGCACCCTGACCGTCAATGGCGACCTCACCCTGGCCCAGGGCAGCCTGCTGAATTTTGATATGGGCGCGCCAAGCGGTGACTTTGCCACCCCGGGCACCAGCGACAGCGTCACCGTCAATGGCGATCTGGCCATCAACGGTGCCACGCTGAGCCTGAACGACACCGGCAGCTTCGGGCCGGGGATGTATCGCCTGTTCGACTACACCGGCACCTTCTCCGAAAGCAACGGCGGCCTGCAACTGGCCAACCCGGATGCCTCGCTCACCCTGCAATACCTGGCCGGCGACCAGCAGATCAACCTGCTCAATACCGGCGGCCTGACGCTGAACTTCTGGAACGCCAATGGCCAGGCCAGCGGCACCACCCAGGGCGGCGGCGACGGCACCTGGACAGCGACGAATCCCGTCTGGACCGATGCCGCCGGCTCCATCACTGGCCCCATGCTTCCCTCCCCCGGCTTTGCCATCTTCGCCGGCGATGCCGGCACCGTCACGGTGTCCGATGCGGATGGCGCGGTGGAAGCAGAAGGGATTCAGTTCGCCAGCGATGGGTATGTGCTCACCGGCGATGCCTTGAATCTCACCGGCAGCACGGCCGGGGAAGTCCGGGTGGGCGATGGCAGTACGGCCAGCAGTGGCTATGAAGCGACCCTTCAGAACAACATCACCGCAACGAACGGGTTGGTCAAGACCGGAGAGGGGACGCTGCGGTTGACCGGCAGAACGTCTCAGGCACAGGACTGGTGGGTGCAGGAAGGCACGCTGGCGGGCACGATCGAGAATCTTGACGGGGCGATCCGGAACGACGGCCATATGGTGGTGACCGATCCCTTTGATGATCGTCTTTACGATGGGGTGATCAGTGGCAGCGGCAGTGTCACCTGGGATGCTGCTGGTTCCCCTGTCACCGCATTGATCAATGCGCAAACCTATACCGGCCTGACGCAGGTTCAGGGGGGGCGGTTGTTTCTTCCCTCTGCAGACGCCCTGGCAGGGGACATCCTGATGGAGGCGGGTTCAGGGATTAGCGCCCGGGGAGCCGGGGCGGTGCAGTATGATGGGCAGATCTCCGGTGGCGGGCAATTCGTGCTGCATGGCCAGGACGTCACCTGGACGGGGGACCATACCTTCACTGGCCGGACCTTGCTTTACAATGGTGCGAGCCTGTCCCTGGGGGCCGGGGGGAATACCGGGTCCATTGTGGGGGATCTGCTGTTC
>JAKSCQ010000083.1 GCA_022360555.1 Pseudomonadales bacterium
CAAACTGATGAAGGTGGCCGGCGCCTACTGGCGTGGCGATGCCTCCAAAGCCCAGTTGCAGCGTATCTACGGCACCGCCTGGCGCGACAAGAAAGAACTGAACGCCTACCTCAAGCAGCTCGAGGAAGCGGAAAAGCGTGACCACCGCAAACTGGCCAGGGAAATGGGCCTGTTCCATATCCAGCAGGAAGCGGTGGGCAGCATGTTCTGGCATCCCAAAGGCTGGCGCATGCGCAAGAACCTGGAAAACTACATTCGCGGCAAGATGGAAAAAGGCGGCTACCAGGAGGTAGCGACTCCGCAGATGATGGACCGCATCCTCTGGGAAAAATCCGGGCACTGGGACAAGTACGGCGACGACATGTTCACCGTCTGCACCCACGACCACAAGGAAATGGCGGTCAAGCCCATGAACTGCCCGGGCCATGTGCAGATCTTCAATCAGGGTATCAAGAGCTACCGGGACCTGCCCATTCGCCTGGGTGAGTTCACCACCCTGTTCCGCAATGAAGCCCACGGCGCCCTGCACGGCCTGATGCGTGCCCGCTCCTTCAGCCAGGACGATGCCCATATCTTCTGTACCGAAGGG
Source organism: Pseudomonadales bacterium (assembly GCA_022360555.1). Classification (GTDB taxonomy): domain Bacteria; phylum Pseudomonadota; class Gammaproteobacteria; order Pseudomonadales; family Alcanivoracaceae; genus Alcanivorax. The sequence continues at coordinate 590 of JAKSCQ010000083.1, forward strand.
CAGATCAACGAGGAAACCGCCGGCTTTATCCGCATGCTGCGCGAGGTCTACCAGGACTTCGGGTTTGAGAGCTTCCGCATCAAGTTCTCCGACCGCCCGGAAAAACGTGCCGGTAGCGACGAAACCTGGGACAAGGCCGAAGGCGCCTTGCGTGACGCGGTGGAATCCCTGGGTCTGGAATGCGAACTGAACCCGGGCGAAGGCGCCTTCTACGGCCCGAAACTGGAATTCGTGCTGCGTGATGCCATCGGCCGTGACTGGCAGTGCGGCACCCTGCAGGTGGATTTCGTACTGCCCGAGCGCCTGGACGCGGAATACGTGGCCGAAGACGGCTCCCGCCAGCGGCCGGTGATGCTACACCGTGCGGTACTTGGGTCTCTGGAGCGCTTCCTGGGTATCCTGATCGAATCCACCGCCGGGCACCTGCCCCTGTGGCTGGCGCCGGTGCCGGTGGCCGTATGTACCATTACCAATGCGGCGGACGATTACGCCCGCAGCGTGAAGGACAAGCTGGAAGCCGCCGGCATCCCGGTAGAACTGGACCTGCGCAACGAAAAGATCGGCTTCAAGGTGCGCGAACACTCCCGCGCCAAGGTGCCGCAAATCTGGGTGATTGGCGAGAAGGAAGCGGACGAGCAACAGGTGGCGATCCGCACCCTGGGCTCCCAGGCCACCGATACGGTCAGCCTGGACGCCGCCGTCACCGCGCTGGCCAACGCCACGCGTCTGCCGATCTGAAAAAACGCAACACGCTGGCACGCACCACGCAACACGCTAAAACCTCCCGCGTGCCAGCGTGCTGCGTGTTAGCGTGAAAGCTTATCAGCAGCGGAGCTGCCCATGTTCAAAGACAACGAACAACAGCCCGAAGGTTTTCAGGTGCCGCTACAAGAGGCCCTGGATAACCTGAAGCTCACCGACGACGGCCTGGTGCCCGCCATCGCCCAGCAGCATGACAGCGGCGAAGTGCTGATGATGGCCTGGATGAACCGGGAAGCCCTGGAGGAAACCCTGGCCACCGGTCGCGTCTGCTACTACTCCCGCTCGCGCAAGACCCTGTGGCGCAAGGGCGAATCCTCCGGCCAGGTGCAGGTGCTTAAAGAACTGCGCATCGACTGCGACGCCGACACCGTACTGGTGAAAGTGGATCAGACCGGCCCGGCCTGCCACACCGGCCGCCGCGACTGCTTCTACTGGAAAGCCGACGCCAACAACGTGACCATCGACAAGACCCCGATCAAAGACCCCAAAGAGCTGTACGGCAAATGACACTCAAACTGCACAACACCCTCACCGGGCAGAAGGACGACTTCATTCCGCTGGACCCCAACCGCATCACCCTCTACGTGTGCGGGCCCACGGTCTACAACTTCGTCCATATCGGCAATGCCCGGCCGGTGGTGGTGTTTGATGTGCTGTACCGACTGCTGCAACGGCTCTACCCGGAGGTCATCTACGCCCGCAACATCACCGACATTGATGACAAGATCATCAAGGCTGCGGCGGAAAACGGCGAGGACATCAACGCCCTCACCGAACGCTTCACCGCCGCCTTCGCCGAGGACATGGCGTCCCTCAACGCGAAAACCCCGACCATCATCCCCAAGGCCACCGACCACATCGGCGAGATGATCGCCATGATCGAAACCCTGGTGGAAAAGGGGCATGCCTACGAGGCCGATGGCCAGGTGCTGTTC
>JAKSCQ010000178.1 GCA_022360555.1 Pseudomonadales bacterium
AAGCCGATGGTGCGACCACGGCTGTCACGGATGGGAAAAATGATGCGATCGCGAAACTCGTCGTAGGTGCGGCCGGTGTCTTCACGGCGCACCAGCAGGCCGGCGGCAAGCGCCTGCTCCAGCCCGGTTTCGGTGAGCGACAAGCCATTGATCAGGTTGTCGAAGCCCGGCGGGGCAAAGCCCAGGCCAAAGCGCTTGGCGATCTCGCCGCTCAGCCCCCGGCCCTTCAGATAACTCACCGCTTTTTGCCGCTCCGGTGCCTGGCGCAACTGTTGGGCATAGAATTTTTCCGCCCGGCTGAGCAAGTCGTACAGCGATTGCAGACGATCCTTGCGCTGGCGGTCGGCGGGGGTCTCCGGACGGGTTTCCGGGACTTCCATGCCGGCGCGGCTGGCCAGTTGCTTGACCGCCTCCGGGAAATTCAGATGCTCGTATTCCATCAGGAAACCCACCGCATTGCCGGAGGCGCCACAGCCAAAGCAATAGTAGAACTGCTTGTCGGGGGCGACAGTGAACGAGGGGGTCTTTTCCTGATGGAACGGGCAGCAGGCGCTGTAGTTGCGACCGGTTTTTTTCAGCGGCACGCGCGAATCAATCAGCTCGACCAGATCGGTGCGAGCCAACAGATCCTGAATGAAGTTTTCCGGAATGCGTGCCATGAATATGATTTTGCCAGAATGGGAGGCTATTCAAACAGAAACCGCTGAGAGGCGGTAGCGGCGTGTTGCGATCAGGTATTGGGCAGCCCCGGCAAACGCCTGGTGCAGAGCAAACGCCTGGTGCAGAAGAGAAAGGCGGATAGAAAAAATTAGACCAGTTTGGCGCGGACCTTGCCGCTGGCGGCGCCCATGTCGGCGCGGCCCTGAAGCTGGGGCTTGAGAATACCCATAACCTTGCCCATGTCCTGCATGCCGGAGGCACCGGTCTGGGTAATGGCGTCATCGATGAGGGCGTCGATTTCCTCGTCGCTGAGCTGGGCGGGGAGAAATTCCTGGAGTACCGCCAGTTCCGCTTCTTCGGTTTCCGCCAGTTCAGGGCGGCCCGCGTCACGGTATTGGGTGGCGGAATCCTTGCGCTGCTTGATCAGCTTGTCGAGCAGGGCCAGTACACGGGCGTCATCGGGCTCGATACGCTCGTCCACTTCGATCTGCTTGATCGCTGCCAGCGCCATACGAAAAACGCCAAGACGTGCTTTGTCTTTCGCACGCATGGCGTCCTTCATGGCTGCAGTGAGTTGCTCCTTGAGGGCACTCATTGAACGTCCTGCTACTTAGTAGAGACGCTTGCGAGCGAGTTGCTCACGCTGCAGTTTTTTCAGGTGACGCTTGACCGCTGCGGCGCGCTTGCGCTTACGCTCCTGAGTGGGCTTCTCGTATTGCTCACGACGACGTACTTCAGACAGGATGCCTGCCTTCTCACAGCTACGCTTGAAGCGACGCAGAGCCACGTCAAACGGTTCGCCTTCTTTCACCTTCACCTGAGGCATGAAGAATCACCTTCCTAGATAATTGGGTTTAATTGGATTCACCGCGGGCTCAGGTGGTCCCATTGCGGCGAGGCCGGGATTCTACCTGAGTGGCGGGGAAATGCAAACCTGGCTGAAAGGTCCATTCGGCGGGGCCGATTCCCCCCTGGTCGCGGTTTTGGACCGGCGGCGTCGGCCCTTTGGTGAAACATTCAGGTTGCGGCGCTATCATGGCGCCCGCAATCACGGGTCCTGCGAGAAGGCATACATGCGCGTATTGGGTATTGAATCAAGCTGTGACGAGACCGGGGTGGCCATTTATGACACCCGGGACGGGCTGCTGGGGCAGGCACTGTTCAGCCAGGTGGACATGCATGCCCGCTATGGCGGGGTGGTGCCCGAACTGGCCAGCCGGGACCATGTCCAGCGCGTGCTGCCACTGATCAGGCAGGTCCTGGCAGAGGCCAATACCTCACCGGAACAGCTTGATGGCATTGCCTATACGGCGGGCCCGGGGCTGGCCGGCGCCCTGCTGGTGGGGGCCGGGGTGGCCCGGGCACTGGCCTTCGGCTGGGGGATCCCCGCCGTGGAGGTCCATCATATGGAGGGCCACCTGCTGGCCCCACTGCTGGAGGCCAACCCGCCAGCCTTTCCCTTTGTGGCCCTGCTGGTCAGCGGCGGTCATACCCTGTTGCTGGATGCGCAAGACCTGGGTGAGTACCGCATTCTGGGCGAGTCCGTGGACGATGCTGCCGGCGAAGCCTTCGACAAGGCCGCCAAGATGATGGGGCTGGGCTATCCGGGCGGCCCGCGCATTGCCGCGCTGGCAGAAAAGGGCACCGCGGGGCGCTTCCGCTTCCCCCGTCCCATGACGGACCGGCCCGGGCTGGACATGAGCTTTTCCGGGCTCAAGACCTTTACCCTCAACACCATCAACGACCTGGGTGGGAAAGACGTCCTGACCGAGCAAGACCAGGCGGATATCGCCCTGGCGTTCGAGGACGCGGCGGTGGATACCCTGGTGATCAAATGTCGCCGGGCGGTGGAGCAGACCGGGCACAAGCAACTGGTGATGGCCGGTGGCGTCAGCGCCAACCGCTCCCTGCGGGCCAGACTGGCCGAGCAGATGAAGAAGCGGGGCGTGGACGTATTCTACCCGGCGCCCCAGTACTGCACCGATAACGGTGCCATGATCGCCTTCGCCGGCGCCCTGCGGCTGCAGGCGGGAGAACAGGCGGACCTCCCCATCAAGGTCCGCGCCCGCTGGCCGTTAACGGAGTTGGCAGCGCTATAACCCAGTTTAAAGTTGAAAGTTCAAAGTTGAAAAGCGCGGACTAAAAGCCTTGGGTGTGGAGAGACTGTGCCCGCGCCATTACCGTTAATCGCGGGTAGAGAATGGCAAAACACGGCAACCTGATCCGCGCGCTTCAACTTTGAACTTTCAACTTTAAACTGCAGCTCAATCCTTCTTCCTGAACCCCAACTCTTCCCCGCGCAGGATCTTCTGCAGGTTGCTGCGGTGGCGGGCGATCATCACCAGAGACATCACCAGCATGGGCCAGAAGGCATCGGGCAGCCAGGCG
>JAKSCQ010000134.1 GCA_022360555.1 Pseudomonadales bacterium
GCCGGTGGCAACTTCCAGGACGTGCAGGACCTGCTGCTGGGCAGCAACCCGCTCACCGAGCAACTGTGCCCCGAAGCCGCCGCCAACCCGCCCATCGACCCGGCCGCCTGTTTCCAGGAAGCCGCTGGCGGTGCCGGTGGCCTGCCCGGTGGTGATGGCAACCCGCTGGCCCCGGTCCTGGAGCCGTTCTGCCCGGATACCGCAGCCGGCGAAGTGGGCCCGACCACACCGGTTGACTGCCTCACCGAGGCGGGTGGCAACTTCGGCGATGTGCAGGACCTGCTGACCGGTTCCAACCCGCTCACCGAAGCGGTCTGCCCGGAAGAATCCGCTGACGGTACCGTGGACCCGGCCGCCTGCTTCATGGAAGCGGCGGGTGGTGGTCTGCCCGGTGGTGGTGGCGGTGACAACCCGCTGGCCCCGGTCATGGAGCAGTTCTGTCCCAACACCGCTGACGGTGAACTGGGTCCGACCACGCCGATTGACTGCCTGAGCGAAGCCGGTACCAACTTCGGCAACGTGGAAGAGCTGCTCACCGGCTCCAACCCGCTCACCGAGGCCCTGTGCCCGGAAGAGTCCGCTGACGGCACCGTGGACCCGGCCGCCTGCTTCATGGAAGCGGCCGGTAGCGGTGGTCTGCCCGGTGGTGGTGGCGATAACCCGCTGGCCCCGCTCATGGAACAGTTCTGCCCGGAAACCGCAGCCGGTGAACTGGGCCCGAGCACACCCACGGACTGCCTGGCGGAAGCCGGTGCTGGCCTGGCCGCCCTGGAAGAGCTGCTGGCTCCGCTCTCCGAGCCGAACCCGCTGACCGACCAGGTCTGCCCGGAAACCTCCGAAACCGGCACCGTGGATCCGACCGAATGTTTCATTGAGTCCCTGGACAATGTGGAACTGCTGAACTCCGAGCAAATCGGCCTGCTGCCGGGCTGTCCGCTGCTGAGCGCCTTCAATGACGAAGGCAATCTGTCGCTGACCCTGGGGCTGGCCTGTCTGGTGAACCAGGAAGCCGGCGATGGCCTGTCCCTGGAATCCGGCAATGCCCTGACCGATCTGTTCGACAACCTGCTGGGGGGGCTGTTCTAGGCTCATCCACAACCGCAACAAAAAAAGCCCGGCCTTCGCGCCGGGCTTTTTTTATGGTCACAAACACGACGTAGGGTGCACTGAGCCTAAGGCGAACTGCACCATCAAACGCCGGGCCGGTGCAGTTCGCCTTAGGCTCAGTGCACCCTACGGGTCTGCTTCGCCGAATATTTTTACTGATCCGCAGGGGCCGCTTGAGGCGCGACCCCGATCAGTGTCGAGTTTCGAAAACCCGAGAGCGGTTCACGGGGGGTGATTTTCGTTACTCGCGTCTCGTGACTCGCAACTGGCGAGACAGGCAGGTTTAAGGCTCAAAGACGCTTACGGGGACAGCAATATCAGACACAAAAAAGCCGCCATCAAGGCGGCTTCTTCGCGACCGGGGCCGGGTTAGCTGTTGCGCTTGGGCAGCACGTCGCGCAGCTTGTCGGCCATGTCGATAATGGCTTTCTCGGTGGTATCCCAGTCGATGCAGCCATCGGTGATGGACACACCATATTCCAGATCATCCAGGTTAGCCGGAATCTTCTGGTTGCCGAACTTCAGGTGGGATTCCACCATCAGGCCGACAATGGATTGGTTGCCTTCCAGAATCTGGTTGGCGATGTTTTCCATCACCAGCGGCTGCAGGCTCGGGTCCTTGTTGGAGTTGGAGTGGGAGCAATCCACCATGATGTTGGTGGACACACCGGCTTTCTCCAGAGCGCTCTCGGCCAGCGCCACGGACACGGAATCGTAGTTGGGCTTGCCGCCACCGCCACGCAGCACCACATGGCCGTACTGGTTGCCCTTGGTGGTCGTCAGCGCCACCCGGCCTTCCGGGTCGATCCCCAGGAAACGGTGCGGGGACTTCACGCTGAGCATGGCGTTCACCGCCACATCCAGGCTGCCATCGGTGCCGTTCTTGAAGCCCACCGGGCTGGACAGACCGGAGGACATTTCCCGGTGGGTCTGGCTTTCGGTGGTGCGGGCGCCGATGGCGTTCCAGGCAATCAGGTCCTGCAGATACTGCGGGGTGGTGGGGTCCAGCGCCTCGGTGGCGGCGGGCAGCCCCAGCTCGGCCACGTCCAGCAGCAGCTTGCGGGCAATGTGCAGGCCGTCCTGCACCTTGAAGGAATCGTTCATGTAGGGGTCGTTGATCAGCCCCTTCCAGCCCGTGGTGGTGCGGGGCTTTTCAAAGTAGACGCGCAACACCAGGTAGATGGTGTCCTGCACCTTCTCGGCCAGGGCCTTCAGCTTCTGCGCGTATTCCATGGCTGCCTTGGTGTCATGGATGGAGCAGGGGCCGATGACCACGAACAGACGGTGGTCCTTGCGGTCGAGGATGTTGCGAATGGTCTCGCGCCCTTCAATCACCGTCTTGCGCGCGTTGTCC
>JAKSCQ010000244.1 GCA_022360555.1 Pseudomonadales bacterium
AACTCAGAAGTGAAACAACGCATCGCCGATGGTAGTGTGGGGCTTCCCCATGTGAGAGTAGGTCATCGTCAGGCTCTTAAACGAAACAAAAGACCCCCGCCACGACAGTGTCGGGGGTTTTTTGTATTCAGGAGCACGAGGAAATCCTCTCCCTGCCTCGCGACGAAGTCGCCATCCCGTCAAGCGGGACCGAGGTGTGACAAGCGATGCCCCGCAGAGGTCAGCTTGGTGCGCCGCAGGCGTCCCGCAGGGATGGCGTGCATGCCCGTCACACACTGTAGGTCATCAGATCTCTGCCAAGCTCCAACCTAAAACGAACCCTTCGCCATGCAAGCATGACTCCTGCGGAGGGAGGCCTCCGCTGCCCCCTGTAACCAAACCGCCACCCCTTCGTCATCTCCATTACCCGGCTGTGCCCCAAGCTCATCACATCACCACAAACAATGAGCCCAGACCATGTTGCTGAATATCATCCTGATCCTCTTGGCTATCGCCTTACTGGTCTACCGCTACCGCAAACTCATGTATCACTTCCGTACGGTCGAAGCGGGGAAGCTGTACCGCAGTGGTACTCTGGGCCCGATTGGCCTGCGAGTGATGCATCGAGTGTTGGGGGTAAACACCATCATCAATCTGCGCCTGGAATCTGAATATGGCAAAGGGGATTGGTACAAGCAGCAGAGTCAGTACTGTCTACGTCACGGGATCAAGCTGGTGAATATTCCCATGGCTCAGGATACGCCGCCCACGGAAGCACAGATCCGGCAGTTTCTGGCCGAGCTGGATCGTGATGATAGCTGCTGCCTGATTCATTGTGAGATGGGGGTCATCCGTACGGGGATGATGGTGGTGGCAGCGGCTTCGCGCCGCTATGGTGTCCGCGACCAGGCGGTGTGGAAGCATTTTCCCCTGTATGGGCACAAGCTGGATCAACGGCGGCAACGGGTACGAGACTTTATCCAGCGTTGTGCCAGCCAGGGGGTGTCAGCCCAGTAATGGGCTGTCTGTCGGCAAATGCACATTTAGCCGGTTTGATATCACTTCGACCTCGAAGGTGGTGTCCTTTAGCGGTTCGCCATCAAGGTTGAAATGCATGGCAGAGGGGGTCTCCACGCGCAGTGATTGGAGGCGGGTGCGAATAAACAGCCCCTCATGGTCAGGGTCCTGGCGGGCATCACTGTCAAACAGTTCCCGGACCCCGGCCAGCAGATCCATGTCGGCTGGCAGTATCGCCACGTCAAGCAGGCCATCATTAATGAGAGCATCCGGGCACAACCGTTGACCACCGCCGGCCTGTCTGCCGTTACCCAGTCCCACGGCCAGAAACTCCCCTTCCCACTCGAAACCGTTTCCCTGGAAGTGCCCCCTGGCTGCCTGGATTTCCGTGAACCGTGTCAGGCCGGTGAGTAGATAGGCCGCGCCCCCCAACATGTTTTTCAGTTCCTCGGAGGTCTGTGTTGTGACCTCTGTGCCGAAGCCACCAGTGGCCATGTTGAGAAAAAAGTGGTTGTTGATTTGCACCACATCACAGGGGGTAGGGGGCGACTCCAGCAGCTCCAGAGCGGCACCCATGTCATCGGGGATGCCCGCGGCGGTGGCAAAGTCATTGGCCGTGCCCAGCGGCAGGACCGCCAGGTTCAGGCTGTCCTGCTCACTGCTCATCATGGCATGGACGATATCGCGGACCGAGCCATCACCGCCGCCGGCCACCAGAGTTCGGTATCCGCTGTCCAGGGCTTCACGGACATAGCGTTCCGCATCACCGGCTTCCCAGGTCACGCGCACCGCCAGTTCCTGTCCACGGTCACGGTAATCCATGACGGCTTGGCGGACAGCGTCATTGGTGGCCTGCTTGCCGTGCAGAATCAGCATGCTTTTTTCTGGCATGTTCATGTCCCTGTGCAGAAAGTGGCTGGAGTCATCCAGCTTAGACGGAGCCGGGGCAACGGAGTATGACAGAATGCCGGACTTTACAACGATTAACGGTTATCCCCTCCAGTTGAGAATGATTGTCATCCACTATTGCCGGCATTGGTAAATAGAGTTTCTCTATTCAATATAGTGGTGTGATCATGAAAACCATTCAAGGAGGTGTTCCATGATCAAGACTCTCAGTTTCGGTGCAATGCATATTTCGGTGGCGTTTCTGGTTGTCTGGGCGATGACCGGCGACTGGATGATTGGTGGTATTACCGCTCTGGTGGAGCCCTGTGTGAATACCGTGGCGTACCACTTCCATGAAAAATTCTGGAAGCGGCAGGGGCAGGGTGAGGCAGTGAGCGGAACGGTCATGGCGTAAGATAAACTCGGTGTTTACTCTGCTGGGGCCGTTCGATAAGCTAGCGCAGCAGCGTATACATTCTTAGGGGTATTGTCAGGTGCAGAACGCAACCAGTGATATTGATGCGATTCGCCAGGTGGTCAACCAGGTGCTTGAAGTCCATGCCCGTGAAGAGGGAGGACAGCGTTCCCAGGCCCGGGCAGAAATTCTGATCCACTCCATGCAGGTGTTTGCCCAGCGCGGCCTGCAGCGGACCACGGTTCAGCACCTGCTGGATGCCTCCGATGTGTCCCGGCGCACCTTCTACAAGTATTTCCGCAACAAGATGGATGTGCTGGAAAGCATCTATCGCATTTTCGTTGATAACATGCTGCTGCACTTTCACAAGGAAGTGAAGCAGGCTTCTTCGGCCAACGAGATTATCCGCAACACCACCAAGGTGTATTTCGACTACCACGTGAGCATGGGACCCATCATCAAGCTGATGATGGAGGAGGCGCGTTCTTCGGCCTCAGCCCTGGCGCCGCATCGGGTGCGGGCCCAGCAGATTGCGTCCGAGGTGCTGACCTCACAGATCAGCCGCTATACCGGCCGTGACTATGAGCCACTGGTCTTTCGCACCATGTTGTGGATGCTGGAGAACTATTCCCTGTACATCTTCGAGGATGGTGGCTTTTCCCAGGAGCGACTGGACCTGTGCCAGCGCGTGGCCATTGGTATCGCCGAGTCCCTGGTGCTGGGAGAAGTGACGCCGGGCATGCTGGAGCGCCGCCCGGCGTGAACAGGGCTTTTCCGCCTATTCCGGTTTGACGAATTTCAGGGTCATGCGGTCGCTCTCGCCAATGGCCAGATAGGTGTCGCGGTCCTTGTCACCCAGTCGCAAGGTGGGTGGCAGGGTCCAGACCCCGGCGGGGTGATTGGCCTGATCCTTTGGATTGGCATTGATCTCCGAGCGCTCCAGCAGCTTGAATCCCGCCTTCTCCGCCTGTTCGATTACATACCCCTCACTCATGTAACCGGTCTCGATTTGCCGCTCCAGCGGGCGCGCTTCCGGAGCCCGGTGCTCCACCACACCAAGAATGCCGCCGGGCTTGAGAGCCCGATAAAAGCTGGCAAAGAAGGCTTCAGTTTTGCCGGCCTTGGCCCAGTTGTGCACATTGCGGAACGTCAGAACACGGTCCGCAGAACCGGCCGGGGCAATACGGGTAAAGGACGGCGGGAGAAGTTCGGTGATGCGTACCTGATCATAGACCTCGGGCTGGTTGGCCAGTTGTGTCTTGAACAAGGTGGCGGAACGGCGATAGAAGGGAATGTCGCTGTTCTGGGGGAACTGGGCGGCGTAAAGCGTGCCTTCTGCTTTCAGATAGGGGGCCAGAATGGCGGTGTACCAGCCCTTGGCGCCCGGCCAGATCTCCACCACGGTCATGTCCGGTTCCACCTCGAAGAAGGCCAGGGTCTCGGCCGGATGGCGGTACGGATCACGGGCCTTTTCCTCGCTGCTGCGATGGGGGCTGGAAAGAATGTCTGCCAGTGTGGCGGCGTGGGCCAGGGAAATGGACAGCAGGGCTGCCAGAAAAAGGGTTGTGCGCATTGATCCCGTCCTGTTATCTCAGGCCGCGGATCAGTACCTGCATGTAGTCCACGGCGTGTTGTTCGAGGCTGCCTTCACCGGTGAGAGCCCAGGTATAGGTCGTGCCGACCACCAGGTTCACCATCATCAGGATCGTATCGCGAGTGGGCAGGGCAACGAAATAGCCATCCTTGCGCAGTTCGTTGAAAAAGGCATCCGCCACCGGCAGGTTGGCTTCCATCAGGGCCAGGTACTGGCGCTGGATATCGCCCATGAAATCCCCGGCTTCCTGAATCAGTACCCGTGAGAAGTTCTGGTTCTGTTCCAGATAGCGCGCCACATGGCGACACAGGTTCTCCAGCCGGCGCAGTGGAGGTTCGGCCCCCATCAGGTCGGCAAAGATGATATCGCGGATGGTGTTGAGGTTTTCCTCCACGATGGTTAGCAGCAGGGCTTCCTTGGAGGGAAAGAACTTGTAGATGGTGGCCTTGCCCACGCCCGCCTGTACGGCAATGGTCTTCACCTCGGCGCTGCGGAAGCCTTCGCTGGCGAAGACTTCCTGAGCGCAGGTGAGGATGCGGGCGCGGCGGGGATCATCCATGACTGCCATCGGTTAAAGATACTTGATCTTTTCCATCTGCTCTTCCAGGCGGGCAAGCTGGGAACGGTAGTCGTCCAGCTTGGCTTTTTCCTTGTCCACCACGGCCTGGGGAGCCTTGTCCACGAAGTTGGGGTTTTTCAGCTTGCCTTCGGCACGCCCCACTTCCTTGCGCAGCTTGTCGATCTCCTTGCCGAGGCGGTCCAGTTCCGCTTCCTTGTCGATCAGCCCAGCCATGGGCACCAGAATCTCCATGTCGCCCACCAGAGCGGTGGCGGAGGCCGGGGCGGAATCTTCCGCGTTCAGCCAGGTGATGGATTCCAGCTTGGCCAGTTTGCTGAGGAAGGTGCCGTTGGCATCCAGCAGTGCCTTGTCGCTGTCCTTGCCGTTGTGCAGGTAAAGCGGCAGGGCCTTGCCCAGGGGAATGCCCATTTCGCCACGGATATTGCGCACGGCGGTGATCACACCCTTGATCCATGCGATACCGGTTTCGGCGTCTTCATCAATGTGGCCGGCTTCCACGGCGGGGAAGGGCTGGAGCATGATGGTGTCTCCAGCCTTGCCGGCCAGCGGGGCAATTTTCTGCCAGATTTCCTCGGTGATGAATGGCATGAACGGGTGGGCCAGACGCAGTATGGCTTCCAGCACGCGCACCAGGGTGCGGCGGGTACCGCGTTTCTGGGCCTCGGAGTAGTCGTCACCGTAGAGCACCGGCTTGGACAGCTCCAGGTACCAGTCGCAGTACTCGTTCCAGATGAATTCATAGGCCGCGTGGCTGGCCACGTCAAAGCGGAAGCTGTCCAGGGCGTCGCTCACTTCCTGTTCGGCCCGTTGCAGGGCAGAGATGATCCAGCGATCCGCCAGGGACAGCTCCACTTCACCGTCGAGTCCGCAGTCCTGCCCTTCGGTGTTCATCATCACATAGCGGGCAGCGTTCCAGATCTTGTTGCAGAAGTTCCGGTAACCCTCGATGCGGCCCATGTCCCACTTGATGTCGCGGCCGGTTGAGGCCAGCGACAGGAAAGTGAAGCGCAGCGCGTCGGTGCCGTAGGCGTTGATGCCGTCGGGGAAATCCTTGCGGGTGCGCTTGGCAATCTGCTTTTCCTTCTGGGGCTGCATCAGGCCCCGGGTGCGTTTTTCCACCAGGTCGTCGAGCTGGATGCCGTCGATCATGTCCAGCGGGTCAAGGACATTGCCCTTGGACTTGGACATTTTCTGCCCGTCGTTATCGCGGACCAGACCGTGCACATAGACCTTCTTGAAGGGCACCTGATCGGTGAACTTCAGGGTCATCATGATCATCCGTGCCACCCAGAAGAAGATGATGTCGAAACCGGTCACCAATACATCGGTGGGGTGGAAGGTGCGCAGCGCATCGGTCTCTTCCGGCCAGCCCAGGGTGGAGAAAGTCCACAGGGCGGAGCTGAACCAGGTGTCCAGCACGTCTTCGTCCTGGCTCAGGGGGATGTCGCCAAGATTGTTGTCGGCGCGCACTTCCTCTTCGTTGCGGCCCACGTAGACGTTGCCGTCGGCGTCATACCAGGCGGGGATGCGATGCCCCCACCACAACTGGCGGGAAATACACCAGTCCTGCAGGTCGCGCATCCAGGAGAAATACATGTTTTCGTAGTTCTTCGGCACGAACTGGATGTCGCCGTTTTCCACGGCGGCAATGGCCGGCTTGGCCAGCTCTTCCACGGCCACGAACCACTGGTCGGTGAGATAGGGTTCGATCACCACACCGGAGCGGTCCCCGCGCGGCACCATCAGGGTATGGTCGGCGACCTTTTCCAGCAGGCCGAGGGCGTCCAGATCGTCCACGACTTTCTTGCGCGCGTCCACACGGTCCATGCCGCGGTAGGCTTCCGGCACCTCGTCGTTCAGCGCCGCGTCGATGGTCAGGATGTTGATCATCGGCAGGTCGTGGCGCTTGCCCACTTCGTAGTCGTTGAAGTCGTGGGCCGGGGTGATCTTCACGCAGCCGGAGCCGAAGTCCGGGTCCACGTATTCATCGGCGATGATGGGGATGTCGCGCTCGGCCAGGGGCAGGCGGATGGTCTTGCCGATCATGTCCTTGTAGCGCGGGTCTTCCGGGTGCACCGCCACGGCGGTATCGCCGAGCATGGTTTCCGGGCGGGTGGTGGCGACCACCAGGTGACCGGAGCCGTCGGTGAGCGGGTAGCGGAAGTGCCACATGTGGCCCTGCTCTTCCACGTTTTCCACTTCCAGGTCGGAAATGGCGGTGTGCAGGGTCGGGTCCCAGTTGACCAGCCGCTTGCCACGGTAGATCAGGCCTTCCTTGTGCAGGCGCACGAAGACTTCGCGCACCGCGTTGGACAGGCCATCGTCCATGGTGAAGCGCTCGCGGGTCCAGTCCACACTGGCGCCCATGCGGCGCAGTTGGCGGGTGATGGTGCCACCGGATTCGCCTTTCCATTCCCAGACCTTGTCCAGGAATTTTTCACGGCCCAGTTCGTGGCGGTTGGTCCCCTCGCCGGCCAGCTTGCGTTCCACCACCATCTGGGTAGCGATGCCGGCGTGGTCGGTGCCCACCTGCCACAGGGTGTTGCGGCCCTGCATGCGGCGATAGCGGATCAGGGTATCCATGATGGTGTCCTGGAACGCATGCCCGATGTGCAGGCTGCCGGTCACATTGGGCGGCGGGATCATGATGCAGTAGGAATCACCCTGGCCGGAAGGCTTGAAATAGCCGGCCTTTTCCCAGTTTTCGTACCAGGCCTGTTCGATCCGATCGGGTTGGTAGGTCTTGTCCATGCTCACCGCTTCTGAAACCTGCAAAAAATGAGGGCGAATTATAGCGAAGCAGGGCGGATTCGTCGCGGTTTGCGGGTAAACACGGGCGTCGGAAAGCCGATGGAAGGATGGGGGAGCGGCCATTTGACCGCCAGGCGACCCCAAAGCCGGATGTCGTGGCCGAAGGGGCGTGTGCAAAGGCGTCGTTTATGACTTCTTGCGCAGGGCCTCGCGCAGCTTCAGGCGCAGGGCTTTTTCCAGCTTGGGCAGGGCGTCGGCCACCAGATCATCGATCACGGCCTCAATATCGGTGGCACTCAGGCTGGGGCGCGGGGTCGCTTTGGGGGCAGGGGCCGCCTGCGCCGGTTTTCCGGTGGACTGTGCGGACAGAAAGGGGTTGGCCCTTTCGCTGGCAAGGCGGCGGATATGATGGCGGTCCGGGTCCTGCGGGGTGCTGGCGCCCTGGTCGGCCTGGGCGTCACCAGGTGACAGTACCGGCGGTTCCATATCGTCCAGCAGGGACTGGATATCATCCAGTTCCTTGAGGAGTTGCCGGCGTTTTGTCTCCTTGCTGTCGCTCATGGTGGCGTCTCGGTTAGCCCAGTTCGTGCGTGGTGACCGGAAAACCCCGGTCCCGGTAGAAGCGGAACCGGTCCCGGCCACTTTGTCTCTCATTTTCGGCCCCGCTGATCATCTCGGCAACCCGCTGGAAACGGGAGGCAAAATCCGGCACCTGATCGGTCAGGTTGATCAGCACATCATGGTGATCCCCCGGGTCGCTGCCGTGGCCGAGAATGACCGGTGCGGCGCCCTCGCCGCGCAGGGCGTGGGGCAGGAAGCCGGTGGGTGGAGCTTGCCAGAACTGGTCGTCCAGTTGCCGGGCATGGTCCTCATTGCGGCAATGCACATAAACCAGCCGGCCCTGTTTCAGGGCCTTGTCGGCAATCCGCCAGGCCAGTGCCTGGCGCACACCGTCTCCGGCCTTGTTGCTCAGGTAGAAAGTGACTTCGGTCATTTGATCGCTCACACGCTGCACGCTGGCACGCAACACGCCGGGTGCACACGGTTTCGGCGTGCCAGCGTGGTTGCGTGATGCGTGTCAGCGAAGTTAGGCCAGATCCATCAGGTAACGGGTCAGCATGGGTACCGGACGACCAGTGGCGCCCTTGCTCATGCCGCCACTGATCCAGGCGGTGCCGGCGATGTCCAGGTGTGCCCATTTCACCTCTTTGGCAAAGCGGGACAGGAAGCAGGCAGCGGTGATGGAGCCGGCTTTCGGGCCACCAATGTTCTGCATGTCGGCAAAGGGGCTGTCCAGTTGGCTTTGGTACTCGTCCCACAGGGGCATGGGCCAGCCGCGATCCCCGGTTTCCTGGCCGGCGGCCAGCAAGGCCTGACTCAGGTCGTCATCGTTGGCATAAACCGCCTGGGCATGGGCGCCCAGGGCCACCACACAGGCACCAGTGAGGGTGGCGATATCGATTACCGTGTGCGGCTTGTGCTTCTGCTGCACATAGGTGAGGGCGTCGCACAGCACCAGACGGCCTTCGGCGTCGGTGTTGAGGATTTCCACGGTCTGCCCGGACAGGGTCTTGACGATGTCACCCGGGCGGGACGCCCGGCCATCGGGCATGTTTTCCGCTGCGGCCACCACCGCCACCAGGTGGATGGGCAGGTTCAGTTCGCAAACGGTTTTTACGCTGCCAAACACGCTGGCGGCGCCGCCCATGTCGTATTTCATCTCGTCCATGCTGGCGCCGGGCTTGAGCGAGATGCCGCCGGTATCAAAGGTAATGCCCTTGCCGACCAGCGCCACCGGGCCCTGTTTGCTGGGCTTGGCACCCTTGTATTCCATGACGATGATCTGGCCCTGGCGCTCGGAGCCCTTGGCCACGGCGCAGAAGGCGCCCATGCCCATTTTTTCGGCCTGGGCCTGGCTGATTACCTTGACGGAGAGTTTCTCGTATTGCTTGCCCAGGTCCCGGGCCACGCCGCTGAGATATTCCGGGTAGCAGTCGTTGGGGGGCAGGTTGCCCAGGTCTCGCGCCAGGTTGACGCCGGTGCCCACGGCCTTGCCCACCTTGTGGGCTCGCGCCAGGCTGTTGTCCTTTTCCGGGTGCCAGAAGGTGAGTTTCTTGAGCTTGCTGGCCGGGCCGGACTGGCTGCGATACTGATCGAACCGGTACAGGCTTTCCACGGCCAGGCGGGCGCCTTCGCGGATCTGCCATTCCAGAGGAGCCGAGAAAACCCCGTTCACCGCCCAGATGGCCTGTTTCACCGGCGCCTGGCTGACTGTCTTGATGACCTTGCGGACCAGTTCCTGCCATTGCTGGCGGCCGGGTTCTCTGTCGCCCACGCCGACCAGCAACAGCCGGCTGGCTGCCACGCCGTCGGGCTGGTGCAGCCAGGACATCTGGTTCTTGCTGCCACTGAAGTCGCCGGCCTTGATGAATTGGCCAATCTGCTCGCGGGTACTTTCCGGAAGGGTTTCCGGGAGATCGCCTTTCTTGCTCAGCAGCACAATCAGTGCATCGGCGTTGAGTTTGTCCAGGGGCCTGTTGCTTACTGCGAAGTCCATGCTATCTCCAATCAATCAGGGTGGGGCGGGTGAGAAAGGGCCGCCAGAAAAACCCTAAAATAGTGGGCTCTTCGGCTGGCAAACGCAATCTGTCCGCTTTCCGCATTATCACCTTTGCCGGCCACTCAGTTACACTAGGGCCCATTCTTTGCTGACGGGGGAGATTGACCCCGCCAGCGCATCGGGCCGCAGGTGGGTGTCCTGTCGCTTTCCTCCTTTTTTCCGGGGGCCGGTGCTTTCTTTGCAGACAGGGACAAGTGGGCCAGCCCTTGATTCTTCATCGCTATATTAATCGGCAAGTTTTCATGACCACCGTCATGGTCACCTTCATTCTGGTGATGGTGCTGGTCAGCGGCCGATTCATCAAATATCTGGCGGAGGCGGCGGCCGGTGAAATCGCCGCCGATGCCCTGTTTCTGGTGATGGCGTTCCGGATGCCGGAATTCCTGCAGATGATCCTGCCTCTCAGCCTGTATATCGCCCTGCTGCTGGTGCTGGGGCGCATGCATATGGACAACGAAATGGTTGTGCTGCAGGCCGGCGGGCAGGGACATGGCCGGCTGGTGCGCTCGCTGACCATCCCCGTGCTGATCGCCACTACCGTGGTGGGGCTGTTCGCCGTCTATGTGACGCCACGCGGGGATGCGGAGGTGAACCGCATCTTTGAAGAACAGAAGGACCGGTCGGTGCTGGAGCTGCTGACGCCGGGCCGTTTTCACGTCAAGGGCTCCAGCAATACCCAGCGCGCCACCTATGCCGAGCACCTGAACCGGGAAAAGGGGGTGCTGGAAAATGTCTTTGTGGCCGATGCGCGCTTCCAGGCCGGGGGAGAGGCCGACCGGCTGCTGACCGTCTGGGCGAAGAGCGGCAAGCTGGTGCGTGAAGACGGCATCAGCTACCTGTTGCTGACCGACGGCTTCCAGTATCAGGGCAAGCCGGGCCGGCTGGACTACAAGGAAATCGGTTTCAAGGAAGCGCGGGTGCGCATTGGCGGGGAAAAGTCTGACAGTCGGCCGCCCAAGGTCCGCGGTCTGTCAACCCGGGAGCTGATCAGTCAGCGCGATACCAACAAGGAAGCCCTGGCCGAACTGCAATGGCGGCTGTCGCTGGTGCTGACCGTGCCACTCATGGCGCTGGCCGCCATTCCCCTGGCCCGTGTTAACCCCCGGCAGGGGCGTTTTTACCGGCTGATCCCGGCGGTGCTGGGGTACATGCTTTATGTGGGCATGCTGTTGGTGTGTCGCAGCGCCATTGAAGATCACAAGGGCGTCCTGCCCTGGTACCTGGATATGGTCTGGATTCATCTGGTGGTGGCGGTAGTGGTGTTCCTGCTCTATTTCGGCGGGCGGATCTTCCGCCGGAGGGCGCGCGCATGAGACTGCTCAAACGCTACTTCTGGCGCGCGGTGTTGATCCCCACCCTGGCGATTCTGGCCATTATCGTCGGGCTCGACTGTCTGTTCGGCTTCATTTACGAGCTGGAATTCCTGCGTGGCGACTACCAGGTGATGCAGGCGTTGCAGTTCATCCTGACTACCACTCCCAGGCGGATTCATGAGTATCTGCCCATGGCCATCCTGCTTGGTACCCTGATCGGCTTGGGGCTGCTGGCCAACAGCGGCGAGCTGTCGGTGATCCGGGCGGCCGGAGTGTCCACGCTGCGGGTTAGCTGGATGGTATTGCGGCCGGTGTTTCTGCTGATCGCCCTGTCCATTCCGCTGGGGGAATACCTGACTCCCTACACCGAGCAGGTGGCCCAGAGTAACCGTTCCATGGCCGAAGGCGGTGGCGAGGCGCTGCGCTCCAAGTACGGTTACTGGCACCGGGAAGGGGCGGAATTTATCCATATCAATGCGGTCCAGCCCAACGGTGTGCTGCACGGGCTGACCCGCTATCGTTTTGATGACAACCACAAGCTGGCGGAAACCCAGTTCGTGGAGCGGGCTATCTATCAGGGGGACTACTGGTCGCTGGAAGGTATCCATGGCACCCGCCTGTCCGAGCAGCGCACGGAAACCTACAGCAAGGACAACGCCAACTGGCAGACCCGGCTGACTCCCCAGTTGCTGAGTATCGTGGTCCTCAAACCCGACCATCTGGCCATGGCCAAGCTGCTGGAATACACCCGCTACCTGAAGCGTCAGGGGCTGGAGACGGCGGATTACATGCTCAGCTTCTGGCAGAAGCTGTTCATGCCGGTGGCCACCGTGGGCATGGTCCTGATTGCGATTTCCTTTGTGTTCGGCCCCCTGCGTGAAGTCACCATGGGGCTGCGTCTGACGGCGGGCATCGTGGCCGGCCTGATCTTTCATTATGGCCAGCAATTCTTTGGCCAGCTTTCATTGGTATTTCATACCGAGCCGTTGGCGGCAGCGGCGGTGCCGCCGGTCATCTGCCTGATTCTCGGGATCTGGTTACTGCAACGGGTACGATAATAATGACAATATGGAGGGGGCAGGGACGCACCCATACCGGCCGGCGTCCTGCCAACGAAGACACCCTGCTATGCCGTGACGGTGACGGCCTGTGGGCCGTTATTGATGGCATGGGCGGTCACGACGCCGGGGACCTGGCTGCCACCATGGTCCGCGAGTCGCTTGGCTCGCTGCCGCTGGGGGGCACCATGGCCCACCGGCTGCGGGCGGTGGACGCCGCCCTGCAGAATGCCAACCATGCCATCCGCCACCACGCCGCCATGCACCTGCGCAGCAAGCCCATGGGCGCCACCGTGGTGGTATTGCTGATTCACGGGGAGGAGGCCGCGGTGCTGTGGGCGGGTGATGCGCGGCTGTACGGTTTTGATGGTAGCGCCCTGGCCCCGCTGACCCGCGATCATACCCCAGTGCAGGCGCTGGTGGATGCCGGCGAGCTCACCGAAGAGCAGGCCATGACCCATCCCCGCGCCCATGTGATCTACCAGGCCGTGGGTAATGGCGAAAACCTGAATCTGGAGCAGGCCCGCTTCCCGGTGACCCATTGGCAGCAATTCCTGCTGACCACTGACGGGGTGCATTCGGTGCTGACGATACAGGCGCTGGGGCAGTTGATGCGCGATGGTGCCAGCGAATCCGGTATCCTCAAGGCCGCCCTCAATGCCGGCAGTCGGGATAATGTCACTGCCATCAAAGTTGCGCGTTAGGCTGGCAAAGTGTCGTTCTGCTGGTATACTCGCGCCCCACTGCCAGAGTGGTGGAATTGGTAGACACGACGGATTCAAAATCCGTTGCCTTTGCGGGCGTGCCGGTTCAAGTCCGGCCTCTGGTACCAAACGAATAAAAAAGCCCGCCCAGAGCGGGCTTTTTTATGTCAGACGCTTGTCTGACACAGACTGTGCTTTCTTCGGAGATGTCATGACGGAATACGCCCCGCCGGCCGGCTTGCTCAAGCGTCTTATGGCGCTGGTCTACGATGGTTTTCTGGTGCTGGCGTTATGGTTCGTGACCACCGGCATTTTCGTGCTGGTGTACCCCCATACGGGGCTGCCGACGGAATCCATCAACGGAGTGACCCGCGCGGCGCCGGGCTACCTGCAAGGCATTCTGTTGCCGCTGTTGCTGGTGGAAACCTGGGCCTTTTATGCCTGGTTCTGGATGCGTGGCGGGCAGACTCTGGGCATGCGTGCCTGGCGGTTGCAGGTGCGGGACTACCGGGGCGGACCGGTGAAGCTGTGGCAGACGGGGGTACGTTTTCTGGGTGCTATCCTGTCCTGGGGGCTGTTCGGGGCCGGCTATCTGGTGGTGCTGATCGCTCCGCACCAGACTCTGCATGACCGCCTGTCGGCCACCGCCACGGTGCAGTTGGCGAAAAAAGCCAAGGTTTGACGCCGTGGCTTGACGCCAGACAGTCAATACGCCGCATCGTGTCCGACGTCCACGTCCACGTCCACGTCCACGTCCGACGTCTGACGGTTTTTCCTTTTCTGCAAAGCGGGTATCCTTGCCCTCCCTTGAACTTCCGTGCCGGTACAGTACGTGAACGTCGACGATTTTGATTTTGACCTGCCCGACAGCCTGATCGCCCGTCATCCGCCTGCCCAGCGCCGGGATGCCCGTCTGCTGGCCCTGACCCGCGATGCCCTGCAACACCAGCAGTTTCCTGACCTGCTGGCCCATGTGAACCCCGGCGATCTGCTGGTCTTCAACGACACCCGCGTGATTCCCGCTCGCCTGTTCGGGCAGAAGGAAAGTGGCGGCAAGGTGGAAGTGCTGATCGAGCGGGTGGTGGATGATCTGGAGGCGCTGGCCCATGTGCGGGCCTCCAAGTCACCGAAACCGGGGACCTGGCTGCTGTTTGACGATGGCGTGCGTGCCCAGGTCACCGGGCGGCGCGATGCCCTGTTCATCCTGCATTTCCAGGGCTGCGAGACCCTGCTGGGGGCGCTGGAGCGAATCGGCCATGTGCCGCTGCCCCCCTATATCGATCGCCCGGATGACGCCGGCGACATGGAGCGTTACCAGACCGTCTACGCCCGCGAGCCCGGTGCCGTGGCGGCCCCCACCGCAGGCCTGCACTTTGACGAGGCCATGCTCGCGGCCCTGGAGCAGCAAGGGGTTGATATCGGGTATGTGACCCTCCATGTAGGAGCTGGGACCTTCCAGCCGGTGCGCGTGGACAAGGTGGAAGACCACCACATGCACAGCGAGCGTTACCAGATTCCCGACGCTCTCGCCGAGCAGGTGGCCCAGGCCCATGCCCGGGGCGGGCGGGTCATCGCCGTGGGGACCACGGCACTGCGGGCGCTGGAAGCGGCCAGCCAGTCTGGAAGCCTGCAGTCGGGGCAGGGGGAAACCGACATCTTTATCTACCCGGGTTACCGGTTCCGGCTGGTGGATTGTCTGGTGACCAACTTCCACCTGCCCAAGTCCACGCTGTTGATGTTGATCAGTGCCTTCGCCGGTCGCGAACGGGTGATGGCGGCTTATCAGGCGGCCATTGAGGCTGGGTACCGGTTCTTCAGTTACGGCGATGCGATGTTTATTGAGGGAACGCAGCACGCACCACGCGACACGCACCACGCTAAAAACCGGAGTGATGTCTAATGCTGAGTT
>JAKSCQ010000246.1 GCA_022360555.1 Pseudomonadales bacterium
GCTCGCGCCAGCTATTAATTATTCATTATTAACTATTAATTGCCTTTTTGTCCTCTTCGGCATCGCGCTTTCCATTATCTTCGTTATCATGGTAAACACGCTGTTACTCGTGTGGTCGGTGTGATCCAGACAACAAGACTTCGAGGATGATCATGAAAGTACGCCTGTTGTTCGCCGGGTTGGTCCTGGCGATTGCTGCCCCCCTTGTGCACGCCCAAACACCGCAGGAGAAGGGGCTGGAAATTGCCCGGGAAGCGGATCGCCGTGGGGAAGGGTTTGGTGACTTCCAGGCGGATATGAGGATGGTGCTGATCACCAGTCGGGGCGATACCGCCGAGCGGGAGCTGCGGGTGAAGACCCTGGAGGGCACCGGGGAGGAAGGGGACAAGAGCCTGACCATTTTCGACACGCCCCGGGATGTGCGCGGCACCGCGCTGCTGACCTACAGCTACAAGACCCGTGATGACGACCAATGGCTGTACCTGCCGGCCCTGCGCCGGGTCAAGACCATTGCCTCGCGCAACAAGTCCGGCCCCTTCATGGGCAGTGAATTCAGCTTCGAGGACATGCGTGGCCAGGAAGTGGAAAAGTACACCTACAAGTACCTTCGCGATGAGCCCTGTGGTGAACTCACCTGCTTTGTGATGGAGCGTTATCCCACCGATGAGGATTCCGGCTACATCCGCCAGGTGGTCTGGATTGATCAGCAGGAATACCGCACCTGGAAAGTGGACTACTACGACCGCAAGAAATCCCTGCTCAAGACGCTCACGATGAGTGATTTCAAACAGTACAAGGACAAGTTCTGGCAGCCCGGCAAGATGTCCATGGTCAACCACCAGACCGGCAAGGCCACCGACCTGTTCTGGAGCAACTACCGCTATGACACCGGCCTCACCGAGGCGGATTTCAGTAAAAACAGTCTCAAGCGGGCCCGTTGATCCATGAAAAAACCGGTTCTTCTGGCGTCGCTGCTGGTGGCGCCACTGGTTTGTGATGCCTGGGAATTCCGGGGTGAAGTGGCGCTGGAAGGGCGCTATTTCACTCAGCAGTCGCCCCACCCGGAAGCGGATTATTCCACCAACGCCTCGGCCTATATCAAGCCGGAGCTTTTCCATGAGTGGAATAACCACGATGACCTCTTTACCTTTATTCCCTATGCTCGCGTCGACGAACATGACAGCGAACGCACCCACTGGGATATCCGCGAACTGTCCTGGATTCATGTGGGCAATGGCTGGGAATCGCGCATTGGGATCCGCAAGGTATTCTGGGGCGTGACCGAAGGCCGGCACCTGGTGGATATCATCAACCAGACCGACCAGGTGGATCAGGTGGATGGCGAGGAAAAACTTGGCCAGCCCATGGTCAACCTGTCGCTGGTGCGCAACTGGGGCATTGTTGATCTTTTTGTGCTGCCCGGTTTCCGTGAGCGTAACTACGCCGGCGAGGAGGGACGACCGCGCACTCCGCTGCCAGTATCCGACCATGCGGTCTATGAATCATCGAAAGAAGACAGCCGGGTGGATGTCGCCATTCGCTACCAGCAGTACTTCGATAATGGCATCGAACTGGCTCTGTCGCATTTCTCCGGCACCAGCCGGGACCCGTTGCTGATCCCAGACTCCCTGACGATGGCTGAGCTGCAGACGCTGATCGCTACAGGGCAGTTGCCAGCAGGTAGCGACCCGGAATTCACGCCACTTTATAACGTCATCGATCAGACAGGCCTGGAGTTGCAGTACCTGAAAAACGGCTGGTTATGGAAACTGGAAGCCATCAGCCGTTCGGGGCAGGGCGAGCGTTTCAATGCCGTGGATGGCGGTTTCGAATACACCCAGGTGGGGCTGCTTGATACGGCCGTGGACCTGGGCTGGATCGTGGAATACATCTGGGAAGACCGGGACGACAGCCTGGCATCACCCATGGCCAGCGATGTGCTGCTGGGAACGCGCTTTACCTTCAATGACATCGCCTCCACGGAAATCCTGGCCGGCGTTATCTACGACACCGAGAACGAGGAAAAGGCTCTGAGCCTGGAATCCAGCCGTCGCTTTGGCAATAGCCTCAAGGCCACACTGGAAGCCCGTTTCTATACGGATGCGGCGGACCCCAGGAGTCCTTCAGCGCTGTATCGCGATGTCCTGAGGAATGTGAATCCCAACCCGGGGCTGGGGCCGATCAGCCGTTCGGACTTTATTCAGGCCGAACTGGTTTACTATTTCTGAGCCTGTTTGGTGATCGGGTTTGCCTTGTCAACGAGGCGCCAACGGGTTTTGGGCAGTAGAGGAACAGTCAGCCCCTGCCTCACCAGCCCCACCGTTGGTGCTTCGCTCGCAGCGCGAAAGGCCGTCGCGACCCATATGGAGCCTTGACCGCCTTTACCGCCAAACGTATGTTTGAAACGTATGTTTTGAACACAGGGCAGGGCGCATGGCACAGGCGGGGACGGTTGACCGGATTCTGGATACCGCAGAGGTATTGTTTGCCCAGAAAGGCTTCGCGGAGACCAGCCTGCGGGCGATCACCAGCAAGGCCGGGGTGAATCTGGCGGCGGTGAACTACCACTTTGGTTCCAAGGAAGCCCTGATCCAGGCGGTGTTCGAACGGTTTCTGACCCCTTTCAGCGCCGCCCTGAGTGCCAAGCTGGACGAAATGGAAGCCGCCGGTACGCCGGATACCCCGGAAAACGTGCTCGGCATCGTCTCGCGGCTGGCCCTGGGCACCCACCCGCAAGACCCCCAGCGCGCGGCCATCTTCTTCCGCCTGTCCGGGCAGGCCTACAGCCAGCCCCAGGGGCATTTGCGCGATTATCTACACACACACTATGCGGCCGTGTTCAAGCGCTTGCAGGAGCACCTGCAACGGGCGGTGCCGGATGTGCCCCCCATGGAGCTATTCTGGCGGGTGCAGTTCAGCCTTGGCGCCGTCATCTTCACCCTGTCGGGCATGCAGTCTCTGCAGGCTATCAGCAAGGCCGACTTCAATCTGGACGTGAGCGCCGCAGACATCACCCGGCGGTTACTGCCGTTTCTGGTTGGCGGCATTCAGGCTGACGTGCCGGACTGACCCGCAGTTCCGCAGGCGCGTCGCTGACGGCGTGGTTAACAGCCGTTGCGAGTTGCGAGAAGCGAGTTTCGAAAGGCAAAACCGCAAAGAGCCGGAAGTTTCAGGTTTTCGCGACTCGAAACTGGTTTATCACGCCGCCCGCGTTGCTCCAGCGGACGGTTCTGTGGCTGTGGGCGCTTTTGCAATAGCCGGTCAGTCCGGATCGGCTGCAAGCTGCTTCGCGGGGTGGTTCAATATGCAGGTTCATTGCCTGGAAAAGGATGCCATGGAAATCATCATCAACCTGTCCGAACAATGGCTGGAACTTCGCGGCGAGCGCACTGAGCGTTTCCCCATCTCCAGCGCCCGCAACGGTGCCGGCTCAGCCAGTGGCAGCGAGGCCACGCCACTGGGACAGCATGTGGTCCGGGCCCGTTTCGGGGCTGGCTTGCCGGAAGGGGCGGTGCTGGTGGGACGCAAACCCACGGGGGAAACCTACAGCGCGGCGCTTGCCGGCCAGCACCCGGACCGGGATTGGGTACTGACCCGCATTCTCTGGCTGGGCGGCCTGGAACCGGGCAGAAACCAGGGTGGTGACGTGGATAGTTTCCGGCGCTTTATTTATATTCACGGCACACCGGATACGGAGCCCATGGGTTCCCCCGCGTCCCATGGCTGCATACGTATGCGCAATGCGGATGTGATTCGTGTGTTCGATCAGGTGCCGGTGGGCACCTCTGTCACCATTACGGAATAACGACCGTCAGGATTGCCATGCCATCCGTTTCCCCGCTGCTGATGCTCGACCTGGAAGGGCTCGAGGTCACCGATGTCGAAAAAGACCTGCTGGCTCACCCGGGTACCGGGGGGCTGATTCTCTTTGCCCGCAATTACCGCGACCGGGCGCAACTGGCCGAACTGGTCCGCCAGATTCGCGCCGCCCGGCCGGATATCCTGATTGCCGTGGACCAGGAAGGAGGGCGGGTACAGCGTTTCCGCGACGGTTTCGTGCGCCTGCCTCCCATGGCGGCCCTGGGGCGTTGTTATGATGACACTCCGCAGCAGGCGGTCCGGGACGCGGCCTTGCTGGGCGAGCTGATGGCCTCCGAACTCACCGAGCTGGATATCGACCTCAGTTTTGCCCCGGTACTGGATCTGGACTATGGCACCAGCACTGTGATCGGTGATCGCAGCTTTCATGGGGATGCCGATGCCATGATCGCCCTGGCCGGTGCCTTTATCGACGGCATGACCGCCGCCGGTATGGCCGCCACCGGCAAGCACTTTCCCGGCCACGGTCATGTGGTGGCCGATTCCCACCTGGAGCTGCCGGTGGACCCGCGCCCGCTGGCCGACATCGAAGCCGCCGATTTGCGCCCTTTCGTGGCTCTGGCGCCGAAGCTGGATGGCATCATGCCGGCCCATGTGGTTTACAGCGCCGTGGAGGACCAGACCGCCGGTTTTTCCCGCTACTGGCTGCAAACGCAGTTGCGTCAGCGGCTGGGGTTCCGGGGGGTGATCTTTTCCGATGACCTGTCCATGGCCGGTGCCCACGGTGTCGGTGGTTACCCGGAGCGCGCCGAGGCGGCGTTGCAGGCCGGCTGCGACATGGTGCTGGCCTGCAACAATCGCAGCGGGGCGGAGCAGGTGCTGGACTTTCTTGGCAGCCATGCCTTCCACGGGCAGGTGCCGGCCATGGGGCTGCGTGCCCGGCCGCGCCGGCCCATGGAAACTTCCCGACGAGACGCTGCTTTGGCGCTGGCAGCACGACTGACTGACAAAGGATAAACCGCAATCATGAACTGGGACTGGACTCAACTTCTGCAGTGGCCAACCGTGGAGACCCCGTCGGATATCTGGCTTACGCAGCTTTTCATTATCGTGCTGGGCACCGTGTCGGTGAACTTCATCATGATGCGGGTGATCGATGTGCTCGATCGCCTGATCAACAAGACCGAAACCCTCTGGGATGATGCCCTGCTGGAAGCGGCGCGTATTCCCTTGCGGCTGATCTTCTGGGTGGTTGGCCTGTCGATTGCCGCGGAACTGCTGCAAAGCGTGTCCGAGGAATACAACGAGCTGTTTGGCATGGTGCCGGCAGTCCGGCGTATTGCCTTCATCCTCATCATCGCCATGTTCCTCAACCGGTTTATTTCCTACACCGAAAAAAACCTGATCGACCCGGCGCGCATGCGCAAGCCCATGGATCAGTCCACGGCAGCGGCCATCGCCAAGCTGTTGCGGGTGTCGGTGATCATCACGGCGTTCCTGATTATCCTGCAGACTCTGGGCTACAGTATCTCCGGGGTGCTGGCATTCGGTGGTATCGGCGGCATGGCGGTGGCCTTTGCCGCCAAGGATCTGCTGGCCAACTTCTTCGGTGGCATGATGATCTACTTGGACAAGCCGTTCCGGGTGGGGGACTGGGTGCGCTCTCCAGACCGCTCCATTGAAGGCACGGTGGAGCACATCGGCTGGCGGCTGACCCGCATCCGTACCTTCGACCAGCGGCCACTGTATATCCCCAATGCCATGTTCACCTCCATCGTGCTGGAAAACCCGTCGCGCATGTTCAACCGCCGTATCAACGAAAAAATCGGTATCCGCTACGATGACTGGCAAAAGATGCCCGGCATCGTGGAGGCGGTGAGGCAGATGCTGATCGAGCATGAGGACCTGGAAACCGAGAACCGTACCCTGATCGTCAATTTCGACAGCTACGGGGCATCGCACCTGGAATTCTTTATCTATACTTTCACCAAGACCACGCAGTGGGTGCATTACCATGAAATCAAGCAAGACGTGCTCATGAAGATCATGAACATCGTCCATGAGCATGGTGCCGAGTTTGCGTTCCCCACTCGCACCCTGCATTTGGTCAACAACAACGACGATCATCCCGCCACGGGCCTGGAAGACGACAACGCCGAGGAAGTACAGCATGTCCATCGCTGATGAACTGCAACAGGAGCTGATGCGGGTGCGCCGCGAGGCCGTCGAATTGCACTCGTCGGACCAGGTGCAGGAAGCCATCGCCAAGCTGGCCTTCGAAGTGACCGAGGCCTATGCCGGCAAGGTGCCGATTTTCGTGACCATCATGAACGGCGGCATGATCTTCGCCGCTGAACTGGTCAAACGCCTGGATTTCCCGCTGGAGATGGATTACTTGCACGCCAGCCGTTATCTCGGTGATACCACCGGCGGCGAGGTGGAATGGGTGGTAACCCCCAACGCCAGCCTGGCAGGCCGTCATGTACTGATCGTGGATGATATCCTCGATGTGGGTACCACCTTGCTGTCCATTATCCGTGCC
>JAKSCQ010000146.1 GCA_022360555.1 Pseudomonadales bacterium
AACGGGCATCCCACTGCTGCCGTTGCCGGTCCAGTTGTTCCAGCCGTTGCGCCGCTTCAACACCAAACTGCTGTTCGCGCAGCGCCCGGATTTCCGCAGCGCTGGCACCCGCTTCACGCAGGGCTTGGGTCTGCTGCTGCAAGATCAGGGGCGCGCGAGTTTCCTCCAGCATCCGCCTCATCCCGGCAGGCAGATTCTGTTCCAGCGCGGCAAGTTGCTGCTCCCGCTGTGTGGCTGTCAGGGTGTCATTTTCCTGCAGCGCCTGCCGCTCGATCATGTAGCGGTCGTAAGCCATATCCAGTCCATAGAACGCATCCGCCGCTTCTTGCCCCAGATAGGCCCGCTGCATGTCATGGCGCTGGACGACAGCGGCACGCATGGCTTCAACGCTGCCATCATGTTCCGGAAGTTGCTCCATGGCTTCGCGCAGGGTCATATACTGCTTGTAGAGCGCCCATGCCTGCCTGGCGGCTGTCGGTGGCAGTTGCTCTCCCAAATGACCGGCCAGACGGGCCTGAATGTCCTCCAGGGATTCTTCTCCCAAAGCGGACAGGAAATAGTCGAATACCTGACGCACAGCGGGATTAATCAGCAGATCCCCACTGGCCGTCACCTGCAAGCGTCCGTCCACCCGGGTTCCACTCAGCGAGGCAGGAAGGGGGCCCAGCGTTTTCGCTCTCTGGCGATATTTATTGTAGTCGTCGCTGGCCCCTGCCCCTGTAGCCACGGAGCGCGTCTCACCAGAACGGACTTCACTGATGGGGGGATCCGTGTGGGGCCCCGGACCGGAGGCAGCCCTGAAAACCAGGATGAATGTGGCAACCAATGGCAGCAGCACCAGCATCGCAAGAATGTTGCGTTTTCCCATCACGAGCCCTCTGTTTTTATTCTTGTTTCAGTCGCCGTCATCCTCCTCCAGGCCCAGTAGCCGGCTGAAGAAGGGTGACGCCATCATTTCCTGCCAGTCATGCCGGTTACCCAGCATGGCGATGCACAGGCGCCCCATAACCTGGATGTATCGCGGCATCTCGGTATGCTCGGCCTGCATGCAGAACTGGTAACCGAGATGCTCTATACCCTGCACCAGAGTGGTTAATGCCAAATCATCCGGCGGGGTCCGGCCATGCTTGATCATGCTGTCATGCACGATGTCCGCAATGCGCCGATTATGCTCATCCCGGTAACGGGATACCGGAGACGACAGATCGTGCAACTCACGAAAGCGAGCCTCCATCAAGGCGCCCAGCGAGCGTCCCCAATTCAGATAACCACTCAGGGCGACAGGCAGATAGTCGTAAAATTCTTTTTGTGGCTGCTCGAAGACTTTGGCAAACAGCCTTTCCACTTCCTCATTGCAGTTGCGGACAATCAGATCAATGACATCCACTGCCGAGGCAAAGTATTTGTAGAAAGTGGGCCGTGATACGTCTGCCTGCTTCAGAATCAACGCTACGGTGGTGCCATAGGTTCCATGCTCTCCATACACCTGCCGTGTCGCAGCGATGATGCGTTCCCGAGTATCCCCGGCCGACCCGGCGGGCCTGCCACGTCGTCTTTTCTGCCCTGACTCAGGCTTCATATACTTCACCATTAACAGCAATGTTACTTTAACGGATTCTGTTTTCCTGAAAAGAGCAGGCAGCAGGAATCCGTAAAAACCTCAAATATAATACTTTATCATTAGCCTTATTCCCAATTTCAAGATCATCGCAGCCTTCTTATGAAAAAGAAGATTAACACCAGTGTTAATTAAATAAACCAGATCCCGTAAGGTGGTTTCACCCTTCTGATCAGGGTGAGCTCGGCGACGTCCCGGCAGTAGCGCCGATAACAACTAACAACAAGGTGACGCCAATGATTTCATCTCACCGAGCGGTTCGCGCGCTCAGTCTAACGCTTTGTCTGTTACTGTCAGCCATCAGCCTGCCAGCCCATGCCGGCTGGTTTGACTGGCTGTTCAAGGATACCTATACCGAAACCCGTTACCCCATCGTACTCAGTCACGGCCTCTTCGGCTTTGATGATATTGCCGGTTACAACTACTGGTACCGCATTCCCGAGGAGCTGCGGCGCAGCGGTGCCGAGGTGTATGTGACCCAGGTCGCAGCAGCCAACAGCACCGAAGTCCGCGGCGAGCAGCTGGCCCGCCAGGTGGAAGCGATCCTTGCTGCCACAGGGGCAGAAAAGGTGAATCTGATCGGCCACAGCCATGGCGGCCCCACCGTTCGCTATGTCGCTTCGGTTTACCCGGATTATGTGGCCTCTGCCACCTCCGTTGCCGGCCCCCATACCGGTGCCCGCATGGCGGATGTGCTTTTGGGTGTACAGGAAGCCTTGCCACTGACTGCACAAGTGCTCGGCAATATCGTCAACGCGGCAACCGGATTTCTCGATCTGATTTCCGGTGGCGGCTACGAGCAGGATTCACTGGCCGCCCTCTATTCCCTGTCCACCCCGGGCAGTACGGAATTCAACAACCACCATCCGGAAGGCCTCCCGGAAGACGCCTGTGGCCACGCCCCGGAAATGGCGGATAACGGCGTACGCTACTACTCCTGGTCCGGCGCCAAACCGTTAACCAATGTGCTGGATATCAGCGACGTGGGTATGGCCCTGCTTTCCGCCCTCTACCTGGGTGAGAAGAACGACGGCCTGGTGTCCAGTTGCTCCAGCCATCTGGGGCTGGTGATCCGTGATGACTACCGCATGAACCACCTGGATGAGGTAAACCAGATTGCCGGTCTGGTCAGCCCCTTCGAAACCAACCCCACCGCCGTATTCCGCCAGCACGCCAACCGATTGAAAAACCGCGGCCTGTAACTGGCCATATCCATTAAGGGAGAGCGATTCACAGGGCGCCACATGGCGCCCTTTTTTAGATTCATCGCAGATTAGCGGGAAAGCAGATGGGTCAGACGTCGGACGCCTGGCGTCCGGCCTTCGACCAAGCCGCTTAACTTTCCCTCAAATCCGCGATGAATCTTTTTTCAGCCTGCCGAACCAACGCCCTTCTCTATTCTTTTTCCTGCGCCTCGGCCTGTTGCGCAGCGATGCGATCCAGCGCCTGTACCCGGCGCTGTTCCTGTTCACTGAACAGGTCTTCCTGAAGCCGCTCGATGGCCGCCTGCTGATCCGTGCTGGCCAACCCGCTTTCCAGTATCTGCTGGCGCTGGCTCGCATAATCCTGATAACGGGCATCCCACTGCTGCCGTTGCCGGTCCAGTTGTTCCAGCCGTTGCGCCGCTTCAACACCAAACTGCTGTTCGCGCAGCGCCCGGATTTCCGCAGCGCTGGCACCCGCTTCGCGCAGGGTTTCCACTTGCCCGGCCACCCGCGTGGGGGCCGTGGCCCTTTCCCTGGCCTCCCGTATCGGTGCCGGCAGTTCCTGCTGCAGCATGGCGATATGCCGCCGTTTCTGCGCGTCGCTCAATTGATCATTTTCCAGGATTTCCAGGCGACGGATTGTGTAGCTGTCCAGTTGGTCTTCGAAGCCGAAGAAGACCTCCGCGACTTGCTGGCCCAGCCAGGCATGGCGCAACTGCTGACGGGCCTTGACCGCGTCGCGGGCACCGGCGGCGGTGCGTTCCGGTTTTGGCTGTTGCGACAGCGCGTCCTGATAGTTCAGATAGCGATCCAGCAATGCCCATGCCTGCTGGACGGCTTTGCCGTCGGGCAGATTTCCCGCCAGGTGTGCTGCAATACGGGCCTTGATGGTATCCAGGTCCTCTTCGCCCAGGGCGGAAAGGAAATAATCGAACACGCGTCGCACACCGATACTGACGATCAGGTTACCGTCGGCATCCACCTGCAAACGTCCATCCACTTGCGTGCCCTCCAGTGAAGCCGGCAGCGTCTCCAGGCGGCGGCCACGCTCTTCATAGGCTGAAAAACTCGCTGCATCGCTATCCGTTTTGGGCATGGCCGGAGCGATGCCATTGCCTTCCATTGTCAGACTGGTCCGCCCTTCCTTTTCCTCCTGTGAAGCGGTCGGTGACACCATCCAGAACAGCCCGGCCACAACCAGGGCAAGCCCACCACAGACCAGCAATGAACGAAGTGACATGCGCATAGCGGTTTCCTTTCTCTTTTTATTATCAATGGCAAAACGAAAGCAAAGTCCGGGGCTCGCAGCCCTTTTCAGATTGCGATATGACGGGGCTGGAGCCGTGGCTACAGGCCGATTGTTACCGGCGGTTACGGCCAGGAAAACACCCTCACGCGTCTTGGCCGTACAGAACCGCACATTGGCCGGATAAAACCGTCGCTTCATACTTACTTCTTATGCAATCCCCTCCCGCTACTTCCCACACTATTTCCTCACCGGGAACGTTATTACCCCACCCGGTCGGCAAGAAGAAAAACAACCACAAGCAGTCTGCCAACAACTTCAAAAAAAAATTGGACTGAGTAGAGGAAAACAAAATGAAACCTTCAACCCTGATCAAGAGTGCTGTTCCCCTCTGTCTGGCTGCCACGCTGAGCATGCCGGCACAGGCGGGATGGCTGGACTGGTTATTCAAGGACACCTATACCGAGACCCGCCACCCCATCGTTCTGATTCATGGCATGTTCGGTTTCGACGATGTGGTCGGCGTGGACTACTTCTACCAGGTGGCGGATGAACTCTCCCGTAGCGGTGCCGAGGTCTACACCATCCAGGTATCCGCACTGAACAGCACCGAGGTGCGCGGCGAGCAGGCCTGGGCGCAGATCCAGGACATCATTGCCACCAGCGGTGCCGACAAGGTCAACATTATCGGCCACAGCCATGGCGGCCCGACGGCCCGTTACGTGGCCTCACTGCACCCTGACACCGTGGCCTCCGTATCCAGCGTGGCCGGCGTCAACTGGGGCAGTGCCGTGGCGGATGTGTACCGCCAGTATCTGGAAGAAGGCTCCGCCGCTGGCGGCACTGTCGCCGCCATTGGTAATGCGTTTGGTGACTTGATCACCTGGGCCAGCAGCGGAGATGGACTGCCCCAGGATCTGGATGCCAGCATTGATTCACTGACCACGGAAGGTTCCGTTGCCTTCAACGCCCAGTACCCGGAAGGCATGCCGGGCACCTATTGTGGTGAGGGCAACGAGGTCGGCAGCAACGGAGTGCGCTACTACTCCTGGAGCGGTGCCTCCAGCTTTACCGGCAGCTACTTCGATATCCTCGACTACATCTCTGCCACCACCAGCCTGGCCTTCGACGAGCCCAACGATGGTCTGGTGTCCAGTTGTTCCAGTCACCTGGGCAAGGTAATTCGCGATGACTATGACCAGACCCACTTCGACGAAATCAACCAGTTGATGGGCATGGTCGGCTCCGATGACCCGATCCCGCTCTATCGCAACCAGGCAAACCGCCTGAAAAACCTGGGCCTGTAATCCCAGGACAAAATCATGGTTCTCTCCCGGGCGCCGCAAGGCGCCCTTTTCTTTGCTCCGCGCCGAGCCCAATTCCTGAAGTCGCCCCCAACCTCTGAGGGAGCGGTCGTTCGACCGCGATATCTCCTCCCCCTGTCATGCAACTATCACTGGCTCCCTGCTGTCTGAAACCGGATACTGGACGGCTGCCCGTTATTTTCCACCGACGGCTTGACCTCAAGTTAAGTTGAGGCTCTAGCTTTGAGGCGTGGTTCCCGGCCGGGTGTCGAAAACATCTTGCGGGGAACGACTACCTCACACCCCCTTTTTGCGAGGAAGAGACAATGCCCACCCCCCAACCGGCCACCCGTCGCGAGTGGCTGGGCCTGGCTGTATTGATGCTGCCAACGGTGCTGCTGGCACTGGACATGACCGTATTACACCTGGCGGCGCCGCATCTGAGTGCGGACCTGCAGCCCACCAGTGCCGAACTGCTGTGGATTCTGGATATTTACGGCTTCATGATCGCCGGTTTTCTGGTAACCATGGGCACCCTGGGTGACCGTATCGGTCGCCGCAAGCTGCTGCTCGGCGGCGCCACGGCCTTTGGCGCCGCCTCGGCCCTGGCGGCCTTTTCCACCAGTGCGGAAATGCTGATTGCCAGCCGCGCCCTGCTGGGTATCGCCGGGGCCACGCTGATGCCCTCTACCCTGTCGCTGCTGCGCAACATGTTCCAGGTGGAAGAGGAACGCACCCTGGCCATCACCGTCTGGGTGACCGGCTTTATCGTGGGCAGCGCCATCGGCCCGCTGGTGGGCGGCGCCCTGCTGGAGTTTTTCTGGTGGGGGTCGGTGTTCCTGCTGGGCGTGCCGGTGATGGTGTTGCTGCTGGTGTGCGGCCCGCTACTGCTGCCGGAATTCCGTGACGATCAGGCCGGTCGCCAGGACTGGCCCAGCGCCCTGCTTTCCGTGGCCATGGTGCTTGCCGTGATTTATGGGCTGAAGGACATGGCCCGCAACGGCGTGGCACTGGCGCCCATTCTGTCGATTGTGCTGGGGGTGGCCATCGGTGCGCTCTTTGTGCGCCGCCAGCGCCGGCTGGACGAGCCCATGTTCGACATGTCGCTGTTTGCCATCCGCACCTTCAGCACCTCCGTGGGTGCCATGATGCTGACCGTCCTGGCCCTGTCCGGCGCCTGGCTAATGGTGTTCCAGTACCTGCAAGGCGTGCTGGGGCTGTCTCCTCTGGAAGCCGGTCTGGTCATGCTGCCACCGGCGGTCATCCAGACCGTGGCATCCCTGCTGGTGCCCAGGTTGACCGGCTGGATGCCGCGCTGGAAGCTGGTCAGCATGGGCCTGGTGCTCGCCGTGATCGGCCTGCTGATGCTGGTGCCGGTAGACAGCACCGACCAGATCCCCCTGCTGATTGCCGGCATGACGGTGATGGGCGCTGGCGTCATGCCGATGATGATTCTCGGCACCGACATGGTGATCAGCGCCGCCCCGGCCCGGAAATCCGGCGCCGCGTCGGCCACCTCGGAAACCGCCACCGAGCTGGGCATGGCACTGGGTATTGCGGTGATCGGCAGTATCGGGGCGGCGGTCTACCGCCGTCACATGTTGTCTGCCATGCCAGACGGCCTGCCGGCGGACCTGTCCCTGGCCGCTGGCGATACCCTGGGGGGCGCCCAGGGGGCCGCTGCACAACTGCCGACGGAAATCGGGGAACAGGTCATGGTCGCCGCCCGGGAGGGCTTCAGCATGGCGCTACACACCAACGCCGTTATCGGGGCGCTGATCCTGGCGGTCACGGCCGCGCTGGTTGCCCTGCTGCTGAGCCGCCCCGATGACGAAGGGGATGAAGAAGACGGCGAGGCCGGTGACCCGTCGCTGGCTATTTCACCCGATCAACAATGACGCGGGTATCCCCCGCCGCATCACCGTCTGCGCCGAAGGCCGCCACCAGGGTGGCGCCTTCGGCCAGGCGCACCTGCTGACGAATACGGTGGCGCTGGGCATCCGCGCCGTGGGGCAAGGCGATGTCCAGCACGAAGACGTCCTCTCCCTGTCGCTCGATCTGTACCCGGTAGCCGTCGCCGCTGGCCCGCCACTGCCGACGTTCCTGCTCTTCATACAGGCTGATCACCCAGTCCTTGCCGCTTTCATCGGCGCTGACCTGGCGCACCCGAATGCCGCTGTCCGGAACGCCCAGACGATCCAACACCAGAAAGTGGATGGCCGCGACCAGGGTCACCGAACAGACCACCGCGCTTAACCAGAACCGCCAACTCCACCGCATTCTTACCCCCTCTCCGAGCTTGGTCCGCCTATTGTTACCGTTACGTATCTGACTGTCACAGTGGAATTGTATTTTTTCGCCAACAGGCGTTTAGTGGAGGGACAGGACCTCGGAGACAAAGGTGATATAACAATGAAAATGCATATCATGCCCACACGCCGGAACCTGAAATTCCACGTTCCGGACGACAATGTCCTCAAGTGGCATAGCTGGGGCCCCACGGTGACCCAGTTCTTCAATACCCTGTCGCTGTTTTTCCCGGAAGGCGAGCGCTTTTTCATTAACAGCGTGCGTAAATACCGCGACCAGATCGAAGACCCGGAGTTGCAGGAAGCGGTGCGCAACTTCATTGGCCAGGAAGCCATGCACGGCCGCGAGCACGAAGACTACAACCAGAAGATGGTGGAAGCCGGCCTGCCCGTGGACAAGCAGGAAGCCCTGGTTTCCCGGCTGCTGGATTTCATCAGCAAGCACCTGCCCAATGCCATGCAGCTTTCCGCCACGGTGGCGCTGGAACACCTCACCGCCATCCTTGCCGATGTCCTGCTGCGCGAGCCGGACCTGATCGAAGGCTCCGACGAGGCCTACCAGCAACTTTGGCACTGGCATGCACTGGAGGAGACCGAACACAAGGCCGTGGCCTTTGACGTATTCGAAACCGTGTTTGGCACCGGCCTGAAAGCCTGGTTATTGCGCAGCAGTGGTCTGGTGCTGGCCACCACCACTTTCTTTGCGCTGTTCTATCCGTTCTACCTGATCAATACCTGGAAAGTGGGCCATCTGTTCGACCTGAAAGGCTGGTGGAAATCGTTCAAGTTCCAGTGGCTGAAACCGGGCGGCCTGCGCCGGGTGATCATCCCCTGGCTGGACTGGTTCAAGCCGGGTTTCCATCCCTGGGATCACGACAACCGCGAGTACCTGGCCGAGATGGACAAGCTGATCGGCGACGTGGACGGGTACGAGAAGCACAAGGTGGCGTAAAGCCCTACCGACGCTGCAATGAAAAGCCCCGGTATTGTCCGGGGCTTTTTCGTTCAGCGGCAAAGGTGGATTACGGCCTGCGGCCTAATCCACCCTACCCACTTATAAAGGTGCCGTTGGAGCTTTGCTCGCAAAGCGAAGGTTTCAACCCTTCGCCTTGCCAGCAAGGCTCCAACGGAGCTAGCGGTGGCGTCTACCGTTTCACCTCCACCCATTGCCCCCGGCTGCGGGCCTGGCGGCGGCCGTTGTACATGGCTTCGGCGGTCCAGGCCGGCAGGTAGTAGCGGCCGGCGAAGGAAGCGTTCAGTTCCACGGTCAGGGTCAGGGCATTTTTGCTGCCGGGTTTCAGATCGAAGTAATGCATGACCCGGTCATCGCGCAGGTCCTGGTAGGTCACCCGCTCGCGGTTTTCCGCGCTGCCGTCCAGACGGCTGCTGGTGATCTGCCAGCCGGACGGCAGGATCTGGGTCAGGGCCACGTCTTCCAGCGTCTGTTGCCCGGTGTTGGTCACCGTGACCTGGGCAGTGAAGTCCTGCCCCTGTTCCAGGTGGGCGGGGTTGATGGGCTTGCCATCGGCCAGGAACCGCACCGCCAGATTCAGCCCTTCGCTGACGGCCTGCTCGTTACCCGGCAGGGGCGTGCCACTCTGGCTGAGGGTCACGAACAGTTTGCGGTCACTGTCATTGCGCACGCTGAGCGACTGGGTGTCATTACCTGCGCGCCCGCCCACGGCCAGTTCCTGACGGGTGACCGGCGCTCTGGCGGCGATTTCATGCCAGCCCTGTTTGCCATCGCGGAATGCATAGCGGTAGCCATGGTCACCATCCTGGCTGCCGGCATAGCGGGCCATGGCCATCAGTGACCAGGCGGTGGTCTGGGTGCTGTACCAGCGTTGCCCGGACAACCGGTCGGCAATCTCGCTGGCCAGTTGCCAGGCCTCCTGTTCATTGCCCATGGCTTCGGCCACGGTCAGGCGGATGGCCTGGTCACGCAGGGCCGAGCCGTAGGTGTAGCTGGCGCCGTCGTAGTCCAGTTCATCCGTGGCCAGGGTGGTCAACTCGGCAGCCACTTCGGTGAGTCCCATCTGCTGGTAGGCCGCCGCCAGCAACCAGCGACCGCTGTGGTAACTGGCACTGCGCCGGTAATCCGTCTCGGCCATCTGCAGGCGTTCGCGCAGTCGGTTCATAGCGCCCACCTGGGGCTTGCCCGCCAGCGCCAGGGTGTACTGGCGATAGGCCTCGGCGCTCCACTCCCAGGGGCGATCTCCCAAGGCCTGGCTGCGCCGGATCTGGTAGTTCACCCAGTTGTCGATCACCTCCGCCGGCACGGCATAACCCAGCCGGCGGGCTTCCAGCAGGAAGTGTCCGGCGTAGGTGCTGCCCCAGTCGTTGGCCTCCGCCAGGCCCGGCCAGTAACTGAACCCGCCCCCGGCCAACTGGAAGCGCTTGAGGCGCTCGATGCCGGCGGTGACGTTCTTCTGGATTGCCTGTTTGCGGCTTTCATCCAGGTC
This sequence comes from Pseudomonadales bacterium, assembly GCA_022360555.1. Classification (GTDB taxonomy): domain Bacteria; phylum Pseudomonadota; class Gammaproteobacteria; order Pseudomonadales; family Alcanivoracaceae; genus Alcanivorax. Next base: position 10,145 of record JAKSCQ010000146.1, read on the forward strand.
CAGCAACTGGTTCAGGTAAAGTTGGGGCAGCACCGATGAGGTGGTCTGCTCGATGCAGCCGTGCGGATAACGGAGCAGATAATTCAGACGCCGCTCCAGCCCCATGGCCGGCAGAGCACTCACCGCCAGACTGGCACTGTTGGTGCCGAGCATACCGTGGGGCTGGTAATCCAGTGCCCAGGTTTCCCCCTTTTCCAGCATCTTGAAGGTGTCACGGGTGGTGGGCGGGTTGGCCGCCCGCACCGGCAGATGCACGGTTTCACTGGCGCTGTGCTTGCCGCCTTTTGCGGTCACGGTGATAGCGCCGGTTCCGACCCGGTCGTTGGCGCGCAGGCGCAGCATGGCGATCTGGTCCGAGGGCCCGGTAAAGGTCATTTCGGCCTGGCCATTTTCCACAGTGAACAAGTCGTCGTCCGCTTCCACGGACAGGGAGACCTGCTTGAGGCTGTCGTCGGTGACGAACACGGTAACCGGCAGCTCCACGGTTTCGCCCGGGCCCAATACCCGCGGCAGGGTGCTGAGCAGGGTCAGCGGCTGGGTCACGGTGATGTCGCTGTCGGCCTTGCCGTAGGCGCCGTTGTCACCGGCCACCACCATGGCCCGTACCTGCCCCATGTAGGGTGGCAGGGTGATGTCGTGGCTGTCGCTGTCACCGGCTTCCAGGGTAAAGGGCCCCAGGAACTGCACCACCGGCGGGAAACGCCGGCGCTGTTTTTCACGGCCATCATCGGCGCCGTCGGAACCGCCCAGGGCGAGCAGGCGATCCAGCTCGGCGCCATAGGCGCCCACCACCATGTCGAACAGGTCCCAGGTCAGCACGCCCAGGGCCTCGCGACGGTAGAAGGCATCATGGGGGTCCGGGGTCTGGAAATTGGTGAGGCCCAGCAGGCCTTCGTCCACCAGCGCCAGGGTGTAGGTCATGGCCTTGCCCTGCCGCTCGCTGACATTGACGGTGAAGGTCTCTTCCGGCCTGACCTTGGCCGGTGCCTCGAGCTGCGGCTGCAGGCGGGTGGCCGGGTCTTCCACCATCAGTGGCACGATGCCGTAGAGGCGGATGGGCCGGTCGTTGTCACGCTGGTGGGGCTGCAACAGGGCCACATGCACATAGACATTGGGCGCCATGTCGGCGGTGACCGGGATGTCCAGGGTCTGGGCCTCGCCGGTGGCCGGCAGCCAATAGTGGTCCAGCACCCGGGAGCCGGTTTCCAGGCTCACCAGCAGGCGGCCTCCGGACACGGCGGGCAGTTCGATATGGGCGGTGTCGCCGACCTGGTAGTTTTCCCGGTCGGCGGCCAGGGACAATCGGGTGGCCGCGTCCTGGCTGCCGCTGGCGCGGTCCCAGCTCCAGCCCAGGTAGACCGTTTGCGAAGTGCAGTGTTCGCTCTGCCGGTCGCAGATACGGATCAGGTGACGGCCCCAGTCGTAATCGGCGCCGTCGAGGGTCCACTGGCCGCGCCCTTCGGCGTCGGTGGTCAGTTGTGCCCGGGTGACTGCCTGGGTATTGGGGTCGCTGATGAAATTGGTCAGGTCATCGCCGGAACGGTCCCACCACCAGCGCCAGTCGATTTCGTAGACGGTTATATCCAGCGGCCGGGCAGCTTCCGGTTTGCCTTCGCGATCCACGCTGATCAGGTCGATGGCATGCTCACCGTCGCGGGACAGGGCCCCGCCCCAGCCGCTGCCTTCGGGAATGCGCATCCCCACCCAGTGGGCGAAAGGCGATACCGGTACGCTGCGGATCTGGGTGCTGTAGTCGCCACTGTTTTCGAACACCCGGGTGGTCAGGGTGGCACGCAGCATGCCGGGGGTTTGTTCCACCGGAATGGTCAGCGGGAAGCTGGCCTTGCCATCCGCGCCCACCCGGGCGTCGAAGGCGGTAAAGGGTTCACTGCTCAGCGAGCGGGTGCTGTCATCGAAGTGATAGGCGTCCAGGCCGTCAAAGCGGGTACGGCTGGCGGTCACGCGCACTTTCACATCCGCCTTCAGGTTGGCGGCGGTGGCACCGTTGAGCCACTGGGTGAAAAGCCCCACGGTGTTGGACTCATTGGCGGTCAGTTGTTGCGGCAGGTCCAGTTCGATCTTCAACCGGTTGGGCTTGATGGCTTCCACCCGCACAGGGGTATCGAAATAGCGCTGGCCCAGCCGCGCCACGGCCCGCCAGTTGCCGGTGGGGGCTTCCTCGTCGGTGCTCAGGGTAAAGGCGTAGAAGTCCCCCACCGGCGTGTCCAGGGTGTAGCTGTCCACCTTGTTGCCGCGTGGGTCGAACCAGTCCAGCGTGAGGGGATGATCATCGGGGATCACCTCGTTCTGGTCTTCCAGCACGAAGGTCAGGTGGATGTCATCGCCGGGGCGCCATACATCCCGTTCACCGTAGAAGAAACCTTTCAGGCCATCGCGTACCCGTTCGCCACCGGTGTTGAACTGGTTGGTGGGCAGGGCCCGGTTGCGTGCCAGTTTCAAATAACCGGTATCGCGTTCCTTCACGGCTTCCAGGTAGAAAGGGGTGCCATCCAGTTGCACGGTAACCATGCCATCGGCATCGGTCAGCCCCATGCCGATCTGTTGTTGCTGGTAGTTATAGGCCTTGATCACCACGTCGCCGGCGGGGCTGTTGTCGCTAAGCCGGGTGGCGATCACATAGAGGGCATCGTCCTGGCCGCGCTTGGCAATCAACCCCAGGTTGGATGCCAGGAACGCCCGGGTGCTGCTGGCCAGGTCGTTGTACTGGTAGTAGCTGTCGGAACAGGGGTTGTGCTGTTCATACCAGCTCAGGTAGCCGGCATCGTTATAGTAGCGGGTCACCACGCTGTTCTGGTCATTGTCCTGGCCCGGGCCATCGTAGCTGTCCGGCAGGGTTTTCTTGCGGGTCAGGGCGCCCGCGGGGCAGCCGTAGGTAATGTCATCGCCATCGATGGTCAAGGTCAGGTGCACCAGGCCGTTGGGGTGCATGGCCATCAGCTCGGTCAGGTCCAGGTGGTAACGCTGCCAGCCTTCACCGTCGGTGGGCAGGGACAGGGTTTTCTGCCACAGGTAGCGCCCGGTGCGGCTGTCCATGTCACCTTCGTCCAGGTCACTGCCCTGCAGGTAGCTGCCGATGTTGTCATCGAAAACCCGGAAGGCCTGCACCTTGACCGAATGCACGCCGGCGGCCTCGAACGGCACGCTGAGTTGTTCGCCATCGGGCAGGATGGTGCCCTTGCCGACAAAGCGAACGCCGGGCTTGGTCATCATCAGGGTGACGGTCTTTTCGAACCGTTCGGTGAGCCGCCCCTGGCTGGCGGAGCGCAGCCCGGGTTCGAGCACCAGTTTGACGTCGTTTTCCTTGTCGTCCTGGGGGTAGACCCGCAAGCGGCTGCCATCCACTTCCACGCGGGGCGCCTTGTCGTTCAGGGTGACCAGCCCTTTCAGGTTCTGCGAGCCTCGCAGGGCTTCGGAAAAATTCACTTCGATGTGGCGCTTGGGATAATTCACCGCCCGGACATTGGTGACTTCGAAGGCCGCCAGCGCCGGGACCGAATAAGCGCGCTGGCCCTTGTTCTCGATACCCAGGGGCTCACCATCCCAGGCCAGTTGCATGGTGCCGCTTTCATCCGTGCGCTGGATGCCGGACACGGTGAAGTCATGGCGCAGTCCGGCGCTGTCGTGGCGCCAGTCGATGGTCAATGGCTGGTCGTTACGGGTGGCGGTGAGCACTTGCTCCACGGCGCCCTGGTCGGCCAGGTCGCGGGTTTCCAAGGTGCCGGTAAGCACCATCTGGTTGCCCTCCTGCGTGGGCAATAGCGATTGCACGGTGAGACTGAGCTGCTGGCGCATGACCTGCAGATCGAAGCGGGCCGTCGGCAGTTTGTCGTCCACGTTTTCCAGGCCCTGGGCATACAGCATCAGGGTCAGGGATTCGCCGGCGGGCAGCGGTTCATCAGGACGAATTTCCAGAGCGTCTTCGGTGGTGAATACCACTGTGGCCGGGTGCTCGGGTTGCAGCCGGGCCACGCCACTGACCGGTTGCCCGAGTGTTTCACCACTGGCTACCGGGTGATTGAAACGCACCACCAGGGGCGCACGGGCACTGATCAGGCGAGAAGGCGATGTGGCAAGATGAGACTGCCAGCGTTCATCCAGTACCGGCGCCGAAGCCGTATCGGCACTGGCCGGTGACGTTGTGGTATCAGTCTGCTTCGCCGCAGTCTGTTTCTGCGGGTCGTCGGCGCTATCACAGGCCGTCAGTCCCAGAGTGAGACAGAGAGCAAGCAAACGAAAGAGAGAGGGTCCCCGAGTCGGCATAAGACGCTTCCAATGCAACAATTTTTATTGGCGCCAAAATAGCACATCCGTGCTGCAATTCGCGGGCAATGGCGCCGGAGTGTCAACGGTTTGGCAAAAGGTCAGCATAAATGGTTCAAAAACGCAGCGCATTTTTCATCGCCCTGGCCGTGGCCCTGCTGGCTGCCGTTGCCTGGTGGCTGGCGCCGGTGGATGAAGACCAGGCCCGCTGGGACGATTACCTATCGCGGCTGGAACGACTTACCCGGCAGGCCCTGCCCGCGCCACCACCGCTGGACCTGCAACGCTATCCCCGCAATCGAGACCTGCGCTTGCCGATTCCGGTACATCGGGTGGACCTGCTGGATTATCTGGAATTGCGCCACTGCGATCTGATGACGCTGATCAGTAAACGCAACAGTGCCCTGGGGAAAATCCAGGCGGCCTCCCTGCGTTTTCAGTACGAGGTGAGGTTTATACGGCGGGCCCGGCAGTGCTTGTCAGCAAACCGGCTGGAGAACCCGGAACTGGTGGCACTCCTGACCGAGGTGGTGGAACAGAAGAGCGCCGCCCTGCCCGCCCTTTACTGGAATGCCCTGGCGGCCGGGGAGGAAATGCACCACTTTTTCGGCCAGACCCCCTCGGCCCGCACCGGTGACAGTCAGGGCGCCTTGCGGGCACTGGCACAGCTTGCCACCGTCCGCGACCCCCGTCTGCTGCCGCCTGCGCAGTACCTGGCCAACATGGAAGAGCATTTACAGAAGCTGGCCCACAGCCAGGCCGGTGGCATCCTGCTGCGCCGCACCGCCCTGGCCCTGCGTGAATTGCAACGGGGCAATGCCCTGCTGGCCGGCATTGATCCAGAGCGATTGTGCCCGCGAGGCCGCGCCAGCACCCGTGCCCGACGTCTGCGCAATGTGCTGGACAATATCTGGGGGCCGAAAGTGCAGCAGGCACTGGCCGATAGCTGGCGGCAACGACGCCAACTGGCAGACAGTCTCGCGGCCATCCAAGCAATGCTGCCTTCGCCGCCGCCCGCCTTCAGCCAGTGGCAGGCCCACTATTTCGGCCCCAATGGCGTGGAAACCCGCATGGAACAGGCCCTGCAGCGGCATGTGGAGCTGTGGCAGAACCGGCTGCGGCCCTGCGGCCTGATGCCCGGCCAGAGGCGGTAACCGCCTGATAATATGCACCTTGGTGCAAAAATTGACCTGGAAGGCCAAACAAAAAGTCTGCAAAGCGAATGTTACTGCGAACAACTGTCCACATAATCAATGGCGTCGATGCGGTCCCATCCATCGACTCCGGAGTCTAACTCCGTGATAGCTCTCCCGAGCCAAACTATTATCGGCGCCCTCTGGGCGCCGTTTTTTTTGGGGAGGAAGCAGCTACGTAGCCGCTGCGGGAACGATACAACCGCTTGAGGCACGAACAACCCGGATTCGAGTTGCGAGAAGCGAGTGTCGAAAACCAAAACCCAACTCGCGAATGCTGCTTTTCGAAACTCGCTCCTCGTGACTCGCACCTCTTGGCGCTTGGTGACGCTCGAGAAAGATAGAACGCGTCAATGCAGCATAAAGGTGCTGTACTCCAACTCCCCCATCTTGCGATTGACCAGCCACAGCCCCAGCAGCACACAGATCGCCAGCGCCAGTAAAAAACCAAAGCCGAAGAACTGCGGGCCCAGCATCAGGCTGATACCGGTGAGCAGGATATTGAGCACCAGGAACAGGCCGGTGAGCAGCACCAGCATGCGGCGCTGGTCCAGGTAGCAGAACACATTGATGATGGCCAGGAAGACCACCTGCAGGGCGGTGGCGATAAGCTGGACTTTCAGCAAGGGCAAGTAGAGTTCGGAAATTCCCAGGGCGGCGAAGATCTGGGCGCCGGTCACCATGATCACCAGTGCGGAAATCATCTGGATCTTGAGAATCTGGTAAATCCCCTGGCGGATCACAAATACCATTTGGTTGCGCATGTCTTCGATATAGGCCAGCGAGCCGCCCTCGCGCACCGCATCGTAGAAATTGCTGTAGTACTCCACGAAGTCCGTTTCCATGCGCACCAGAAACACGGCCATGCCGGGAATCAGGGACAGGTAGGACAGGAACACCGGAATGTCATAGATAAAGGACGCCCGCAGCGGGCCGATCACGTCACTGCCGGTGCCACTGTAGAACCAGAACATGATCTTGTCGGCCCAGACCCCGCCGTTATAGAAAAGCCCCACCAGCATCAGGCTCGGGTACAGGTAACGAGGACTAAACAGGTCGAAGGAAACCAGACTCCGCGCCGGATAACCGCGTACGATCAGCACCAGCATGCCGGCCAGCAGGGTCACCTGCCCCAGCAGAAAGCCCAGCAACAGACCTTCCAGATTCATGAAGCGCAGCAGGAATGCCGCCAGTACGGTAATGCCGTAGCCCAGCGCATACAGCAGCAGGATGGCCTTGTATTGTTTCATGCCGGACAGGAAGACCGTGGCAATCCAGATATTGCTCAGCACCACGAAACTGGCCACCAGCAACACCCGAAACAGAATGCTCTGTTGCGGAAACAGAAACAGGGCCACCAGCAACGACAACACCCCGGACACGAGCGTCACCAGCAAGGTCACGCCACCAAAGTTGGGCAGAATCAGATCTTCACGATGCTCGAAGGAGCGGTCCGCACAGAAACGGGTAAAGGCCAGCTGAATGGCGCCGGTAAGAATCAGGCTGCCAGCGATCAGATAGGTGACGGTAATCTGGAACTGCGTCACCCCGATATCCGGAATCACCGCCCCCAGGCTGAAAATACCGATGATCAGGATGCCGATGATCGACAGCACCCAGGGCCCGGAACTGATCACCCCGGCATAGGCATAGGCGCGGATCAGCCCCAGCAGGGTGTCCTTGCGCAACAGGCGCCGCAGCTCAAAACCGATCCCCGCCATCAGAGCTCCCCCGCCATCAGGCCCTGATACAATTCGCGATAGGCTCCGAACATGCGCTGCTGGGTATAGAAGGTTTCCACCCGGCGAATGCCGGCCTGTTGCGCGGTTTTCCAGGCCTGTTCATCGGACAACAGGTCCGCCACGGCATGGCCCAGTGCTTCCGGGTCGGCGATACCGACCACGGACCCGGCCTTGCCACAGGCTTCATCGTCTTCGCCCAGTCCTTCGATCAGTTGCCGGCAGGAGCCCACGTCGGTCGAGACCGCCGGCACGCCAGCGGCAAAGCCTTCCAGCAATACCAGAGGCAGGGCCTCACTGATGGAGCTGAGCACCACCACCCCCACTTTCGGCAGCAGCTCGTCGATTTTCTGGAAACCGAGAAACTTCACATTCTTTTCCAGTCCCAGGCTGGAGACCAGGCCCCGGCATTCCTCGGCGTAGTCCTTGTCCTCATCTTCCGGGCCGGCAATCCAGCCTTCCGCTTCGGGGATTTCATTGACCAGGGTGCGCATGGCACGCAAGAAGGTTTTCACATCCTTGATGGGCACCACCCGACCGATCAGGCAGGCGGTTTGGGGAATGCCTTCGCCGCGCGCGGCACGGACCCTTTCCATCCGTGGCAGGTCGATGCCATTGGGGATATTCAGCGTTCGCTCCGCCGGCGCCCCGTCGTCCACCTGACGCAGCCGGTTGCGTTCATAGAGCGCCACGATACGGTCCGACGCCTGGTAGCACTCGCGCCCCAGCTCGGTAAAGAAGTTCACCCACTTCTCGCGAAAGTAGGCCATTTCCGCGTTGTTCTTTTCCACCAGTCCGCGGTTGTCGCTGATCCATTCACTCTGGAACAGGTCGATCTTGCGTTCCTTGGTGTAGATACCGTGCTCGGATAACAACAAGGGCCTGCCAGTGCGACGCTTGAGCATGGCCCCCAGAAAGCCCGCATAGCCGGTGGAAATAGTGTGGTACATGCGGGCGGGAATCAGGTTATCGGCGATGTCGTTAAGCACCCAGATGGGCGCATGCATGATGCGCACGGTCCAGAAATAATCCACGAAGGACGGGTCGCGACTGAAATCCCGGTAGGACTGGGCAATGTAATCCCAACTGGCGCGGCTGTGCAGGAAGGAGTCTTCCGAGAACACCTGGTCCTCGCCGAGATTGGCGACGATATATTCCAGCAACTCTGCCCGTTCGCGGGTGTGCTCCCCGGCCTTCACCAGTTCATGGAAGCGGCGCATGGACGCGTAGGCCTTGCGGTCTCCTTTCCGGGGCTTCTTCTGCTCACCACGCTGAAAGTTGTGCAGGTAATGTACCTCCAGATGCACCACGTTATCCGGCAATTCATATTTCATGTCGCCATAGTCTTCCGGGCGACTGCCAATGAAACAGCAGGCAAACGTATATTCCGGAAAACCGCGAATGATCTGGTTGACCCAACTGGATACCCCGCCACTGACAAAGGGAAAGGTCCCTTCCAGCAGCAGGCAGATATCGGCCTTGTCCGCTTTAGGAAAACGCATGCGGCCTCCAGTACTCCACGGATTTGCTCAGGGCGGTGAACTGGGTGTCCTCGGTAATCTGCCCCATGAGCATGCGTACCAGGGAAAACTGGCGGCGCTCCAGGGCAATTTCCGCCAGCCAGGGATTGACCTGGGCCGCCGACAGGCCAAGACGGCGGGCAAAAACCATGGACTGCTGGGCCTCCCCCAGCTTCTCCTGGGCCATCAGAATACGCCCGCGTAACAACCAAAGCCCGGCGTCTTCCGGACTTTCCATCAGCCCCGCATCCGCATAGAAAGCGGCCCGCTCCAGCGTCAGCTTGAGAATATCGCCGCGCACCAGATCCTGATAACTGAGCTCCCAGTACAGCTCGGCAAGTCGCCGGACAAGCCGATAGCGGCGCGATTCCTTGGCCCGTTCCAGCAGTTGCAGTACCCGGTCGATATCACGGGTAATTTCCTTTTCCTTCTGGTCGAGAATGCCGTAGGCCAGCAGACGCAGATCTTCATAGTCATCGCCCAGGGAATCGCGCAACAAACGGCCTGTCACCCTGGCGGGCATGTCGCGCAACACCAGCATGCCCTGGATACGCAGGGCGTTGGGCACGTTGCCACTGGTCATCAGACTCTTGAGATCCACCTGCCGGAAGGTGGCCTCCTGCCGGGCGCTGACCGGGGTGAAATAGGGGCTGGCCACCAGGGCAAAAGGCTTGTGGCGAAACAGTGCCGGCAACCACACCCCCACCAGCACACCGCCGACAATGGTCAGCAAACCAATCGCCGGAATAAAAAACGCAAAGGCAAAAACCAGCAGCAGCGAAAGTAATTTTGGTTCCCGAAAGCGGGTGGGCATAAAACCCCAGGCGGCAATGGACAATAATGCTGACGCCAGACCATGGGCAATCAGATAGAGAAAAAACAGGGCCAGCGAATTGTCACTGCCGAGCAACAACAAGACCGAGGCCAGCTCGGTACTGATGGCATAGAACAGCAGCTTCAGGCTAGACACCGGACACCTCCAGCAACGTCTTCACCTGATCCTGTGGTGGATGCTCGCCCAGGAAACGGTAGAAGAATTGAACGCCGGCCTGGCGAAGGCTCATGAAGGCATAGTCTTCCTGCAGCCATTTTTCGGTGCGCAGCACAAAGCCTTCCAGACTGGATTCCCCGGTCATGGGCATCATGATCATCAGGGTTCGGTCATTGATCCACCAGGCCAGGTCCAGGCTGCGCATCCCTCTCGCCAGGGCATCCAGAATCTGCCCCGCCTGTTCACTCTCGTCGGCCACGAACACGGTCAGCGCCGTTTCCACATGCGCATCACCGTGCAAGCGGGCCAGGGCCACCAACTCGCTGGCCATGCGGAACGGCATTTGTGGCCAGGTATCCAGCAGCGCATCCACTGCTTCACCGTTGTAGGCCACATCCGCGTAGAAGTTGAGCAGCACCGACAGCAGTTGCAGGTTTTCTTCGTTCATGGACAGGAATGGCAGACGTTCCACCACCAGCATGCCGATCACTTCACCGGTGCTGTTGGCAATCGGAGCGGCCACCAGGTACAGGCCGTGATAGTGCTCGTCGTATTCGTGCTGCTGGATATGGGCCAGCATGTTGTTTTCCAGCGCGTGAGCCATCAGGGCATTGTCCTGCTCCAGGGGTTTGGTTTCGCCCAGCAGTGCCACCGCCTTGTCCTGAACCTGATCATTGGCCACCGGATAGATCGCCGCGCGCTGTAGCTGGCAGTATTCCGCCAGCAGGTTGATCAGATCATCCGCCGCCGGCAAGGTACGGTTGTCGCTTTCATCCAGAGTCAGGTCACGCAGGCGAGCCAGGGCATCGCGCACGGTGTAGGGTTTGACCAGCAGGTTTTCTTCCAGCCGGTCATGGGACAGACGCAGCAGCACATAACGCTGGGTCAGGTTCTGGAGTCGCTCCAGCGCATAGCTGGCCGCACTGTCGGCACGCATCAACCGCACCCGCCACATATCAGCGAATTCGCCACAGACCAGGGTCAGAATCAGGCCGCCGAGCATCAGGGCTTCAGGAAAAGCGACCCCCTCGTAGAAACCCATGGCGCGCAGTGCGAACCAGCTTGCCAGCAAGCAGAGCATGGCAAAACCGCCTGCCAGGCTGCCATAACGCAGCGCCACCAGTATCGGCACCATCAAAAACCAGCGGAACTGCCCGGTGACGGCCAGCGGGTCGCTGTCCGTAAGAAACAGGCCAAACGCCACCGCCAATAATGTCAGGGCAATGGATTCGATAATCGCCCAACTGGCCCGCGCCTCGGGGGCAAACAGGGCGAAAAGTTTTCCCTTGCCGATCTTTTCCAGCATCAGTCAATAACCGGAGCGATGAGTTTATCGATGACTTTCTGCCCGGTTTCACTGAGGGAATCCCGGGCCCAGCCGGCGCGCGAGGCCGTGCCACTGTAAACGATGTCGCCGGATGGCAGCTCACGGATTTCCACCATCACCCCCACGGCGGGCTCACCATCCACCCCGGTCTTGTAGCGCCATTCGTGCACCACACCACTGACCACATAGCGGGCAGACTGGCCCTTGATCCAGTCCTGCATTTTCTCGCGACTGGCGGAGGACGAGGCTTCGAACAGCAGACCGTCGTTCCCGGTATCCGGGTACATGGCCACCGTTTCCACGCCATGGCGATACAGTACCGCCTCGGTGATGGCCGCCGCCCGCAACCCGGCCTGGGGAGTGGCGGTACGGTTGATCAGTGGCAACACCAGCCAGGTCCCCTCGGCACTGAGCGATACGTCCTGAGTGCTGCGCACATGGGTACAGCCAGCCAGTACGATCACCATTATCATTAACAGTATTCTCATGCCCTGCTCCTTTATGTTGCTGTCCTGTTTTGATGCCGGACCGGGTCCGCCATGACGGTGCATTTATCCGCGTCAGTAATAAAGTCGATATTGCAGTCCCAGACGGTAACTGTCTTCGCTATTACCGCCGGTATTGAGTTGTCTTTCCATGTACAGCGACCAGGCATCGCGACCAATTAGCGGCCCGGACAGGCCGGCGCGGCCCACAAAGCCGTCACCGGCAATACTGTTATGGCTGTAACCCAGCTCTGCCCAGCCCTGAAAACGGTGTGGCCGGATATGCACATCCGGCATGCCCAGTAGCAGCGCGGCTTCCGTTTCCGTGTAATCCTGCGGCAGCGGCTCGCTGGATGCACCGGGCGGAAGCAAGGCCTGGATCTCCGCCATGCTGTCGCCACGGGTGTCGAAAGCCGCCCGGGTGTGACGCAGCTTGAGGCCGGGGGAAAAGCGGGACAGCCAGGGCCGCCAGGTGCTCTGCAGGTTCAGGATCTGCCCTTCCCCCAGGTTCTGGTCATTGAGGTCGTGATAGTCGTAGCCGGACCAGTCCAGACTGTTCTGCCAGCTACCCGCCGGTGACCAGTTGAGCTGAAACTGGCTGCCGGTACGTGAGCCTCCCAGCATCAGCAGCGAGGTCTCATCCGCCGGCATGCGCCACTGGTAACGCCAGGCGCCGGACCAGTCGGAGGTGGCGGTCAATCCCAGCTCCATATCCGCCATGGTCTCGGTATTGCCAAACAGGGATCGCTGCCCGGCAGACAGCCGGTAGCGATACTGTTGGCGCCGGGTCTGCCAGGACAGGGCAAACCGGGTTTCCTCATCGTCCACCGTCAACAGGGTGTCGTCGTTACTGCTGAACTGCCGGTATTCCACTGCCGCCGCCAGCTCGCTGTGGTCGCTGATCGGCTGGTATTGGGTAAAGCGCCAGTCGGCGATATCCAGCGCCCCGATGCGACGCTGTTCAGCTTCCACCTCCGATGACTGCGCCGCTGGCAGCAGCAGCGATTCCTGCAGCAGATGGTCACCGGCAAGCTGCGGAGCCCCTTCCTGCATCTCCGCATAGGCGGCCAGGGCCTGGCGGTGCTGATCCAGGCGCACATGACCTTCCAGAATTTCACTGAGAGTCAGTTGGCCCCGATAGCGATGGCTGACCCAGGCGGCGCTGTCCTGATCATCCTGCAACAGGGCATAGGCCAGGGCGGAGCCGGCTTCCAGTACCCCCTGCTCGCGTTTCTTCTCCACGTACCAGGCCATGGCCAGTTCCGGATGGCTGTGCCCCATGGCCCATTGCGCCAGCCATTCGGCCTGCTCGGCGTCAGGCATCGGCTCGTCACTGGCCATCTGCCGGGCCAGACGCAGGGAGGCATCGCCATCGGCAAAGACCTGGCTGAGGGTGAGCCGCAGGTTGCGGTACACCGATTGCTTGTCGGCGGGCACCGTAAACGGCACTTTGTTGTGCAAGGTGCGCAGCACCGACCAGGCCTGATCATCGCGCCCGGCGGCAAGCAATGCCTGGGCGTAATACCACTGTCGCTCCCAGTCATTGGGGGCGGTCTGCAACAGACGGGTTTCATAACGCAGGGACTGTTCGGCATCGCCCAGCGCCATATGCGCGGCGGCCAGCACTTCCCAGTAGCGGCGGTCGGTACGCACGTCGTCTTCCCAGGCAATCAGCCCGCGCCGTACCTTGGCATCGTTACCGCTGGAAATTTGCAGCCACAGCCAGGCAATGCGGGTTTCGCGGTTTGCCGGGGCCTGCTTCAGGGCCCGTTGCAGCCAGAGGTTGGCCTCTTCATAGCGCCCTTCGCGCAGCATCAGGTTGGCATAAAAACGCTGGAAGGCAGCATCCTGCTGCAGCACCTTTTTCTGTTCATCGGTGAGCCCGTCAAGAAAACGGTCGATGCCGGCCCAGTCCTGGTTGTCCGCCATCTGGTACAGGGCACCCAGGGCAAATTGTTGCTCGCCGTTTTTGCGCCAGGCCCGTTCCATCAATGTCGCCACTCGGGCGCGGTCGTGGTAGCGGGCCAGCGAAATGTACTGGTACAGGTCCACGGTGTTGTCGTCATCGTTGGCCACCAGTTTGCGGTAGCCTGCCATGGCCTGCTGCCAGTCTCCTTCTTCACTGGCCATGACCGCCTGCAACCGGGTCAGCCGCGGCACATAGGGCAAGGCCTCCACATCCTTTTCGAGGCCGGACAGGGCCCGCTCACGCTCGCCCTGGCGCCAGAGAAACTGTGCTGTCTGAAACGCCATTTCCGGCTCGGCACCATAGCGATCCATGTACTCGCGACCATAACGCGCCGCCAGCCTATCCTCTCCCATGTTGGCCGCCAGCCGCTGCATTTCCCGGAGTGCGGCCGGGCCGGGATAACGGCCATGCCAGTCACTCAGGAACGCCAACCCTTCATCCGGCTTGCCGAGCAGCTCGTACTGCTCGGCAATGGTGGCAATCAGGGAGGCATCACGGGGGCTGGCGCGCAGTTGCGCGGTATAAGCCTGCAACAGCAGGGTGTTGTCATAGGCAAGCGGCGCCAGTTCGATGACCTGCTGCCAGGCTTCCGGATCCCCGGTGCGCTCGGCGATCGCCTGCCAACTGTCCAGGGCGGTCTGCACATCCCCCTGCCAGCGGGCCACATCCACCAAACGACGGCGCCAGCGAAGGTCCTCCGGTCGCCAGTAGAGCGCGTTCTCCACCACCTGCCGGGCCCGTCCCAGATTGCCAGCGCCCACGAACACCTGGTAGCTATGCTCGTAGTATTTCTCCACATAAGGCTCCGGTGTCTGTGCCTGGGCCAGAGCGGACAACAGCGTCAGGGGAAGTACCAGCCGTTTCATGGCGTGCCCTTCCCGTCGTCGGGAAGTTTCAACAAGCGAATGGCGTAACGCTGCGCCTGGGCCAGGTTGCCACCGGCCTGGGCCAGGCGCATCAGCCGATACAGCACCCACTTGTCCTGATAGAAACGCCGCTCATGGGTGGAGGCCAGCAACAGGGCTTCCTGGTGATAGCCACCGGCCTCCAGGGTCGCCAATGCGGCCAGAAAATAGCGTCGCCGCATGCCGTAATTATCACTGGCTTGCATGGCATCCATATGGGAACGGGCGGCGGCCCGATACTGGCCATGGGCCAACAGGGTCTTGGCTGCCTTCTCATGCCAGAAACTGGCATTCATGCTGGCACTGGCGATGCGTTGGTAGGCATCCGCCGCCCGGCGAACCTCACCCAATAGCAATGCCATTCGGGCATAGCGTAGTCGCTGCTCGCTATCGAGCCCGGACCAGTCCTGCTGGTCGAGCTGTTGGGCGGTTTCGAAATGCAGCATGGTGCCGGCACGGTTGCCGGGCTCAATGGTCATCAGCCGGTTGAAATCCCGGTTCAGGCGCAGCCAGGCTATCTCTTGCCCGTAACGGTCGTCATTACCCGCCACATAGGCCAGTTGCGCATCCGCTTCACTGAAACGGCCCAGCTTGATCAGCTCGCGAGCCATCAACAGACGCAGTTCGTAATCATCTGGCTTGGCTTTCAGCCAGGCCTGCATATAGCTGAGGCTGACTGCATCGAGGCGCGCATTGCGCAAGGTAGAGTGCAACTCCCGGGGAAAGGCCAGCCAGCACACCACGCCCAGTGCCAGCAAGAAAGCCAGCAGTTCCGGCAGCCCCACCACCCGGAGGCGTTCAGTGCGAACATCGTAACCGTAGCTCGTTGAGCTCATGGTTCGCACTCCTGTAGTGGTAGAGGTTGCCGTCCTTGCTCGCCGGTGCCAGACGCTGGCCGTTGTGGGTCAGGCTGCAACCCCGGACATGGCCCAGGGAAAATGCCAGGGGGGCATGCCCCGACAGGGAAAAACGCAGCCCGTCCTCCGACCGGGAAAACCCTGTAAGCCGGGCATTGGCCTGCTGCAGGTAAGGGGCATCCACCTGACCGCCTTGCCAGCGGGCCTGCTGGTCGACCAGGTGCAGATAACGCCCCGGCCTGTCTTCGCGGAAGCCGGCCACCCCCTCGCTTGTGGCCAGCGAGGGCAACGGCAGGGCGTCGGGCAGGCGCAGAGTACGCAGCGCCCCCTGCCCCTTCACCAGCCAGTCGTCCCCTTCGCGGGCGATGGCCATGCGATTGAAGTCGAGTACCTTGCGTGCGTATTCAGAGGCAAAGACCGGGTGCAACGGTTGCTCCGAGGCCCACTGGTAGACCCGCCGCAGGGATTCCAGCGCCGCGTTCTTGCTGGCGATATAGGTGTGGTAGTAGATATCCACCGGTTTGAAGCGGTACGGGGTTTCGGTCAGGCGAAAGGTTTCCAGCACCCGCTCGAAACCGTAGAAGGGTCCGGTCCATTCGTGGGTATAGATGTTCTCGTTCTGGTTGGGCGCATAGACCTGGTATTCATCGCCTTTGGGAATGCCAATCCCCTTGATCAGGGTCCAGGTGGGGGCGCTTTCAGTGATGACCGTATCGCTGCCATTCATGTTGAGCAGGCCACCTTCACGGGCCGCTTCCAGCGCTTGCGGAGTAGGGATGGTATCACCGCTCCACAGCACCATTTCGGTACGCTTGCCCGGTGGCAGCAAGCGCCGATTGATATATTCCGCCGAGCCCACCACTTCCCGGTGCGGGTCCATGCGATAGTCCGGAATTGGCAGGCGCAGCTGCCCTTCCGGGCCATAGAGTTCGCCCGGGTTCTGCTGGGCGTCGTACCAGAAAAACGGATGCGAATAGGTGTGGGTGGCCGCTTCCACATGGGGCAATGCAAACATCTCCCGGGCGATTCTTTCCAGCTCTTCGGACTGCCCTGGATAGAGGCCGTGCGGCGCCACCTCGCCTTCGATCACGGAAATGGTGGTGGGGATATCGAACTTGCGCAGGATCTCCTCCAGCAACACCAGAGCATCAGCCTTGCCCTGATACCCCTTCACTTCCGCCAGGCTGGGAAAGCCGTCGCCATCCATATGGGCAAACAGCAGGCGGCGACCATTCTCGGTGGTCACGTCCGGGATCGGCATGGGCGTTAGCTGCAAGGCGTCGCGGAAGAAGGTCAACGGATTGAACATCCAGCGATCCTGACCTTCGGTTTTTACCCCCGGCAGGATCGAGCGAATCAGGAAGGGCTGAAACGCATAGCCGCCCCAGTCGGTCATGGCCACCGGCGCATAATGATTCTCGCCACTTTGCAGGGCCAGCCAGGGCGTGGCATCCGGGTTGTCCACCGGCACCGGCAACTCGATCAGCGCCGGCAAGGGGGCTTCAAACCCCATGGCACGGTGCTGGTGAGTGATGGCCGGCGGTTGTTGCGGTGTGGAGCGAGATTCGAAACCGAATTCGCCACCAAAAGGCCCCACCGGGTCCACCGCCGGATACCCCACCATGGCAATGGGAACCCCGGCAGCTTTCTGTTCCGCCAGCCATTGTTCGAAGGCGTTACTGGCCAGCTCTTCCTCTTCCAGCCAGGTGACAATGCCCGCATAACGCCCCCGCAAGTTGCCCGCCGGCATGGCAGCATCAATGGCGCGGATATCCGGCACCAGCCCCTGGAACTGCAGGGGCATCAAACCGTAGCGCACCGCATCGGACAGCTCCCAGAGCCGTTCATTGGAACCGCCATAAATCAGCAGTACCCGGCGCGGTATCACTTCCCGCTGCCCCAGGCCCATCATGTCCAGTTCCGGGTTGGTAACCCAGGGGATCACGCCGGCATCCGCAATCCTGCCGGCCAGTAGCCTGGCCTGCTCCCGGTTCGCGGGGGGCGCATAGTCGATGGCAATGGTGTCCACGCCATATTGCTCACGCACCTGGCGGAACTGGCCCAGCAACCACTCGCGATCCGCCTCTGGCACCGGCCGGTATACCTGCTCGGCCGCCACCCAGCGCTGGAACAGGGATTCCGCGGCAATGGCATCCACCCTGGCGTTCACCATCGGCATCAGCTCGAACCCCCGGTTGAAGATAAAGCGGGCGCCGGGGAACCGTTCGGCAATGGCATTGATCAGGGTCGCCAGGCCCTCGCGCTGACGGCGACGTTGCGCTTCGCTGTCGGCCACCAACTGGTAGCTGTCCAGGGTATCGAGGAAGAACCCCCGGTAGCCCTGCTCCCACAGCGGTGTGATTACCTGATCGATAAACAGCTGGTGGAGGCCTGGCGCTGACAGGTCCAGAACGTGGGAATCCCAATCCGGGTTTTCCCCAAGCAGCCATTCCGGGCGTATCGATGAGAAATAGTGGCGCGACTCCAGCACCTCGCCGGCACTGACGTAGGCGTAGAAACGGGTGTCTGCCAGGGTATCGGGGACGACGCTTGCCTGGTCCGGTTCTACTACCGGGTAATCGAACAGGGACAGGTCATACCAGGGGATATCCGGCCCATAATAGAAGGCCGCTGCTTTGCCGGCAGAAAGTTGTGACCACGCGGGAAAAGCACAGAGGGTTAACGCAATTAACAGAAGCAGTCGTTGCAACTAGCAGCCCCAATTCAAAATTCACCGGATATAGTATCTATATAGCGACCTCAGCTCCGCGTGAACATTGAATCAAACAACCATTAACCAAAAGCCAACAATTAAAATATTTTCAGTGTTTTACATTTCACAATAACCGGCTTTCCTTACCGAACTGACTGCGCAGGAATTCCATTTGATCCCCTCGGATGCGATGGCTGTTGATCAGCGCCAGATACTCGGCCATGTTCGGCACATAGGGCAACGCCAGCAACTCCATCTCGATCTCTTCCAGACAGCGGCTACCCTTGCGCTGGTTGCAGCGTCGGCAGGCCGATACCACGTTCAGCCAGCGATCGCGCCCGCCCCGGGAGGTGGGGACAATGTGATCACGGGTCAGGGCGTTTTCGGGAAAGCTCTTGCCGCAGTAAAGACACAGGTGCTGATCGCGACGAAACAGAGCGCGGTTGGTCAGCGGCGGGGCCGGACGCTTGTGCGGATAGGTGGTGCCATCGCAGGCGATGATGGAGTGCACCGACAGTTGCGAGCGCTCGCCGGAAAGGCGACAGGTGCCCCCGCGCAGGCGATAGATCACATCACCCAGCGTCCAGGTCACCAGGCCCCTGGCATAGAGCGTGGCGGCCATCTGCCAGTCCAGCCATTCGATGGGGGTTCCCGCCTTGTCCAGGCGGAGAATGCGTTCACTCATTCGCTACCTCACTGTCGCTGCGGCACATCGTTATGAGTGCCGACCATCTAACCTTGTTGGTATGACGTTTCTGCGACAGCGGGAAAAGGGCGACAGGGAGGCCGGCTGATGGCATCAGCACAGGAAGAAAAGCTGGCCTCGGCAATCGTGACACGGTGATCGGCACCTTTTCCGGAAGTCTCTGATTAAGCTGCCACGACAGCCTAATCACAGACACCGGGTTGCTCAGATAATAAACAGCCTGTAGAGGCGACCGCAACTCTCCTGCCCCGTTATGGGGCCGGTTGGCGATGAAAAACCGGCAACCGGTAGCACGTTTCTACCCGGGAACCAGTGTTATCCCCGTCGGTCATGATCGCCACCGCATCCACCTCATCCACCGTCATGCCGTGGTAGCGCTGGAAATCCTCCTGCACATTGCGGCTGAAATGGTGCCACTCGCCAGCCCCGCCCGGCCCCTGCACCACCACCATCATGGCCTGATCGGCATAGGGATTGGGCCAGTGGGTGCCTGGCGTGTGTTCACGGGACCAGACGTAATTGATTGCCCGGGTCTGCCAGGGCAGCCAGCCTTCCTTGATCACATAGACCCGGGCCTGAAAATCATCCCCCGCCCGGCTCTGCTCTGCCGTATCCGGCCAGTCCGCCAGGCGCGGCGCCCGCCACTGCCAGTGCAGGTAGGGGCGCTCCGTCAGGTCAACGCCCTGCTCGCGAACCAGCCCCGAGGCCGTTCCCTGCGCCGTGGCCAGCCAACAATCCCCCTGACGGCGGTAATCGGTCTCGCCATCAAATACCACAGCTCGCCAGCCCTCGGGCGCAGCCGAAACCGCGATTTGGGGCCACAAGGCCAAGGACAAAACCAGTAAAACCGGTAAACATAAGACCCACGGGTCACAAACAAGTCTCGTTTTCGCGGGCTGAATTCCTAGAATAAACAACCTGTTTCACCTCTTCCTGGCATAAGGCAGACCTATGCAGTTTGACTACATCATTGTTGGCGCCGGCTCCGCCGGTTGCGTACTGGCCAATCGCCTTTCCGAAAATCCCAATAATCGCGTCTGCCTGCTGGAAGCCGGCCCGGCGGACAACAGCCTGTTCATCCGCATCCCGGCTGGCATCATCCTGATGATGCGCTCCAATGCGCGAAACTGGCGTTATTACACCGTACCCCAGAAAGCACTGAACAACCGCCAGATCTACATCCCCCGGGGCAAGACCCTGGGCGGCTCCTCGGCGGTGAATGCCATGTGCTACACCCGTGGCCACCAGTGGGACTATGACCACTGGGCAGAGCTGGGCAACGAGGGCTGGGGCTTCAAGGATGTGCTGCCGATCTTCAAGCGCTCCGAGCACTACGAGGCCGGCGAAAACGATTTCCACGGCACCGGCGGCAAACTCAACATTGCCGATCTGCGTTTCTCCCACCCGGTGAGCCATGCCTTCGTGGCAGCCGGAGTCCAGGCCGGCCACCCGGCCACCGATGATTTCAACAACGACGTCCAGGAAGGCGTGGGCCTGTACAAGGTCAACCAGAAGGACGGCGAACGCTGCGGGGTGGCCAAGGCCTATCTGCACCCGGTCATGGACCGCCCCAACCTGACGGTGCTGACCAGCGCCCTGGTCAACCGCGTGCTGTTCGACGGTAAGCGCGCCGTGGGCGTGGAAGTGGAGCACAATGGCCAGATCCGCACCCTCAAGGCCGACAGCGAAGTGATCCTGTCTGGCGGCGCCATCAATTCACCGCAAATTCTCAAACTGTCCGGGGTGGGCCCGGCCGCCGAGCTGGCCGAGCACAATATCCCGCTGGTCCATGACCTGCCCGGCGTGGGGGAAAACCTGCAGGATCACCCGGATGCACTGGTGGTTCACAAGAGCCTGCGCAAAGACACCCTGAGCCTGGCGCCCGGTGCCCTGATGACCACTGGCCTGAAAGGCATTTTCAACTTTTTCTACCGTCGTAATGGCCAGCTTACCTCCAACGTGGCCGAGGCCGGCGGCTTCATCAAATCGCGACCGGAAGAGAGCATTCCCGATCTGCAACTGCACCTGACCGCCGCCCGCCTGGACAACCACGGCCTCAACCTGCTGTTCAGCATGGGCTATGGCTATTCCGGTCACGTCTGCATCCTGCGGCCCAAGAGCCGGGGCAACATCACCCTGCGCGATGCCAACCCGCGCTCGCCGGCCCTGATTGATCCGCGTTTCCTGGAACATCCCGACGATATGGAAGGCATGGTCCGTGGCATCAAGGCCATGCGCAAAATCATGGCCCAGAATGCGCTTGATGACTGGCGCGGCGATGAAATCTTCCCGGGCAAGGACGTGCAGAGCGACGAGGACATCCGTAACTTCTTGCGCCAGAAATGCGACAACATCTACCACCCGGTAGGGACCTGCAAGATGGGCAACGACGACATGGCGGTAGTGGACAGCGAATTGCGCGTGCATGGCCTGGAAGGCCTGCGCGTCATCGACGCCTCCATCATGCCCACCCTGATCGGCGGCAACACCAATGCGCCCACGGTCATGATTGCCGAGAAAGGGGCGGACGCCATTCTGGGTGTTGAATAAGACGTTTCGGCTGGGAAGCGATGTTTTACATCGCCAAACGGGGCGCCAGTGGGTGCCCCGTTTTTCGCTGGAACCCGCGCCGGCGGTAGAGCCAGACTTCGTCTGTTCTGCCCTCCTGTCCTATCTCCTGGATAGCTTCCCGAGCTTTCCCTGCAGGAGCCATGCTTGCATGGCGAATGGGGAGCGAGTTGCGTTTGATGGGATAGGGCAGGTCTGAAAAGTTCCCCAATCCCGGTGCTTTCTACGAAGCCGCGGTAGGAGTTCCCTTCCAGGGGACGAACCGCGCTTGCGCGGAAATCGCCCGAAGGGCGATCAGGCATCTCAGGACTCGACAGGTCTACCCAGATAACGTGCCACCTCCAACCCCTCTTCGCCATGCAAGCATGGCTCCCACGGGCATTTGGGGAAACTCGCTCCTTCCTGGCGCAGAATTTCCTGGCAACCTCCCGGCATGTCGGTTTGGCTTTTCGAAACTCGCAACTCGTCATTTAGTTTCACCTTCCTGTCATATTTTTTTTACACACTTGCCGCTCTTAACAGAATCGCCGGATCCGTTTGGGGGGATTTATGGTGGACACCGCTACGTCACCGCGTGCCCAGCTTGTCGAGCTGTTGTGGCAACTGAAGCAGAATTTTGACCAGGAAAATGACAGCACTTTACGCTTTGTCCATTTCAATACCCTGCTCAATGATCCCGCCTACCGGGCGGAAATCATCGAGCGAGCGATTCACAGCGATAACCGCAAAATCCGGGCCCTGGGGCTGAAACTGCAGGAAGCCAACCGCGACGGTGTTCTGCTCCACAAGCGGCCAGCGGGCGGTGGTACCAGTACCATTACCAATCCGGACATTGCCGAAACCCTGACGCGTCAGCAGCCGGCCCGCGCCACCAAAGACGTTCGCTTTCGCTGGATGTATGCCTGGCTGGGACTGGCCGGCATCATGCTGGGGGTCATCGCCTATTTTGCCTATAAACCCCTGCACCAGTTGCTGGCTGGCAGGCAGGTTGTTGAAGGCTCACTGCTTGGCAACCAGACGTGGACCGCAGATACCACCTGGATCCTCGACGGCATTGTTTATGCAGAAGCCGGCGCCAGCCTGACCATTGAACCGGGCACCCGTATCGAAGGCCGCCCGGGGTCCGCTCTGGTGATCACCCGCGATGCCACCCTGTTCGCCCGCGGCCAGGAAGAGGCCCCCATTGTATTTACCAGCAACCAGCCCGAAGGCTCTCGTACCGCTGGAGACTGGGGCGGCGTCGTCATGCTGGGCAGCGCACCGGTAAATGTGGCCAACGCCCAGATCGAAGGGGTGCCCCACGGCGATAGCCGTGGCGCTTTCGGTGGCACGGATGCCGGCTCCTCCTGCGGAGTCATGGAATATACCCGTATCGAATTTGCCGGCTTTGAAGTCTATGCCAATAACGAGCTGAACGGCCTCACTCTGGGCGGCTGCGGCAGCGACACCATTGTTCGCAATGTGCAGGTGCATCGTGCCCTGGATGATGGCATCGAAGTGTTTGGTGGCACCGTGAACCTCAAGCACATCGTCATTACCGGAGCCGCCGACGATTCGCTGGACTGGGACATGGGCTGGCGCGGTAACGTCCAGTTCCTGGTGGTCCAGCAGCATGCCAACGTGGGCGACAACGCCTTCGAGGGCGATAACCTCAAGGCTAACCCGGATGCAACGCCCATCTCTGCTCCGACCATGTACAACCTGACCCTGATCAGCCCGCGCAGCCATGAAAAATATCACCGCGCCATGACACTGAAAGTAGGTTCCGG
Organism: Pseudomonadales bacterium; assembly: GCA_022360555.1. GTDB lineage: Bacteria > Pseudomonadota > Gammaproteobacteria > Pseudomonadales > Alcanivoracaceae > Alcanivorax. The sequence goes on from JAKSCQ010000146.1 coordinate 33,168, forward strand.
TGGCCACTTCCACAACATGATCATTGATGGCTTTTCCGGTGAAACCATTGACCTGAAAGGCACTGAAACCATCAAGCGAATTCAGGAAGGAGAATTGAGCTTTCAGAGCATGATGGTGCACAAGGTCGGCAGCCGGGGCCTGACGTTCTTCGACAGTGAATCCATGGACAATGACGACGACGGAGGCTTTGACGAGCGCCGCTATTTCCAGAGCAGCAAGGTGGCGGCCCAGTTCGGCACCGACCCCATGCTGACCCGGGATGCCAGCAGCGCGTCACACCCGGATTTTGCCCCCAGCTCCCGCTCTCCGGCCCGCAATGGTGCCAGCCCGATACCGCAGGGCGAATTCTGGGACGAGGCGGCAGACTACCTGGGTGCCGTACGCCCTGGCAGTGTCCAGAACTGGACGGATGGCTGGACCCGCTTTCCGCTGAACTAGGGAACCTCTGAATTGAACGGTTCATCGCGGATTAGAGGGAATAAAGGTACAGGGCCTGAGGTCGGACGTCAGAAGTCTGACGCTACAAGCGGCAAATCTGCAGGCTCTGAATCGAATCTATGCTGGATACCCCAACACCGTCACTTTGGGGTTATTCGCTGCACTTGGGTTCCGGGGGCTTTTCAGGGGCTTGTCGCTTTTCTGAGGCTCCTCTGACCCATGATCTGCGCCGAAAGCGTTGAAAGCAGGCCGGTTTTGTTTTTTTGGCGTCAGACGTCCGACCGCTCTGAATTCCCGTAAAGGCGCGATAAACCAATTTACAAGCCTGTTGCGAGCCGGGAGCCCCTAAGCCGTCTTCAGGCCTGCACCTGCGTCTGCACCTTTTTCGCCGCGCGCCCCATCATGTCGATGATTTTTTCCCGCTGACGCTTTTTCAGATTGCCGCTGTCCACGTGCAGGCTGAAACCTTCCGTTTCGAAGTTCATGGTCACCAGTTTTTCCTGTTTAAGGTCGGTGGCGGAGCGCGCCAGGGCTCGGAGAATCTTCTTCCGGTCCAGGTCGCGAATACGCTCCATGTCCATATGAATACCAAAGCCTTCGGTCTGGGCAGAGATATAACGGTTTCGCGAGCCCGTATCCTTCTTGGCCCCCATGGCCTCGAACACCGGGATGGGCCGGTTGAAGCCCTTAACCTGAATATCCCCCATGCTGCGGCACTGGATGCGATCCTGCACCAGTTCGCGGGTGGCTTCGGAAATCAGCACACCGCCCGGGCGGCAGGCAGACTCCAGACGGCTGGCCAGGTTCACGTCCGTGCCGAGAATGGTGTAGTCCATTCTCGAATCCGTGCCGAAGTTACCCACCGTCACATAGCCGGTATTGATGCCGATACGAATCTCCAGCTTGTGGTCGATCCCTTCACGCTTCCAGCGCTGGCGCAGCAGCTTCATCTGTTCCTGCATTTCGATGCCCATCAGCACACACCGGTAGGCATCTTCCTGCGCCCCCTGGCTCTTGGGGTCACCAAAGAACACCATGACGGCATCCCCGATGAACTTGTCGATAGTACCGCCATGGCGCAAGGCAATGCGGGTCATCTCGCTGAGGTAGGTGTTCAGCATCTTTGTCAGGGTAGCCAGCGGCAGTTCTTCGGAAATGGCACTGAAGCCCTTGATGTCGGAAAAGAACACCGTCAGCCGCTTGCGGCGGGTTTCCAGCTTGGCATCACGCTTGCCGGAAAAGATAGACCCCCAGATCTGCGGTGGCAGGTACTTGGCCAGCTTGCGGGACATGTCCACCGCCTGCTGCTGCTGGCGACGCACCAGTTCCTGGGCCTGCTTGAGATAACGCGCCTGCAGATGCGCGAAGGCGGACGACGCCCCCACATAAATCCCCAAGCCAAGCAGCGAGATCACCGTCAACAGTACCGGCGCGTCTTCCACCGGCAATACCGGAAAGCCCAGCAACATGCCCATAAGCCCGGCACCGATGGCGGTCATCAGCACGTTCAGCAGCCAGGGTTTCAGGCCTCCGCTGCTGACCGCATTGGCGTGCACGATAATCAGCAAGACCAGCGAGGGCACCAGGGCAAAATGCAGCAGGGCACAAACCAGGCCGATGATCATGGCATCCATCTGCATAAGCAGCTGATGGACCGGCTTCTGCGGACGATCCTGTTTTTCGCCCATGAACAGGACGCCCTGAGCCGCCAGCGGATAAGCCAACAAGCCAGCCACCCCCAGCATGTACAGCTCGGGGTACAGCTCCAGCTTGATGCCAGCCATGAGCATCATGGCAGCCACAAGAAAGGCAAGGAGCCGAATGTAATTGGCCTGACGGCGCGCCCGCTCCATTGGCCCGATCTGCGGCCGGCGGGCTTTCTTTTTGGTCGTGGTGGTCATGTGAACAGTTTCACGGAATTTCCGTGAAGCTTAGCGGTTTAGCGACTAAGAAAAAAGACTGGTATTCACCCCCAGGACACGATGGATCGTGGCTGGGACTCATTTGCAATTCGGGCTACCATGGCGCCGTCGTAAAAGGAGCCCTGAATGGACACCATCACCGCCCTGACCACCCGTGTATCGTCCCCGCGCCTGGATTCACCCGGCCCCAGCGAAGAGCAACTGGACCTGTTGCTACGCGCCGCCATCCGCGCCCCCGATCATGGTCTGCTGCGGCCCTGGCGATTCATCATCCTTCAGGGCGAGGAACGGGAGCGCCTGGGCGACATCATGGTGGCCCAGCTTCTTGAAGAGCAACCCGAGGCTGACCGCCGCAGCCAGGAGATTGCCCGCAACAAGGCCCTGCGCGCACCGACCATTATCGTGGCCGTGGCCGAGGTAACCGAGAACCACAAGATTCCCGTGTGGGAGCAGGTACTGGCCGTGGGCGCCGCTGTCCAGAACATGATGGTGGCCGCCTACGAACTGGGCCTGGGCGCCATGTGGCGCACCGGCGCCATGGCCAATTCCGACCTGGCCAAGGAGAAACTGGGATTTGCTCCCAAGGACCAGGTAGTGGCCTACCTGTATCTGGGCAGCCCCGTCGGCAGCCTGAAAAGCCTGCCAGACGAATCCCCCAACGATTTCATTCGTTCCCTGCCATGATGGATCTGGATGCCCTTGCCGACCGGGTCCGCAATGCCATCCCCCTGACCCGGCACCTGGCCTTTGACTTCGAGAGTTTTGATGGCCTGCAACTGGTGGTGAGCGCGCCGCTTGGCCCCAACCATAATGACAAGGGCACCTTTTTCGCCGGCAGCCAGTCTGCCCTGCTGACCCTGGCCGGCTGGGGACTGACCACCCTGCTCGCCCAGCAGGCCGGCCATCCGGCCGACGTGGTCGCGGTGGAAACCGGACTGGAATATACCCTGCCCTTGCACGGCGACCTGCGCATCACCGCCACCGTGGACCCGCACACCCGGGAGCGCTTCGAGGAACGGCTGACCCGCCGGGGCAAAGCCCCCCTCAAGCTCACCGCCCAGGGCACCGACCCACAAGGCCAGACCGTCTGCCGCTTCCATGCCCTGTACCTGGCGCGCACCTGAACCCGCATTGCTCAAACCCTGACCAACCGGCCGCGCAGCGCTTGCCTCCGGCCCCGCCCTCCGGTACTCTACGCGCCCTCAAGAGTTGGCCGACCAGCCTTACGGCTCTTGAGCACAATCAGTTTCAGGAGAGGTGTCCGAGTGGTCGAAGGAGCACGCCTGGAAAGTGTGTGTACGGCAACGTACCGAGGGTTCGAATCCCTCCCTCTCCGCCAACATCAAAGCCCCGCAAACGCGGGGCTTTTTTGTGGGTGCAGCATGAGATGCTGATCGCCCCATGGCTTTAACAACGCTTCCACGATTTCTTGCCCATCTACCACCCGCTGTTGGCGCCTTGTTCACAAGGCGAATGGGGGAATCATCCCGGTGACTTCCGCAGCCCTTCGCTTTGCGAGCAAAGCTCCAACGGCAGGGTTGGGGCAGTCCCGAACCGTTGGAGCCTTGCTCGCAAGACGAACCGCTGCCGACACCCCCAACCTTGTCCCCGCAACCCCCACCTCGCTAAAGTAATTCGATACCACAAGGGGGAACAGGCATGACCGAGACCAATAGCTGGCTCAACCGGCTGGAGCATCTGGGCAATCGTTTGCCCCACCCTACCCTGCTGTTTGTCTGGCTTTGCCTGGTGATGCTGCCCCTGACCGCCCTGCTGGCAGCGCTGGACCTGACCACCACACACCCGCTCAGCGGCGACACCCTTGCCGTTCGCTCGCTGGTGGACGGCGACGGCCTGCGCTACCTGTTCACCTCCCTGGTGGGCAACTTCACCGGGTTTGCACCTCTGGGAGTGGTGCTGGTGGCCATGCTGGGGTTGGGGGTGGCCGAGCAGTCCGGGCTATTGGGCGTCAGCCTGGCCGGGCTGGTGCGGCGCGCGTCCGGGTCGACCCTGGTAATCACCGTGACCTTCGCCGGGGTACTGTCGAGTCTGACCATGGATGCCGGTTATGTGGTGCTGATTCCCCTGGCAGGGCTGGTCTTCCAGCTTGCCGGGCGCTCGCCCATCGCCGGCATCGCCACGGCATTCGCCGCCGTCTCCGGGGGCTACAGCGCCAACCTCTTGGTTGGCCCAGTGGATGCCACTCTGGCCGGACTGTCCACAGAAGCCGCACAGATTGTGGACCCGCAACGCACGGTGGAAGCCACCGGCAATTACTGGTTCATCATCGTGTCCACCTTTCTGGTTACCGCCCTGGTGACCCTGGTGACCCTGCGCATTACCGAGCCCCGGCTGGCCGGCCAGAACGTCGCCCGGCATGCCCCGGCCGATGCTCCCACGGCGAACCGGCGCGCCCTGATCTGGACCCTGGTGACCGTACTGATCCTGCTCGCCGGACTGGCCCTGCTGGTGCTGCCGGACAATGCCCCTTTGCGTCATCCGCAAACCGGCAGCCTGCTCAGCTCACCCTTTATTCAGGGGCTGGTGGTGATCGTGGCACTGATTGCCGGTGTGTGCGGGGCGGTTTACGGCCGGGTCAGCGGCAGCTTCCGCAATGCCGGGGAAGTCATTGTCGCCATGGAAACCACCATGGCGTCCATGGCGGGGTATCTAGTGCTGATGTTCTTTGCTGCCCAGTTTGTGGCCTGGTTCAATTACAGCCAACTGGGCTTGCTGCTGGCCGTGGAGGGCGCCGCCTGGCTGGGCAGCCTGTCACTGCCCAAGGTGATACTGCTTCTGCTATTCGTGCTGCTGACGGCGGCCATCAACCTGATGATCGGCAGCGCCTCGGCCAAGTGGTCGATTCTGGCTCCGGTCTTCATCCCCATGCTGATGCTACTGGGCATTTCCCCGGAAGCCAGCCAGGCGGCCTACCGGGTGGGGGATTCCAGCACCAACATCATCACCCCGCTGATGCCCTATTTCGTCCTGGTACTGGGCTTCGCCCGCCGCTATGTACCGGAAACCGGCATCGGTACCCTGATCGCCCTGATGCTGCCCTACAGCCTGACGCTGTTGTTGGGGTGGTCGGTGTTGATGGGGGTATGGATTGGGTTTGGGTGGCCGTTGGGACCTTGAAAGTCAGCTACAAGCTGCAAGCTGCAACACGAGGAAAGACTATCCTTGGCGGAAAACACGAGCCCCGCGCTGATATGTCTTTTCAAACAAAAACCACGCCCGACGGCTGTGGTTTATTGTAGCTTGCAGCTTGTAGCTTGTAGCTTGTAGCTATTATGTGATCAACCGAATCGTCAGCGGATAGCGATAGGCTTCGCCGCCGTTGGCCTTGACCGCTGCGATGATGGTCATCACCAACCAGAAGATGCCGATGATGGGCAGCAGGATGGCGCCGATCACCACGAAGGTGAGCAGGAAGGCGACAAAGCCGGCGATGGCAATGGTGATGTTGAAGTTCAGTGCTTCCTTGCCCTGGTCATCCACAAAGGCACTTTCATCCTTCTTGACCAGCCACATCACCAGCGGGCCGAGAATGTTGCCGAACGGCAGGATCAGCCCCACCAGCGCCAGCAGGTGGCAAGCCAGGCCGAGGCTGCGCTCTTCCGGTTTGGGGCTGGTGCTGGAGTTTTCCGTATCAGTCATAAGTGTCTTCCTTTCCTTTTTGATGAGCCCTTACTGACGAATCGTTCGCCGGTTGGGCAGCGACTGCTCGCTGTTGGAACGAAACGGGTTGATGTCGATCCCCCCGCGACGGGTGAAGCGCCCGTACACCGTCAGATGACGGGGTGAGCACTGGCGCATCAGGTCCACGAACATCTGCTCGATGATCTGCTCGTGGAACCCCTGATGATTGCGCAGGGACACCACATAACGCAAAAAACTGGCGGGACTGATAGCCCGGCCGGTATAGCGCACCACCACCGTGGCCCAATCCGGCTGGTTGGTTACCGGGCAATGACTGCGCAGCAGGTGCGAATAAAGCTGGCCGGTCTGCTCCGGGCCCTGGTCGCATAACAGAAGATCCGGACGGTATTCATAATGCTCGAAGCTCAGGTCGATGGTATCGACACACTGTCCGCGATCTTCCCACACCGGAAAGCCGGCGGATTCCTCCAGCGAATACAACAGCACTTCGATGTCGCCACCGACAATCTGGGCCACATCCTTTTCAATAGCGGCCCGCACCGCATTGCGGCTTTCAAAGCGGCTGTTGGCAAAGGAGTTGAGGTACAACTTGAGCGATTTGGATTCCACGATATTGGGCGTGGTACAGGGAATGCGCAGTTCGCACAGGGCCACCACCGGCTTGCCCTTGTCATTGAGCCAGGACAGCTCGTAGGCATTCCAGATATCGGTACCGTGGAACGGCAGGCTGGTGTCCTCCTCGCCCAGTGCTTCCAGCTCCAGGCTTTCACGGGCATCCCAGCGTGGCACGGGACACAGCAGCGAAGGCATGTATTCATCGACATACTCGCTGGATCGACCCAGCGGCGTTTCCTTCAGGTAGCTCATGGCATCTCCTGGCGCAGCCGTCCTTGTGCTTCCATGATAATGGTATTCATTAATGCCGGATACCGGTACCACGTCGCAACAACCACAACGCGAACAGATAAAACGCCACCACAAAGGCACAAATGGCGGCCATAGAGGCATAGACGTTCACATCACTGACGCCCAGCACCCCGTAACGGAAGGCATTGACCATGTAGACAATGGGGTTGGCCAGGCTCACCGCCCGCCAGAATTCCGGCAGCAGGTCGATGGAATAGAACACCCCGCCCAGGTAGGTCAGGGGCGTCAGGATAAAGGTCGGCACGATGGAAATGTCATCGAACTTGTTGGCGAAGATGGCATTGATGAAACCACCCAGTGCAAACAGCGATGCAGTGAGCACCACCACGGTCACCGTGATCAGCACGTGCTGCATGGTCAGGTGGGTGAAAAACAGGCTCAGTAGACTGACGATCAGCCCCACCAGCATGCCGCGCACCATGCCACCAACCACGAACCCATTGAGAATCACGTGGGCCGGCATGGGCGAGACCAGCATTTCCTCGATGGAATGCTGGAACTTGGTGGAAAAGAAGGAACTCACCACATTGCCGTAGCTGTTCTGGATCACGCTCATCATGATCAGGCCGGGCACGATGTACTGCATGTAGTCGAACCCGCCCATGTGCCCGATACGGCTGCCAATCAGGTTACCGAAGATCACGAAATACAAGGTCATGGTGATCGCCGGCGGCAGCAGGGTCTGGGGCCAGATGCGGGTAAACCGGCGAATTTCCTTGGTCACGATGGTGAGGAAAGCCACCCACTGTTCGCGTGCACTCATGATGTCTGTTCTCCCGGCAGGTTCTGTTCCACCAGACGCACAAACAATTCCTCCAGCCGGTTGGCCTTGTTGCGCATGCTCATTACCTCGAAGTCCTGTTCCGCCAGTGCCACAAACAGGGCATTCAGGCTGCGTGTCTTGGGCACTTCCACCTCCAGGGTCTTGGCATCCTTGAGGGTAACCTCGAAGCCCTCAAGCCTGGGGGACTCGGTGACCGGGCGGGCCAGATCGAGAATGAAGGTTTCCACCTGCAGCTTGCCGAGCAGCGAGCGCATATCGGTATTTTCCACAATGGTGCCGTGATCGATGATGGCGATATTGCGGCACAGGGACTCCGCCTCTTCCAGGTAGTGGGTGGTGAGGATGATGGTCTTGCCCTCGCCATTGAGGCGGGTGAGAAAATCCCACATGGAGCGGCGCAACTCGATATCCACCCCGGCGGTGGGCTCGTCGAGAATCAGCAGTTCCGGCTCGTGTACCAGGGCGCGGGCGATCATCAGGCGACGCTTCATGCCTCCTGACAAGGTCCGGGACGCCTTGTCACGCTTTTCCCAGAGCCCCAACTGGCGCAGGTACTTTTCCGCCCGTTCCTTCGCCAGCGGTGCGGGAATTCCGTAGAACCCCGCCTGGGTCACCACAATGTCGAACACCTTTTCGAACTGGTTGAAGTTGAATTCCTGGGGCACCACGCCGATCTGTTTCTTGGCCAGGGAGCGCTCGGTATCCAGGGAATAACCGAAGATACTGACATCACCGCCGGACTTGTTCACCAGCGAACTGATCACGCCGATGGTGGTGGATTTACCGGCCCCGTTGGGCCCCAGCAGGGCAAAGAAATCCCCCCGCTCCACATTCAGGTCGATGCCCTTGAGGGCGCGAACGCCATTGGCATAGGTTTTGGTCAGATTGCGAATGGTCAACGCAGACAAGAATCACCTCGCCAGATAAAAAGAATGGACAAGAAAGCCCTGACAATCAGGTCAGAGGGCGATGCCCGTGGTCTCCACGCCATACCCAATGCATGTGATCACCGGCAAACCACAACCACAGCCCCTCCATCATCCAGGGCCAGTCTTCTTCGGTGATTCGGCGGTGACCGTGCAGTTCCGCCACCAGCACCGCCAGGATGGTGTCATGGGTCACATGGACATTCAGGCGCCCCGGCGCCGGTTCCCGCTCACGCAGATAGGCCGCCAGCTTGGCACGCCCTTCCGCCGGCGACAGCATGCCCTCGAACGGCTCCAGCAGATGCTGGTTGAGAAAACGAAACGCCCCCATCTTGAGGAAGGTAGGCCCGACCTGGTTCAGGTCTTCCACATAACAGCCCGGCTCCACCAGGGTGTTATCGGTGGTGATCTCGGGAATATGATCGATGAGCCCCGCTTTCAAGGCCCCTTCGGCCATAGCTCGAGCAGTATTCACACAGCGCCCCACCGGGCTGGAATAGAAGGCTTCCACCGGTCTGGCAAGCTGGCTGCCCCAGTCCCGCGCCATATCCACCCCTTCCGGGGTCAGGGGCAGGCGGTAGTCGGCAAAGCCATTCTTGGCCAGTTCACGGACGGAATGACGGGTCAGCAGGTGTACAGGCTTGTCATGCGGCAGAAGATTGAGGGCTTCCAGCAATCGCGGATGTAGGCGCGCCATAGTCTCGTCGCTTTCAAGAGTGACCCAAAGTGTACGAAGGCCCGCAGTGAAAGCAAACCACCATGGCAAAGAAGTTATGAAAAAATATCGATACTGAAACGAAGAAGGGACCCGAAAGGGTCCCTTCTGATTTGGAGCGGGAAACGGGACTAGCACTGACGCGCTAAGCGTATGTTTTCCAACTCTTTTCTTCGCTGAGGGTCTCAACGAAGGCCTCAATTTTAGCCTCGTTTTCGGGCGTCGTCAACGAAGACCGTCCACCAATTTCCACTCGCCGCCAACACCATCCGCTCACCTGCGTGCTACCCCGTGCCGAGGCAGTCCGCTGCATCGCGTACGTGTGCGCGAACTGAGTGCGCATCTCTCAGCCTTGCACAGCTGATCATGCGCAAGGCGGAGCGAGGCAGTCAGTTGCTATGTCGATCTATCAGGATGCCGTGGAAGTCTCACCGGCATCGCCTCCCCCCTGGCCAGCACCAATCAAACCGCATAGACGCAGCGCCGAGGCAAGTCGGTTAGACCCCTTATAGAACACGCGATACGAAATGAGTCTTGATGAAAAAATCAAGGCCGACGACGCTGACAGGCGTGTACAAGCGCAACCAGG
>JAKSCQ010000120.1 GCA_022360555.1 Pseudomonadales bacterium
AATGGCGGTAATCTGCGGCACACCGATACCAGCCACAATACGGGTGGTACAAATGGAGCCGGGGCCAATACCCACTTTCACCGCATCCGCGCCGGCCGCCACCAGGTCACGGGCGGCGGCGCCAGTAGCAATGTTGCCACCGATCACCTGCACTTCGGGGAAATGCTTCTTCACCCAGGCCACCCGGTCGATCACGCCCTGGGAATGGCCGTGGGCGGTATCCACCACGATCACGTCCACACCGGCTTCCACCAGTGCCGTGACGCGCTCATCGGTGCCTTCACCGGTGCCCACGGCAGCGCCGACCCGCAGGCGACCCTGGGAGTCCTTGCAGGCGTTGGGGTATTTGGCTGCCTTTTCGATGTCCTTGACGGTGATCATGCCACGCAGTTCACCGGTTTCGTTCACCACCAGCACCTTCTCGATGCGGTGCTTGTGCAACAGCAACTGGACCTCGTCGGCGGTGGCGCCTTCCTGCACGGTCACCAGCCGGTCCTTGCCGGTCATGATGTCGCGGACACATTGATCGTAGTTGGTAATGAAGCGGGTATCACGACTGGTAACGATGCCAACCACCAGGTTGCCTTCCACCACCGGAACACCGGAAATGTTGTTGGCCTCGGTCAGACGGAGCAGTTCAGCCACGGTGGCGTCCGGGGTGATGGTGATGGGATCTTTCACCACACCGGATTCGTATTTCTTCACCATGCGCACGTTACGCGCCTGGGCGTCGGTATCCATACTCTTGTGGAGAATGCCGACACCCCCTTCCTGGGCCATGGTAATGGCCAGGCGGTGCTCGGTGACCGTATCCATGGCTGCCGAGACCAGCGGAATGTTCAGGGAGATGTCCCGAGTCAACTTGCTCTTCAGGGACACATCCTTGGGCAGCACATTGGAATGGGCGGGTACAAGCAGAACGTCGTCGAACGTCAATGCTTCTTGCACGATTCTGAGCATATTGCACCGTAGGAAGTGAGAGGGTTCCCGACCTGAACCAGATTGTGGTTCGGTCAGGCGCACCCGGAGTTAAGGAGGAGGACCGGGTGCCGCCGGTGATAAGGCGGCCTGCACTGGACCACCCCCGGAAATTAAGCGGGCGATTATACGACATTTCACCCCTCGTACACAATCCGGGCAGTGGCGGACAACCGCGAAAATCGCTACTCTCCCGCGATGAGTTTTTCATCGCGCACCGATCCCCTTTCCATCAGCCAGCTGAACCTGGAAGCCCAGGGCCTGCTGGAAGGCTCGTTTCCGCTGATCTGGCTACAGGGGGAACTATCCAACTTCTCCCGCCCGGCCTCCGGCCACTGGTACTTCAGCCTCAAGGACTCACGGGCCCAGATTAACGCGGCCATGTTTCGAAATCGCAACAGGCTGCTCGCCAGCCCGCCGCAGAATGGCCAGCAAGTGCTGGTACGGGCCAAGGTCACACTGTATGTCCCCCGCGGCAACTTCCAGATTGTGGTGGAACACATGGAGCCGGCCGGGGAAGGGGCGCTCAAGGCCCGTTTCGATGCCCTCAAGGCCCAGTTGCAGGGCGAAGGCCTGTTTGCCCAGGAGCGCAAGCAGCCCCTGCCCGCCTGGCCCAACCAGATCGGGGTGATCACCTCGCCTAGCGGGGCGGCCATCCGCGACATCCTGCAGGTGCTCAAGCGGCGCTGTCCGTCGATCCCGGTGGTGATCTACCCGGCGGCGGTGCAAGGCGATGACGCCCCGGCCCAGTTGCGCCAGGCACTGGACCTGGCGGTGGCCCGTGACGAATGTGATGTGCTGATCATCGGTCGCGGCGGCGGCTCGCTGGAGGATTTGTGGGCGTTCAATGACGAGGCCCTGACCCGCGCCGTGGCCGGCTGCCCGATCCCCATCGTGTCGGCGGTGGGCCACGAAGTCGACACTGGTCTCACCGACTTTGCCGCCGACATGCGCGCCCCCACCCCGTCTGCCGCCGCCGAATTGGTGAGCCCGGACCTGTCGGTGGTCAACCAGCGGCTAGGCGGGCTGCACCGGCGGTTGCGCTGGGTGATGGCCCAGCAGTTGCGTGCCCCGCGGGAACGCCTGCGCCACCTGAGCCAACGGCTGCGCTCGCCCCGCCAGCATCTGGAACAGAGCAGCCAGCGGCTGGACGAATTGCAGGCCCGCCTGCAGCGCCATATGAAACAGCAACTGGCCCTGCTGGACAGCCGGCTGCGCCCCAGCCAGCAACGTCTGGCCCGGCTGTCACCGGAGCGCCTGCTGGCGGACCGCCAGCAACGTCTGCAGGGGCTCAACAAGCGCCTGCCGCAGCCGCTGCTGCGTCAGCTCCAGCAACACCAGGTTCAGCTCAACGGCCTGGGCAAGCGCCTGCATACCGCCAGCCCGCTGGAAACCCTGGGGCGCGGCTACAGCATCACCTTCAAGGGCGACGAGGCGGTGCGTTCGGTGTCCCAGCTCCAACCCGGCGATACCCTGACCACCCGGCTACAGGATGGCCAGGTCAACGCGCGGGTTGAGCGCGTTCAGGGGTCAGATACGGACTGAGCACCCGGGTCAACTGCTGGCGACGGAACGGCTTGGCCAAGTGGGCATTCATGCCGGCGGCAAAACAGCGCTCGCGCTCTTCATCCATGGCGTTGGCGGTCAACGCCACCACCGGCATGGGTGCCCTGCCCTTTTCCCGCTCCCAGCGCCGCAGCTCGCGGGTTGCTTCCAGGCCATCCATGACGGGCATCTGCACATCCATGAGAATACAGTCGAAATCCCGTTGCCGGGCCTGGGCCAGCCCTTCACTGCCATTGACCGCGGTAACCACGGCGATACCCATCTGCTCGAGAATACGCCGCGCCACCATGCGATTGACGTCGTTATCCTCCACCAGCAGCACCAGCCCGTGCAGGCTGGGCAGGGTGTCCGCTTCCAGTAGCGGGTAGGCCGGTTCCTTGTCGTCCTGCTGCTCCCGATACAGCAGGCGCAACGTCAGGGTAAAGGTGCTGCCACCACCTTCGGAGCTGCTTACCGTGAGGGTGCCACCCAGCATTTCACTGAGCCGGCGGGCAATGGCCAGCCCCAGGCCGGTGCCGCCATAACGCCGGGAGGTGGACGAGTCCACCTGGGAAAAGGCCTTGAACAACGCCGACTGGCGGTCTTCGGGAATGCCGATGCCGGTATCGCGCACGGCAATGCCCAGGTCCAGCCAGTCATCGCGAACCGAGGCCACGGAAACCGTCAGGGTCACCCCGCCTTCCTGGGTAAATTTCACCGCATTGGACAACAGATTGTTCAGCACCTGACGCAACCGCGTGGGGTCGCTGCGTACCACTCGCCCGCTCAGGCTGTCCGGGATTTCCAGATTCAGGTACAGGCCCTTGCTTTCCGCCACATAGCGGAAGGTGCCGATACAGCTTTCCAGCAGCGGCGGCAGCTCGAAGAACACCGGGTCCAGGTCCATGCGGCCGGCTTCGATACGGGAGAAGTCCAGAATGTCGTTGATCACGTCCAGCAGGTGACCGGTGGATTCCAGCGCCGCCAGGGTATATTCGTGCTGCTCATCGCTCTGCGGGGTGGCTTCCAGCAACTGCAGCATGCCCAGCACCCCGTTCATGGGGGTGCGCAGTTCATGGCTCATCATGGCCAGGAAATCGCTTTTCGCCTGGCTGGCACTCTGCGCCTGGTGATGCGCCTGACGCAGTTTCTCCATGGCAAGCTGCTGGTCCCGGTGAGCACTTTCCAGGCTACCGGCCAGCTCGTTGATGTCATCCTGCAATTCCGCCAGTTCGCCGTGCAGGCGGCTGTTGCCCCGCACCTGGTAATCGCCATGGCGCAGGGTGCGCAACAGCCCGGACAGGTAATTCAGCGGGGAATTGATCTGGCGAGCGAGATAATGGGCAATCCACAACCCCAGGATGATAGCGGACAGGGCCGGGATCAGGCTGGCCAGCAGGATTTCCTTCTGTCGGGCCAACAGGCGGGCACTGGACATGCCCAGCACCACCTCACCGATCCGGGTAGGCTGCTCGGACGCTTCCGGCGCCATGTTCAGGTCGTCATTGCCGGTCACCGGCTGGCGATAGATGCCGGACTCGAACTCGATGATTTCCTGGCCTTCCGCCTGCCGACCGCGCCCCTCGTAGAGCAGCACTTCCCCGTCGCTGTCACGAAACACCACATACTGCAAATCCGCCTGCTGCATGGCCAGCCGGGCCTGGCGACGCAGGTCACTGTAGTTACCGGCCAGTACGCCATATTCCGACGACGAAGCAAGCTGCTGTGCCATGAAACCGCCCAGCTCGCGCAGGTCCCGGTCCGCGTCCTCGAAGCGCTGCCAGGTCAACGCCACCAACAACAGCCCCAGCATGAACAGGGCCGGCACCAGCCCCAGAATCTGTAACTGCTTGCGAATGCCGGTGCCCTTGCTCATGGCATCACCTCCAGCGCGGCACGCAGGGCTTCGGTGTCGCGATAGCGCATGTCGAAGCTGTCGGCCACATGATCATTGACGATGGCGGTGGGGGTATGGGCAAAGCCGGCCCGGCGCAGCCGCTTGCGGTCCTGGAAAAACTGCAGATGGACCCGGGTTTCGGCCACCAGATCCGCCCCGCTGGCATAGAGGCTGGCTGCGCTGCCGGCCTGGACATAGGCCTGGTCCGGCCCGAACACCGGTTTGCGCTGGCGGTAGCTGGTCAGCAGTATCAGCTTGGCAAC
>JAKSCQ010000249.1 GCA_022360555.1 Pseudomonadales bacterium
AGATGGGGATTTCCACCATCACCTCCTACCGGGGTGCCCAGCTGTTTGAAGCCGTGGGTATCGCCAGTGATGTGGTGGATCTGTGCTTCCGGGGTGTGCCCAGCCGTATCCAGGGTGCCAGCTTCGAGGATTTCGAGGCGGACCAGCAGAGCCTGGCCAAGGACGCCTGGAAACAGCGCAAGCCCATTGATGCCGGCGGTATTCTCAAGTACATCCACGGCAAGGAATACCACGCCTTCAACCCGGACGTGATCTATGCCCTGCACCGTGCCACCCAGGACGGTGACTACGAGGCCTACAAGGAATACGCCGAGCTGGTGAACAAGCGGCCGGTGGCCACCCTGCGTGACCTGTTTGCCCTGCGTGATGACGTTCAGGGCATCAGTGTGGACGAGGTGGAATCCATCGAGACCATCCTGCCGCGCTTCGATTCCGCTGGCATGTCCCTCGGCGCCCTGAGCCCGGAGGCCCATGAGGCCATCGCCACCGCCATGAACCGTCTGGGCGGTCGCTCCAACTCCGGTGAGGGTGGCGAAGATCCGGCTCGTTATGGCACCGAGCGTGTTTCCAAGATCAAGCAGATCGCCTCCGGCCGTTTCGGTGTGACCCCGCATTACCTGGTCAACGCCGAAGTGCTGCAGATCAAGGTGGCCCAGGGCGCCAAGCCCGGTGAAGGCGGCCAGTTGCCCGGTGGCAAGGTGAATGCGCTGATCGCGCGTCTGCGTCACTCCGTGCCCGGTGTGACCCTGATTTCGCCGCCGCCGCACCACGATATCTATTCTATTGAGGATCTGGCCCAGCTGATCTTCGACCTCAAGCAGGTCAATCCGGACGCCCAGGTGTCCGTGAAGCTGGTGTCCGAGCCCGGCGTGGGTACCGTCGCCTCCGGTGTGGCCAAGGCCTACGCGGATCTGATCACCATCTCCGGTTACGACGGCGGTACTGCGGCGAGCCCGCTGACCTCCATCCGCTACGCCGGTTCCCCCTGGGAGCTGGGGTTGGCGGAAGCCCATCAGGCACTGCGTGGCAACGACCTGCGTGACAAGATCCGCCTGCAGACCGATGGCGGGCTGAAGACTGGCCTGGACGTGATCAAGGCCGCCATCCTGGGTGCCGAGTCCTTCGGCTTCGGTACTGTGCCCATGGTGGTGCTGGGCTGTAAGTACCTGCGTATCTGTCACCTGAACAACTGCGCCACCGGTGTGGCCACCCAGCGTGACGACCTGCGCAAGGAGCACTTTATTGGTGCCCCGGAACTGCTGATCAACTACTTCACCTTCGTGGCCCAGGAAGTGCGCGAGCTGCTCGCCCTGCTGGGGGTTAAGAGCCTTCCGGAGCTGATCGGCCGCACCGACCTGCTCAAGGTGCTGGAAGGCGAGACCGAGCGTCAGGGCAAGCTGGATCTTACCCCAGTGCTGCGTAACGACCTGGTGCCGGCGGACAAGCCGACCCACTGCCAGGTAGAGCGCAATGAGCCGTTCGACAAGGCGGTACTGAACCAGAAGATGGTGGATGACATGCGCACCGCCATCGAAAGCAAGTCTGGTGGCTCCTTCCACTACGAGATCACCAACTGTGATCGTTCCGTGGGGGCCCGGGTGTCCGGCGAAATTGCCAAGCATCACGGCAACCTGGACATGGAAAGTGCGCCCATCAAGGTGCGCTTCACCGGTACCGCCGGGCAGAGCTTCGGGGTCTTCAACGCCGGCGGCCTGCACATGTACATTGAAGGGGATGCCAATGACTACGTGGGCAAAGGCATGGCCGGCGGCAAGCTGGTGATTCGTCCGCCCCAGGGCAGCCCGTTCAAGAGCCAGGAAACGGCCATCATTGGTAACACCTGTCTGTACGGTGCCACCGG
>JAKSCQ010000252.1 GCA_022360555.1 Pseudomonadales bacterium
CAGAGTGCCGGCAAGCCGATTCCCATGGCGGGGATTCCCTATCACGCGGCGGAAGGCTATCTGGCGCGGCTGGTGAAGCTGGGCGAGTCCGTGGCCATTGCCGAGCAGATTGGCGACCCGGCGCTGGCCAAGGGGCCGGTGGAGCGCAAGGTGGTGCGCATTGTCACCCCCGGTACCGTCAGTGACGAGGCGCTGCTGGAAGAGCGTCGCGACAACCTGCTGTGTGCTGTCTATGAGGACAAGGGACTGTATGGCTGTGCCAGCCTGGATGTGGCCGCCGGCCGTTTTGTGGTAACCCAGGTGGAAGGCGGCGAGCAGATGCAGGCACTGCTGGAGCGCTGGTCGCCCGCCGAGCTGCTTTACAGCGAAGACAAGTCCCTGCCCGGCCGCTGGGCGGACAAGCCCGGCAGCCGCAAACGCCCGGACTGGGAGTTTGATGAAGAGTCTGCCCGCCGCCAGCTTTGCCAGCAGTTCCAGGTGCAGGACCTGGCCGGCTTCGGTGAGCCGTCTCCAGTGGCCGTAGCCGCTGCCGGTGCACTGTTGGGTTACGCCAAGGAAACCCAGCGCGGCGAGCTGCCCCATGTCACCGGCCTGGCGGTGGAGAGCTTCGACGACACCGTGGCCATGGACGCCGCCACCCGCCGTAACCTGGAACTCACCGAGACCCTGGACGGCCAGGAACAGAATACCCTGGCCTGGGTGCTGGACAGCACCAAGACCGCCATGGGCGCGCGGCAGTTGAAGCGTTGGGTGCACCAGCCCCTGCGTAACCGCACCACGCTCACCCAGCGTCAGGACCAGATCGAGGCCCTGCGTCAGGGCTGGTGTTTCGAGTCCACCCGCGATGTGCTCAATGACATTGGTGACATGGAGCGGATTCTGGGCCGGGTGGCGCTGCGCTCCGCTCGCCCCCGGGACCTGACCCGGCTGCACGCCAGCCTCCAATCCCTGCCGGCCCTGATCGGCACCCTGCCCGCCTCTGATGCCTTTTATGAGCTGATTGAGCGCATTGGCCAGTTCCCGGAGCAGGTGGAGCTGCTGGGCCGGGCAGTGATCGAGAACCCGCCCATGCTGATTCGTGATGGCGGCGTCATCGCCCCCGGCTACAACGAAGAGCTGGACGAACTGCGTTCCATCAGTGAAAACGCCGGCGCGGTGCTGGTGGATATCGAGAAGCGCGAGCGCGAGCGCACCGGTTATTCCACCCTCAAGGTGAAATACAACAAGGTCCACGGCTATTACATCGAGCTGTCCCGCCGGGAGGCGGAAAACGCCCCGGTGGACTACCAGCGCCGCCAGACCCTGAAAAATGCCGAGCGTTTCATTACTCCGGAACTGAAGGAATTCGAGGACAAGGCCCTGTCTGCCTCCAGCAAAGCCCTGACTCTGGAAAAACGCCTTTATGAAGAGCTGCTGGAGAAAGTGGCGGCGGACCTGCACGCCCTGCAACGCAGCGCCGCCGCCGTGGCGGAACTGGATGTACTGGCGGCGCTGGCCGAACGGGCGGAAACGCTCAACTGGGTGCGCCCGCAACTGGTGGATGAAGAAGCCATCATCGAGATCGTGGATGGCCGCCACCCGGTGGTGGAGCAGGTGCTGGACGATGCCTTCGTGCCCAACAGCCTGCATCTGGATGATACCCGCCGCATGGTAATCATCACCGGCCCCAACATGGGCGGTAAATCCACCTACATGCGCCAGACCGCGCTGATCGCCCTGCTTGCCCATCTGGGCAGTTGCGTGCCGGCGGCCAGCGCCCGCATCGGCAGCCTGGACCGTATCTTCACCCGTATCGGTTCCTCGGACGATCTTGCCGGTGGCCGTTCCACCTTTATGGTGGAAATGTCGGAAACCGCCAACATCCTCAACAATGCCACCGCCGAAAGCCTGGTGTTGATGGACGAGATCGGTCGCGGTACCAGTACCTTTGATGGCCTGAGCCTGGCCTGGGCGGCGGCGGAACACCTGGCGCGCAACCTCAAGGCCTTCACCCTGTTCGCCACCCACTATTTCGAGCTGACCCAGTTACCCGAGCAGTTGCCGGGGATCTACAACGCCCACCTCACCGCCAGCGAGCACGACAACCGCATTGTCTTTTTGCACCGGGTGCAGGAAGGCCCGGCCAGCCGCAGCTATGGCCTGCAGGTGGCGCAACTGGCCGGGGTTCCGCAAGGCGTGATCCAGCAGGCCGGGGAAAAGCTGCGTGAGCTGGAAGCGGGCAAGCCTCTGGCAACCGCAACGGCACCGGCCCCGACAGCCACACCGTCCCCCGCCCCGGCCCAGGCCAGCCTGTTCGCCGAGCCCAGCGCCGTGGAGCATGCCCTCAAGGAACTGGACCCGGATGATCTGACCCCGAAGCAGGCGCTGGAAGCACTGTATAAGCTGAAAGGCCTGCTCTAGTCACGAACCGGCCTTTGTATAGAGACTGAGTCACGAGAGGCGAATGGCGAAACCCCATGAACAGGGGCTTTGGTTTTCGTCACTCGCTTCTCGCAACTCGAAACCCGGTGGTTCGCGCCTCGAGAGGCGCCCCTACAGACCATGGGGCCGCCTTGTTGTCCTCTCCGGACCTGTCGGGTTATTACCTTATATCAAGGCTTTGTTTGCCTGCCCTTGACCATATCGCTAGACTAGCGCCACCCCAAGCGAGACCGCACCGGATGCTGTTATAATCGGCAGTCTGGCGCTGTACAAAGATCAAGACACCTGGCGAGGACAGGCTATGACGTTCGTAGTAGGTGAGAACTGCATTAACTGCAAACACACCGATTGTGTGGAAGTGTGCCCGGTAGATTGTTTCTACGAAGGCCCCAACTTCCTGGTAATCCACCCGGACGAGTGCATCGACTGTGCACTGTGTGAGCCGGAGTGTCCGGTCAACGCGATTTTCTCCGAGGATGAACTGCCGGATGACCAGCAGGAGTTTCTGGAAATCAATGCGGACCTGGCCGAGAAGTGGCCGAACATTACCGAAATGAAAGATGCACCGGACGATGCGGAAGACTGGGACGGTGTGCCGAACAAGCGCGAGAAGCTGGTTCGGGAATGGGAAGGCTGAGAAAAACGGTTACCCCATAAAGGAAAAGGGCGGCATCCTGCCGCCCTTTTTTGCGTCGAGTCATCCTGACCCTTTTGCGCTCACCGTGACTTCCGTGTCTCGCGTTCCTTGCTTGTCCCTGTGCTCTTGTCCCTGAACACGATTCCACTATAGCAACGGGTTTTGGCCGTGTGGGTAAAATAAATATTAAAAGTCTGGGCAAAATACGCACACAGCAGGAAAAAACTCTTTAAAATCAATTGTTTAGCTATAAAAACATCTATCAGAACCGCCCAAATCGGGCTGAAAAAGACTGATTTTTCCTACAGATTTGTAAGATATTTCCTACAAATACCCCCTGCGCATCCGCCGAATTGTCACTGCTACACGGGAATGGCAAAAGGGCGCCAAGTTTTTACATTTTCTCACTGGTTTTTACAGCACACACTGGCACATAGGGTTAGCATTGTCCCCATGAAGCCAGTGGTTATGCACGCTTCAACCAGTATCCCCCCAAGGCGCTAGCAATAGCGCTCACAACCCCCCTCTTCCACCCCTATTTGGAAGAGGGTTTTTTTTGCCTGAAATTCCGTGTTTTACAGGGTTTGCAGGGCCTCACAGGCCTGCTGAAAGGCATGCTCAAGGCTATCCAGAAAGGCCGGCACCTGATCCAGCTCCCCTTCCGTGGCCAGGCTTTCCAGTTGCAGACAAAGCTGACAGACCCGGGCCGCTCCCAGGTTGCCACTACTGCCTTTGAAGCTGTGCGCCTGGCGGCGCAGGGTTTCGGTGTCCTGCTCGGCCAGCGCCGCCCGTAATGCAGTCAGGCGTTGCTCGCCATCGCGCTGAAAGGAGTCGACCAGTACCTGAAAGTCCTGGCCCATCACATCCTGTAGTTCTGATACCACGTCCGAATCAAGTATCGCTGTATCCTGCATGACTGCTCCGTCTTCCTTTACGGGGGGCTAATCTATCATCTAAGAAAACCATCTTACGTGCAGTGGTCTCGAAATCCAGAAAAAGTCGTAGCCCAAAACCGACACCGCCGTCGCTACAGCAAACCGGTTGCCCGGGCACGGGCCACATCCTGCGCGGTATCCACATCCCACAGTGGCGGCAACACCTGGGTGTGCTGGGCGGAAAAACAAGCCAGGCTGTCCTGCAGGGTCTGCGCGGTACTCCATCGGACACCGGCAAACCGCTCTGCGTTCCACAATGCGGCCTGGCTGCTGCCGAGCAACACATAGCCGCCATCTTCGCTGGCGCCGAAAACCACCGGTCGCCGCTGCAGGGCGTCCAGGGCCTGCTCCAGATACGCCGGCGTCAGTACCGGGCAATCACTGCCAACCAGCAGTACCCGCTGTGCATGAGCCAGCGCCCGGGCCATGGCAAAGGTCATCCTGTCGCCCAGGTTGTCTCCCTGCTGCAAACAGCATACCCAACCCTGCTCCCGCGCCAGCGTTTCCAGGCTCGGGTCCAGGGCGTCCAGCCACAGCTCCACCTGGCCCGGGAAGGTCCGCGCCAGCGCCAGGGTCCCCATCAGCAGTTGCCGGTAAATGTCGAGCGCACCGGTTTCGCCGAAATCGCCAATCAGCCGGGTCTTGACCCGGCCGGGGCGCAACGCCCGGGCAAACACCAGCAGGGTGTCCTCACTCGCTATGGTCATAGTACTCCCGGTAAAGCGTTTGCGGGGACGCTCCGCGCCAGTAACGGTAGCGCAGCGACCACATGTGCCAGATGGTGCGCCAGGCTCCCCGGTTCTCCCAGCGGCGGCTGCTGGTCAGCAAGGGCGGACGCAGACAGGCGGGGCGCCGGTGTTGACGGAGCAAGCCGCTCAGGGCGATATCTTCCATCAATAGCTGATCCGGGTAACCGCCCAGCTCCATAAACAGCGCCCGGCGAACAAAGATGCCCTGATCGCCGGTGGCAATGCCAGTGAGGCGCGAACGCCAGTTCATCATCCCGCTGATCAGCCGGAACAGGGGGCGCTGACCACTGAGCCGCACGTCGAACCGGCCCCAGACGACCTGCGGGTCCAGATGCGAAAAGCACTCGCGGTGTTTACGTTCAAGCCCGGTATCGGCGTGGACAAACCAGAGCCAGGCCCCCGTCGCCTGTTCGGCGCCGGCATTCATCTGCCGGGCCCGGCCTGGCGTCACGATAAGAGTGCGATCCGCCCACTGGCGGGCTATGGCCACGCTGTCATCGCGACTGCCGCCGTCCACCACGATCAGTTCGTCAGCACCACCCATGACCGACCGAAACCCGGCCAGGGTGCTGGCCAGGGTAGCCGCTTCATTGCGAACCGGAACAATCAGGCTGACGCCGCCGGTTGTCACTCCAACGCCCCGCCACAACTACTGCCAGCACCGGCCGTGCAACCAAAGCAGTGATCGGCCACGTAAATGGGTTCCCCTTCCAGATCCGCCTCCAGCAAGGCCGACAGGTGGGTATGGCTATCGTGGTGCCCCTGGGTAAGGTGCAGCATCTGGTTGAAATCGCAGTCGTACAGGTAGCCCCGGTAATCCACGCTGACGGTGTTACGACACATGACCGCCGGCAGGGTGTCGCGGTTAAAGTTGTCCCGCAACAGTTGCATGTAGTCGTTGAACTGTTCATGGGCCAGCAGGACGGCGCCGAAACGACTGATGGGCATGTTGGTAATGGTCAGGAGATTATTGAACCGAATGCCGAAACGGGCATCCAGCTCCCGCTTGTAGTCCGCTTCCAGGGTCGCCTGCGGCGGCGGCAGGGAAGCGCCTACCGGGTTGTAGACCAGATCCAGCGGCAGGTCATCACCATAGCCCACGGCATTGAGTTGGCGCAGGGCTTCGATGCTGCCCTGATACACGCCCTTGCCGCGCTGCTTGTTCACATTGTCTTCCAGATAACAGGGCAGCGATGCCACCACGTGGACCCGGTGCTGTGCGAGAAAATCGGCAAGATCCTCGTACCCCGGCTCCAGAAGGATGGTGAGATTGCAGCGATCGATAACCTCGACGCCCATCGCCGTCGCCTGTTTGACCAGGTAACGAAAGTGGGGGTTCATTTCCGGCGCCCCGCCGGTGAGGTCCAGCACCCGGATGTCCCGTTTGCGGATCACATCCAGTACCAGTTCCACGGTGTCCCGGTCCATCAGCTCGGTGCGCGTGGGGCCGGCATTCACATGACAGTGCACACAACTGAGATTGCAAAGATAGCCGAGGTTAACCTGCAGTATGCGGGTTGCCTGGCGCCGCAACGAGGGAAAGTCCGTCGTGCTGCGGATCAGTAAATCATGGGTGTCCTGCATACATCACCTGTTCTCAATTTCTTTCATGCTAGCAATTGGATGTGAAGTTGTCGCAAAGGTTACAGGGGAATGAGCGGGAGCCAGTGACGAGTTGCGAAAACCATGAACAGGTGTCCGGTTTTCGAAACTCGCAACTCGTCACTCGCTGCTTTACCAGGCCCGTTCGCTGTCCGAGAGACAACATCTACGGAGCGACGTGGCCCCGCTGATGATTCGCACGGCAAACTGGCACCGAAATGGAAAATCCTTACAATCGTGTCTTCTTCTGCACCGGTATCCGTGTTGCCAGTACCCACAGGGCGAACCAGCGCTGAATAAATAGACGCTTGCGCCCGGGACACTGGCACCACCCTCAAAAGTCCTTACAATCGGTCAACGCTTCTGCCCCGGTAGCTCAGTTGGATAGAGCAAGCGCCTCCTAAGCGCTAGGTCACAGGTTCGACTCCTGTCCGGGGCGCCATCTTCCCTTCTCCGGTTTCTTCCACCCGCCCGGAACGGTTGAAAAATGAATTAGATTCAACAACACTTGCGGCCCGCCGGATGGAGTCATGCATGGACACCCCTTCTCACGCTTCGCCGCTAAGCCGCCTGCTGGTTTTCCTGATGGCCGCCACCACCGGGCTGGTCGTTGCCAGTAACTATTACGCCCAGCCGCTGCTGCACACCATCGCCGAACAACTGGACCTGTCCTATGCCCGGGCCGGGATCATCGTGACCACCGCCCAGGCCAGCTATGCGGTGGGGCTGATCCTGCTGGTGCCGCTGGGGGATCTGCTGGAAAGGCGGCGGCTGATTGTCACCATGATGCTGATTGCCACCGCCGGGCTGCTGATCAGCGCCACCGCCCGCTCCCTGCCCTGGCTGCTGGCCGGCACAGCTATTACCGGCGCGTTTTCCGTGGTGGCGCAGGTGCTGGTGCCCTTTGCGGCCAGCCTGTCGCCGGTGGCCAGGCGCGGCCAGGTGGTGGGTACCGTCATGAGCGGGCTGTTGCTGGGTATCCTGCTGGCGCGGACGGTGGCTGGCCTGCTGTCCAGCCTGGGAGACTGGCATACCGTCTACTGGGTGGCCGCCGGGCTGATGCTGCTCAATACCCTGGCCCTGTGGCGCATGCTGCCGCGTGTGCGGCAAGGCGCACAGATGCATTATCTGAGGCTGATCGGCTCCATCGCCGGTTTGTTCCGCACCTACCCGGTGTTCCGCCAGCGGGCGCTGCTCGGCTGTCTGATCTTTGCCATGTTCAGCGTGCTGTGGACCTCACTGGCATTTCTGCTGTCCGCCGAGCCCTGGCATTTTTCCGATGCCACCATCGGCCTGTTCGGTCTGGCCGGGGCAGCGGGTGCCCTGGCCGCCCGTGGCGCGGGCACGCTGGCAGACCGGGGGCACGGCCAGCGCATGACGCTGCTGGGGACACTGGCGCTGCTGGTTTCCTGGGGGCTGCTGGGGCTGGGCGGGATCAACCTGATCGCCCTGGTCGTCGGCATCGTACTGCTGGATCTGGCTCTGCAAGCGGTGCACATCACCAACATGAACCTGATCCTTACCCTGGATGCAAGCGCCCGCAACCGGCTCAATTCCGGCTATATGTTCCTGTACTTTCTCGGCGGGGCCAGCGGCTCCCTGGCCTCGGCTGCGGCCTATGAACACTATGGCTGGAATGGCGTCTGTCTGTTGGGCGCCGCCCTGGGCAGCGCCGCCCTGCTGCATGCCCTGCTGATGCGCCATAACGAGAAGAATTGACGCTGTTTAACAGTCCCGAGATTTACCTGCAGCAGGGACTGTTCTAGATTGGAAGCTTAACGTGCCATGCAGAAGGATCTTGCCATGAAGTTACTGGGATTGTTGCAGCTTGCCCTGGCGATCTATGCCATCGTCATGATTATCCAGTCGTCCGCGGAAACCGGCGCCAAAGTGCTGTGGGTGTTGCTGGTTCTGATCGTTCCCCTGATCGGGCTGATCATCTGGGCGTTGATGGGCCCCGGTTCTCCCCTGAAACGCTAGCCACCTCCTCTTTGCCCGGCTGCTGCCAGTGCGGAGGCATCTGGTAGTAGCCGTGGGCAATACCCTGGAAACGGGGCTGGGTAATCACCCGCCGCAGACGGCGCAGGGAAAAATAGGGGATATCGCGCAGGATGATATTGGCCAGCCAGGCCGGCAACACACCGCCCGGGTCCAGCACCACCTCGATGGTCACTTCCACCTTGCCCGGCTCCAGCGGTGAAAACCGGTAGTAACCCTCCATCTGGGGCATGCGCACGTAGCCGTCCTGCTCCGGGAACAGTTCTTCCTTGAGCACAAACGGCATCACCAGATCAAAGTCATCTTCCTGATAGAAGGTCACGCGCAGGGGCGCATCCCGGTCGTTGACCGGCCAGGGCAGGCGCGTGGTAACGTACACATCGCGCTGATAGGGAGAATGGCGCTTCAGGTCACGGATTTCCGACACCATGTGCATGAAGGACGCCACCGCATCGTAGTCGTCCATCAGCGCGCCAATGGCATTGAAATCGGTCACCTCCACGACGCCTACCCCCCGGAAAGTCTTCAGGCGGGATTGGTCATCGTGCTGGCGATACACCCGGATATCATCCCGGTCCGTAACCAGCGACCACTCCGGCTGCTGCGCCATGACCGGCGCGGCCAGCACCAGCAGTGCCAGTATCGTTATTGCTTTTGTTATCATCTTGTCATCCTGACGCCTTGCGGCCCGTCAGTTCCCCCCGCGGGTATCGCAGGCTGCTCACTTTATCGCCAGTTTCCTGTCCGGCCCATCCGTCAATACGCCGGAACGTGATACAGGCCACACTGGCGATGTCATTCTGACATAAAAAGACAGCCCTCCACCGGCACCCGAACGACACGGATTGGGTCAATGTGTCGCCTTGCCGGCAAGACGCCAACAGAAAACTCAAAGATACGGTTCCATCAGGTGTGCCAGGGCATTGCGCACCCGGCGCCAGGGCGCCAACTGCCGGAAGCCGGCCTGATCCATCCGGCGCGAGTGCATGATGCGCTCGTCCAGGGAGGTATCTATCTGCCTGGCCAGGTGCTGGCTGTAGCACTCCATGTCAAATTCGAAGTTCAACCGCAGGCTGCGGGCGTCCCAGTTGCCCGAACCGAGCATGACCCAGTGCTGGTCCACGGTCATCACCTTGCTGTGATCGAAAGGCGGCGGCGACAGGTACAGCTCCGCCCCTTCATTCACCAGCCAGCGCAGGGCATGCATGCTGGCCCACTGCACCATGCGCAGGTTGTTCCGTTCCGGAATCACGATCTGCACGCGCACCCCCTTAAGTACCGCCAGTTGCAGGGTGGCCAGCAGGGTCAGGTCCGGCACGAAATAGGGCGTGACGATGCGGATGCGCTGTTGGGCGCTGCCGATGGCCGCCAGCAGCGTCAGCCGGCGCTTGTCGAAATCCGCGTCCGGGCCGGCACTGATCCCCCGTGCCTGCACGTCGCCCACCATGGCCGGGCCCCGATAGCTGGTTTCCAGCACTTCTGCACAGGTGAACACCCAGTCGGCGGCAAAACCGCGCAGCAACTGCCCCACCACCGGCCCTTCGATGCGGGCATGCAGGTCAGTGATGCGGGGCGGGTTCTGGATGTAGCCGGCACGAATGTTCATGCCGCCGGTAAAGCCGACACGCCGGTCCACGATCAGGATCTTGCGGTGGTTGCGCAGGTTCAGATAAGGCATCCGCCAGGGAGCCAGCGAGTACAGAAAGCGCTGCACCGGCACCCCCCGGCGACGCAGGCGCCATACCACCGACGGCAGGGAATACAGCGCCCCCACGCCGTCGATCAGCACCCGCACCTTGACGCCCCGCTGCACCGCGGCGGCCAGCGCCTCGCACAGGGGTTTGCCGGCAGCATCATTGCCGAAGATATAGGTCGCCAGATAAATGCTGTCGGTGGCGCCGTTGATGGCGTCCAGGATGTCGCGGTAGGCCCCGGGGGCATCCAGCAACTCCACCTTGTTGCCATCGGACAGGGGCAAATGGGTCAGGCGCCCCACCAGACGGCTGAGCACCTGCAGGTGCCGGACCGACGGGACCGCTTCGGCGGCGACCCGCCAGCCATCGTCACTGTCGATCAGCCCACCGGTCAACTGCCGGGCCCGGCGCCGAATGCGGTTAACCCCAAGCATGAAATACAGCAGCGCACCGACCACCGGTACCAGCCAAACCAGCCCCGTCCAGGCGGCCGCGGCCCGGGCATCACGCTTGTTTTGCGCCACATGCACCGTCACCGTTACTGCCAGGGAAATACTGATCGCCGCCGCAATGTAGGGCCAAAGAGGCTCCAGCAGCGCGCTTGCCTGGTCTATGCGGGCTTTCCAGTCAGTCAGGTCCAAACCCCGTCGGCTCCCTCGCCGGTAATTCCAAACAGCCCTGATTTCAGGCAGGGCTCATTATTATCTGTAATAACAGAACATAGCATACCGTCTCACCGGCCGGGATAGCGGGCAAAAACCCTGCCGGATCAATGGTTTTGCTCTTTGCACCCCGCTTCACTAAAATACGCGCTCTTTTGGAACACTTGGCGGCCACAATGCCCCACGCCTGCCCCGAAAACCGCTGGGCAGCGTCAGGTTCCAGGTCCTCCGCGTCACTTCGTGGACGCACGAAACAGCGGGCACAAGCCCAATTTCAGCGCCAGCCACCGCTGGCCATCAGCAGCAGTAGCACAAGACAAGTCCTGCTGGTTTAGCAACCAGTGTACCGGTGTTGACGCCTTTTTCGTCATGCCGGCGCATGATGAGGAGCGATACCATGCCCGAAACCAATACGGTCATTCCGCTGCACCAGAGCACGGAACAGCAATTCGAAGAGCGTCGTTTCAAGGTGTTCACCGCTCGTCAGCTCGACAAGATCGAGCCGCTGAAGCGCTTGGACGACGAGACCCGCTTCGCCATGGAAGTCGTTGCCAATGTGCTGCCTTTCCGGGTCAATGAATACGTCATTGAAGAACTGATCGACTGGGACAAGGTGCCCAATGATCCTATCTACCAGCTGACTTTCCCGCAGAAGGGCATGCTCGCCCCGGAGCATTTCGACAAAGTAGCCGACGCCATGCGCGGCGGTGACAAGGCCGAGATCAAGGCAGTCATCGCCGAAGTCCGCGAAGCCCTCAACCCGCACCCGGCCGGGCAGATGGAACACAATATGCCGGAAGTGGACGGCGAGAAAGTCGATGGCATCCAGCACAAGTACAACGAAACCGTGCTGTTCTTCCCCAGCCAGGGCCAGGTGTGCCACAGCTACTGCACCTTCTGTTTCCGCTGGGCCCAGTTCATCGGCGACAACGATCTGAAGATCGCCGCCAAGGAAGCCGGCCAGCTCAAGAAGTACATCCAGGCACACCCGGAAATCACCGATGTGCTGATCACCGGCGGTGACCCGCTGGTGATGAAGACCAAGAACCTGCGCGCCCATATCGAACCGCTGCTGGAACTGGAACAGATCCGCACCATCCGCATCGGCTCCAAGGCGCTGACCTTCTGGCCCTACCGTTTTGTCACCGACAACGACGCCCAGGATCTGCTGGACCTGTTCGAGCAGGTGCAGGCCAGCGGCAAACACCTGGCGTTGATGGCGCACTACAACCACTGGCAGGAACTGGAAACAGATATCGCCCGGGAAGCCATCCGCCGGGTGCGCAACACCGGCGCTGTGATTCGCGCCCAGGGCCCGCTGCTGGCCCACATCAACGACAACGCCGACGACTGGGCGCGTATGTGGCAGACCCAGGTGGAACTGGGCATCGTGCCCTACTACATGTTCGTCGAACGCGACACCGGCGCCCGTCACTACTTTGAAGTGCCCTTGGCCAAGGCCTGGGAAATCTACCGCGATGCCATGAAGCAGGTATCCGGTATTGCCCGTACCGCCCGTGGCCCGAGCATGTCCAGCCACCCCGGCAAGGTGGAAATCCAGGGCGTCACTGAAATCAACGGCGAAAAAGTGTTTGCCCTGCGCTTTATTCAGGGTCGTAACCACGACTGGGTACAGCGTCCCTTCTTCGCCAAATACAACGAGGACGCCACCTGGCTCAACCATCTGGAGCCGGCCTTCGGCGAGGACAAATTCTTCTTCGAAGACGAACTGGCGGCGATGGAAAAATAATAAGTTGACAGTGGACAGTTGATAATTGACAGCTGCGCGAGAAAGCGTGGAACTAATCTGAAAGCAAAGAGGCCGCGCCCATAGTTTGGGCGCGGCCTCTTGCATTTCTGAACAACCCAAACTCTTATCGCGACGCTGTCAACTGTCCACTATCAACTGTCAACTCCCTTCCTCTTTCCCATCTGACCAAATCACGGCAATAATAGGTTTGCCCCGTATTTCAGGAGAATCAGATGAAAAAAGTGATAGCCAGCACCTCTCTTGCCGTTCTGCTCAGCGGCTGTCTGGGCCAGAATGCGCTGTTCGATACCGTGCAGGACTGGAACGCCACCGCCACCAACAACAAGTTCGTGAATCAGGGGATTTCCTTTGTGTTTTGGTGGGTACCGGTTTACGGGCTGTCGCTACTGGGCGATATCATCATCTTCAACTCCATTGAGTTCTGGACCGGCACCAACCCCATCAGCAAAGAAGGCCCCAAGGTAGCCGGTACCACGGAAACCGTCACCGATGGGCTGGGCAATGAAGCCGAGCTGACCTACAACGCCGACGGTTCCATCACCGTGGTGGCCGCGCAGGAACGCTACACCCTGATCAAGCAGGGCGATCAGGTCATCAAACTGCAGGATGGCGATCGCGAAGTGCTTGGCTCGGTGATGATGTAACCCCTCCTGTCATGCAGGAGCCAACCCAACCGCAGGGTGGCAACGCAGCGCAGAACAGCCGCAGGCCTGCCCCGGACTTGATCCGGGTATGGCCCCGGAGAGATGAGCGTAGCGAATAACTTCCCCCCTGCGTCAGATGGCGTTGGAGCCTTGCTCGCAAGGCGAAGAGTGGAATCCAGCATTGAGACTGCTGAAACCTTCGCTTTGCAAGCAAAGCTCCAACAGCGGAGGCGCGTTTTCAGGCCAGAACATTAAAGCAACCGCGACAAGGCCACCAGTGCCTGCTCCACCCGGTTATCCCACTTCACCGCGCAATTCAGCCGCAGGCAGTTGGCAAACTTGCCGGACGCGGAAAACAGCGAACCGGGGGCAAAACTCACGCCCTGCTCCAGCGCCTTTTCCATCAGCTCCGAGGTATCCACCTCGCCGGGCAGCTCCACCCACAGCACAAAGCCCCCCGCCGGCCGGCTGACCCGGGTGTCGGCAGGGAATAGCTGGGTCACCCGTTCGGTCATCCGCGCCACGCTACGGGCATGCTCGCTGCAGATGTGCCGCAAAAAGCGCTCGTAATGTCCCCGTTCCAGGTAGCGGGCCAGGGCCAGCTGGGACGGCGTGGCCACCGACACCGTATTGATGTACTGATAATACTGTGCCTTTTCCTGCCAGGCCTGGGGCGCCACCAGCCAGCCCACCCGCAGCCCCGCGGACAGGGTCTTGGACGACGACGCGCAGTAGAACACCTGATCGTCCCGGTCCCAGCTTTTTACCGGCCGGGGGCGGGGGCCACTCAACGACAGGTCACCGTAGATATCGTCCTCCACCAGCGGCACCTTGTGTCGCGACAACAACCGCAGCAGCGCCTGCTTGCGTTCATCGGACATCCGCACGCCCAGAGGATTGGAAAAGTTGGAGACCACCACACAGGCAGACACATCCCAGCGCTCCAGCGCCAGAGTCAGCGCATCCAGGGAAATGCCCGCTTCCGGATCGGTGGGAATTTCCAGGGCCTTGAGCCCCAGGGATTCGATCACCTGCAACAGCCCATAGTAAGTGGGCGATTCAATCGCCACCGTATCGCCGGGTGAGGTAATCATCTTCAAGGCGATGGCCACCGATTCCTGGCAACTGTTGGTGATCAGCACCTGCTCCGGGCTGACGGCACACTGCAAGCCCGCCAGCCGACGGGCGATCTGGGTGCACAGCTCCGGCGCCCCCGGTGGAAATTCATAACCCACGCAACGCCGTCGCTGTTCGCGCAGCACACTGTGAAACACCCGCTCCATGGTCGCCACCGGCATGTATTCCGGCGCCGGCACCGCCGCCCCCAGGTTCACCACGGACGGATTGTTCACGTTCTGCAGCATCTGCAGTACCCGTTCCTGCCCGGTAATGCGCCGTGGCCGACGGCCCGGCTTGGCCACCCGTGGAGGTTCACGCACCACCGCCGGCTGGCGCACGTAATAGCCGGAACGGGGGCGGGCTTCCAGCACGCCACGCTGCTCCAGCTCGCGGCAGGCATTCACCGCCGTGGACACACTCACTTCCTGTTGTGCCGCCAGCACCCGCACACCGGGCAGGCGACTGCCCACGGGGTACACCTGATCACGGATCAGGCCCTGAAGACGGTCGGCGAGGGTTTGATAAAGGGTCATAGGGCGGGAACCGGTACAGTTTGCTGCATAGAAAGCAGTACAGATTTGTAACAACCCCATCTGTACCGCTTCAATTTCCACTTTTTATATCTGTATTGCACAACCCTGTCCACCTAGTCTGGTGAACCAGCTTCAGATCAAAGGATAATTGTCATGTCGACGGAACAACTGGTGGCCCTTATCGGTTTTGTCACCGTCATGACCGGTACCCCCGGCCCCAACAATCTGATGCTCATGGCCTCCGGCGCCAACGCCGGCTTTCGCCGCTCCCTGCCCCATATTCTGGGCATCGCCATCGGTTGCCAGGTGATTCTGCTGTGCGTGGCCCTGGGGCTCGGCCAGTTGCTCACCCGCTTCCCGCAGGCAGTCACCGTCCTGCGCGTGGGCGGGGCGCTGTACCTGCTTTACCTGGCCTGGCAACTGGTTCGCACCCGCAACCTGAACAGCGACCGCTACAACGCCAAGCCCCTCACCTTTATGCAGGCGGCCCTGTTCCAGTGGGTCAATCCCAAGGCCTGGATGATGATTCTCACCGGGGTGGCCACCTTCACCCAGCCCCAGGACTTCACCCTCAGTGTCGCCATTGTCGCCATTGTCGCCGGGGCCTTTCTGATCGTTGGGCTGCCGCTGATCAGTAGCTGGAACCTGTTCGGCGCCGCCCTGAAGAACTGGCTGCAAAAAGGGCAACGACTGCGCGGCTTCAACCGGGCCATGGCCGTGCTGCTGGTGGCGTCCCTGTACCCCACCTTCGGTATCCAGCCCAGCCTGGCCAGCGAAACCGACGGCCAGGCACAACCGGAACAACAGGAAAAACCGGAACCGCCGCCGAAGCGGGAACCGCTTAACTGGTGGATGAGTGTGTTGTAGTCATTCAGCAGCGAGTTTCGAGTTTCGAGTTTCGAAAAGCAAAAATTATCCAGGGCTTCAGGTCGAGGGTTTTGACTTTCGCAACTCGAAACTCGTCACTCGCTTCTGCCCCGTTGTAGCACGGCGAGCGCTTCTCCCTTAGGCTAGACCCTTTCGCACACACTCAATTTCGCGCAAGGAAGGTCCATGCAAAACGGGCTGATGGTGCTGCATAGCAACCGTCTGGAAACCCTCACCGAACTGGTTACCGACTGGCTGCGCCAGCACCCTCTGGCACCGCTGGAAACGGAAACGTTTCTGGTGCAATCCAACGGCATGGCCCAGTGGCTGAAGTTGCAACTGGCCGATGCCCTGGGGATCAGCGCCGGTTACCAGTTCCAGATGCCCGCCCGTTTTCTGTGGAGTGCCTACCGCACGGTGCTCGGCGAGGACCAGGTGCCGCGCACCTCGCCGTTCGACAAATCCCGCTTGCTGTGGCGGCTGTACCGCTTGCTGCCCACCCTGCTGGACGATGATCACTTCGGCCCGCTGCGCCATTTTCTGGCCGATGACAATGACTGCCGCAAACGTCATCAGCTGGCCGAGCGGCTGGCCGACCTTTACGACGCCTACCAGGTGTACCGGGCGGACTGGCTGAGCGACTGGGAAAACGGCGACGACCGGCTACGCAAGGCCCAGGACCTAAATGCCTTCGATGACTTTCCCGACAGCCAGCGCTGGCAGGCCCATCTGTGGCGGGCACTGCTGGCGGACATGGACCGCGACAAACAGGGGCTGAGCCGCAGTGCCATTCACAACGCCTTTATCGACACCCTGAATCACGGCACGCCCCCCACCGGTTTGCCGCGCCGGCTGATCATCTTCGGCATCAGCGCCCTGCCCCAGCAGGCCCTGGAAGCACTGGCGGCGCTAAGCCGGCACTGCCAGATACTGATGCTGGTACAGAACCCCTGCCAGCATTACTGGGCGGATATTGTCGAAGACAAGCAACTGCTGCGCCGCCAGCTCGACAACCGCAAACGCCACCTCACCGCCCTGCCGGAAAACCGGGTGAACCCATTGCTGGCGGCCTGGGGCAAACAGGGCCGCGACTTTATCGGCCTGCTGTACGATCACGACGACCCGGACAGCTACCGCAGCGCCTTCCAGAATCAGATTGACCTGTTTGAAAATCAGCACCCGCAAACCCTGCTGCAACAACTGCAACAGGACATTCTCGACCTGACGCCGTTGCCCGCCCCCGAGCAACGGCCCCCGTTGCAACCCGATACGTCCCTGCGTTTTCGCATCGGCCACAGCGCCCAGCGGGAAGTGGAAATTCTGCAGGACGAATTGCTGGAACGCTTCAGTCAGGACCCCAGCCTGCAACCCCGGGATGTGATCGTCATGGTCCCGGATATCGAAGCCTATGCCCCACACATTGATGCGGTGTTTGGCCGGCTGGAGCGCGACGATCCGCGCTACTTGCCCTACACCCTCAGCGATCGCAGCGCCGGCGCCGCCTCACCACTGGCCCAGGCCGTGGAGCGCCTGCTGCATCTGCCACAATGGCGCTTCACCGCCACGGATATTCTCGACCTGCTGGATGTGCCCGCCGTTCGTGAACGCTTCGGCATCGACGAGGGCGACCTGCCGCAGCTGGCCCAGTGGATCGACCAGGCGCGCATTCGCTGGGGCCTGGACAGCCGGCAACGCCAGACCCTGGATGTGCCCGGCTTCGAACAGAACAGTTGGGCCTTCGGCCTGAAACGCATGCTGGCCGGCTACCTGATCGGCGATGGCCCGGCCTGGATGGGCATCGAACCGCTGGACGAAGTGGCCGGCCTGGGCGCAGAACTGGCCGGGCGACTGTCGCGCCTGCTCGACACCCTGGAAACCCACTGGCAAGCCTTCCGCCAGGAAGCCACCGCCAGCCACTGGCAACAGCGCTTCACCCACCTACTCGATGACCTGTTCGCCCCTGTCAGCGAAGAAGACCAGAACCTGGACGCGGGTCTGCGCGACGCCCTCAACGACTGGCTGGCCGCCTGCCACGAAGCGGATTTCGACAGCACCCTGCCGCTCACCGTGGCCCGCCGCCCGCTGCTGGATGCCCTGAACGCCGAAAGCCTGTCGCAGCGATTCATGGCCGGGCGCATCAACGTCTGCACCCTGATGCCCATGCGCGCCATCCCCTTCCGCCATGTGTGCCTGCTGGGCATGAAGGACGGCGACTACCCGCGCCAGCAACAGCCCATGGATTTCGATCTCATGCGGCAATGGGGCAACTATCGCCCCGGCGACCGTTCGCGCCGCGATGATGACCGCTACCTGTTTCTGGAAGCCCTGCTCAGCGCCCGCGACAGCCTTTATATCAGCTGGACCGGCCGTAACGTGCGCGACAACAGCGAGCGCCCCCCGTCGGTGCTGGTGGCGCAACTGCGCGATCACATCAACCAGCGCTGGCAAACACCCAGCGGCGAACCGGTGGCGGCTCTCACCCGCTCTCACCCGCTACAACCGTTCAGCGCCCGTTACTTTTTCCACAGCGACAACGACGACCTGACCACCTACGCCACCGAATGGCGCGCCCTGCACGACGGCCAGGCGCCAGCCCCCACCGACAATCCGCCGTTGTCACCGCTGGAAATTGACGAGCCGGTGACCTGCGCCGCCTTGGGCCGGTTTCTCAAACAGCCGGTGGCGCACTTCTTCGAGCAACGGCTCAAAGCCCGGCTCAGACAGGACCGTCAGGTGCTTGATGACAGCGAACCTTTCACCTTCGATGGCTTGCAGCGTTTCCAGCTCCAGGACCAGTTACTCAGCGAAGCCCTGCGCGCCGGGCCGGAGCACGCCAACGACGCCATGCAACGTACCCTGGACCGGCTGGCCGGCAGCGGCGACCTGCCCCTGGCACCGTTCGCCGAAGGCAGCCGTGACAGCCTGCTGATGCCCCTGGCACAACCGCTGGAGCAATACTTTGCCCTGCTCGCCCACGCCGGCGAGCTGCAACCGCAGCAGGAAATCCAGCTCAGTGCCGGGCCCTTGCAAATCGAGGACTGGCTCACCGATCTGCGCGGCTCCGCCGCCAACACCCAGCGACTGGTACTGCATACCGGCAAACTCAAGGACCGCCACGACAAGCTCACCCGCGACTGGACCCTGCACCTGGCCGCCTGTGCCGCCGGCCATCTGCTGACCACCCGGATACAGGGCCAGGATGGCCGCTTCACCCTGCCCGCCATCAACCGCGGCGATGCCCGGTTACTGCTCGACCAGATTGGCCAGGCCTGGCAACAGGCCCTGTGCGAACCGCTGCCCATTGCCTGCGCCACGGCGTTCGCCTGGCTGAAAGGCGAAGAAAAGGAGCGCGGCGAAAGCGACGCGCGCAAGGCCTTTAAATCCGGCTTCATGCACACCGGCGAACAGGACAAGGAACCGGCCATTGCCCGGGCCTGGGCCGACTTCGACACCCTGCTGGCGCAACGTCATGGCGAGCAGCCGGCTTTCGTATACTGGACCGAACAACTCTATGCTCCGCTCTATCAGCACGCCCAATGGAGTGAACATGGCGATGATTAAACGCCCCCTCTCCCCTGTTTTCGCAGGGTGCACTGAGCCCAAGGCGAACCGCACCGTTTATGCGCTACAAGCTACAAGCTGCAAGCTGCAACGCGGAAAAGTGCAATACCAGGCTGACAGTCCCGTAGCAGCGATTCGCTTTACTATGCCGGCACGGGTACTGAAGTTTCGGCGTTTTTTCGACAGAAAGTCAGGGCCATTTGAGCCTTCTGTGCTTACGTTGCTTCGTAGCTTCACCCTCTCCCTGTCCCTCTCCCCTCAAGGGAGAGGAGACCGCCCAGAAAGACCTGGAGTAACTTCCGTGTTCTCAGCCCTGAGGGGCGCTCTCTATTGGATCCCCTCTCCCCTTGCGGGAGAGGGACAGGGAGAGGGGGGCATTGCATGACCGATACTCGTCCGCTCCCCATTACCTTCCCCCTGCACGGCACCCGGCTGATCGAAGCCAGTGCCGGCACCGGCAAGACCTTTACCCTGGCCGCCCTGTATCTGCGTCTGGTGCTGGGGCATGGCGGCGACAACGCCTTCCACCGGCCGCTGTTGCCTCCGGAAATTCTGGTGGTGACCTTTACCGAAGCGGCCACGGAAGAACTGCGCGAACGGATCCGCGACCGGCTGGCCGATGCCGCCCGCATCTTTGCCGATGCCAGCGCCACCGCCGACGACCCGGTACTGGCGCAACTGCTGGACGATTACGCCGACCCGGAGGCCCGCCAGCAATGTGCCCAACGCCTGGATGCCGCCGCCCAGTGGATGGACGAGGCCGCCATCTACACCATTCACGGTTTCTGCAACCGCATGTTGAAACAACATGCCTTTGATTCCGGCAGCCTGTTCAGCCTGGAGCTTCAGGAAGACGCCAGCGAAGAGCGGCAACAGGCGGCGCGGGACTACTGGCGCACCCTCATTGCCGATTTCCCGGTCAGCGCCGCCAACGCCCTGCAAAGTGAAAACCTGGGCAACCCGGATGCCCTGCTCCACGAAGCCAGACCGCTACTGGGGCTCAAGGAAGCCGACCCGGATGTCCTGCCGCAAACCGTGCAGCACTGGCTGACACAGACCGGCCCGCAGGCGGACAGGGAACAGAGCGCACGCCAGACCCTGGCCCGGGAATGGCCGGACTTTCTGGAATGGCTGCGCGCGGCGCTCGACAACAAGTGGCTCAACGGCAACAGCTACCGGGCCACCAGCGTCCCCGGCATGGTGCAGACGCTGCAACGTTTCGCCAACGGCGAACGGCTACCCGACAAGGCCTACGACACCCTGGCAAAGTTTTCCCGCGAAGGCATGAAGTTCACCAAAAAAGGCGAGCCCCATCGTCCGGACTTTGCCTTTTGCCAGGCGCTGGACACCGTCATGGAAGGCCGCGCCACGACCCGACTGCCGCGCACCGACCTGCTCGCCCACGCCGCCGCCTGGATCGACCGGCGCGTGGACCAGATGCGTCGGCAGAGCGCCACCATGGGCTTCGATGACATGCTCAGCCGCCTGCACGATGCGCTCCAGGGCAGCAACGGCGAGCGCCTGGCGCAGGTCATCCGCGACCAGTTTCCGGTGGCCCTGATCGACGAATTCCAGGACACCGATCCCACCCAGTACGGCATTTTCTCCGCCCTGTATGAAAACCGGGAAGGCACCGGCTGGTTCATGATCGGCGACCCCAAACAGGCCATCTACGCCTTCCGCGGCGCCGATGTCTTCACCTACCTGAAAGCCCGCCGCGCCACCGAAGGCAACCACTACACCCTGGACAAAAATTTCCGCAGCGCCAGCGCCATGGTGGAGGCAGTGAACCACCTGTTCACCTACAGCCAGAACACCTTCGGCGATGTGTTCATGATGGACAACGCCATTCCCTTTGAAACGGTCACCGCCAACGGGCGCAAGGACGTATTGCTGGTCGACAACCAGGAAACCGCCGGCATTACCCTGTGGGTGGATGAGCAGGAAAAACCGGTCAGCGCCGGGCAGTATCGCGACCAGCAGGCCGAACGCTGTGCCAGCGAAATCGCCCACCTTCTCAACGGGGCCGAACAGGGCGTCACCGGTTTTCGAAAAGCGGAGGCCTTCCGCCCCTTGCACCCCAACGATATTGCCATCCTGGTGCGCGACCGCACCGAGGCCAAAGCCATTCGTGATGCGCTGATGGCGCGCAAGGTGCGCAGTGTCTATCTATCCGATCAGGATTCCGTGTTCGCCCAGCCGCAGGCGCTGGACCTGCTGCTGATCCTGCATGCGGTGGCCAGTCCGGATTCCGATACCCGGGTGCGTAGCGCCCTGGCCTGTGCGGTGCTGGATCAGTCCTGGGCGGAACTGGATGCGCTCAACCAGGACGAAGTGCGCTGGGAAGACACCGTGGAGCGCTTCCATCACTACCGGCACCAATGGCAAAGACAGGGCGTACTGCCCATGCTGCGCAGCCTGCTGATGGACTTTCATGTCCCCGCCCGGCTCAGCCAGAGCCTGGATGGCGAGCGCGCCCTGACCAACCTGCTGCACCTGGCCGAACTGCTGCAACAGGCCGCCACCCAACTGGATGGCGAACAGGCCCTGATCCGTTACCTGGAAGACCGGGTGGAAGACGGCGGCGGCAGCAGCAAGGACAGCATTCTGCGCCTGGAAAGCGACGACGACCGCGTGAAAGTGATCACCATCCACAAGTCCAAGGGCCTGGAATACCCGCTGGTCTACCTGCCGTTCATTTGCAGCTTCCGCCCGGCGGACAAGAGCAAGCCGCCACTGCGCTACCACGAGAATGACCACCTCAACGTGTCCCTGGAACCGGACGAACAGGCGGAAGCCAAGGCAGACCATGAGCGGCTGGCCGAAGACATGCGCCTGCTCTACGTGGCACTGACCCGCGCCTGCCATACCTGCACCCTGGGCCTGGCGCCCTATATCAAGGGACGCGGCCAACAGAACCAGCTGGAAAAAAGTGCCATTGGCCGCTTGCTGTTCGGCAGCGGCGTGGCCAACGACGGCCTGATGTCAGCCTTGCAGCCCATCGCCAGTGCCACCGTCTGCGTGGTCGCCGCCCCGACGGGCAGCGACGAGATCTACCAGCCCAGGGCCCGCACCCTGACCCTGCGCGACCCGCAAATCCCATCCGCCCGCCAGCGACAACCCTGGTGGATTGCCAGTTACAGCGCCCTCAAACACGTGCAGGAAACCCTGGCCCCGGCGGACCCGCGGGGCGACCAACTGGCCGAACATCAGGACGACACCGTGGCGCAAGAAGTGGCGCCCTTACCCGGCACCATCCACGCCTTCCCGCGCGGCGCGGCCCCCGGCACCCTGCTGCACGACTTTCTTGAGCAGGCCGCCAACCAGCGGTTCGATCAGGCCCTGGCCGAGCCCGACGACGTTGAGAACACCCTGGCAGACAAACTCCTGGCCAGAAACTGGGAGGATCATCTCGACGTCATCCGCCTGTGGTGGAAACAGGCACTCAGCACCGCCCTGCCCGTTGCCGGTGACCGCATTGCCCTGAAGAAACTGCAGACCTATGTGCCGGAAATGGAATTCGTGTTCCCGGCGCATCAGGTGAGTGTGGCAGCCATGGATACATTGATCCGGGAGCACATCCACCCGCAGCAGACGCGCCCCAGGCTGGAAGCGGATACCCTCAACGGTATGCTCAAGGGCTTTATCGATCTGGTGTTCGAACACCACGGCAAATATTACGTGCTCGACTACAAATCCAACTGGCTGGGCGTGGATGACAACGCCTATACCACCGAAGCCATGACCCAGGCGGTGCTGGAAAAACGCTACGAGGTGCAATACGTGCTCTACCTGCTGGCCCTGCACCGCCTGCTGAAAAACCGCCTGCCGGATTACGATCCGGAGCAACACCTGGGCGGCGCAGTTTATGTGTTCCTGCGTGGCCTGCAGGGGCCGGCGGCGGGTACCGTGTTTGACCGGCCGGAGACTGCGCTGATTGAAAGGCTGGATGCCATGTTCGGGGGTGAGGAATGAGTTGCCAGTTTCAAGTAGCAAGTGGCAAAACACGGGATAGCTCATCCGTAACGGGAGTGCTGTGCCCGCGCACCCCGCCAGGCGAAACGCGGAGTAGAACCGATTGCTTCCCCCCCTTCCTTCCCCGCGTTGCCACTTGCGACTTGCCACTTGCCACTCCCCGGAGGGCTTTCCATGCAATCTGATCTCTTCTCTGCCCTCAACTGGGAAGACGCCCTGACCCTGCTGCGCGACAACAGGCTGCTGCGCGATCTGGATGTGGCCATTGCCCGTTTTCTCAAACAGCAATGCCCCGGAGCCCGCGACGAAGTCCTGTTGCTCGCCGCCTTTACCAGCAACCAGCAGGCCAGCGGCCATTTGTGTCTGGACCTGGCCAACAGCGAACTGCACAGCCAACTGTGGGGCACCAACCCCCCGCAAGAACTGACGACCCTGCTTCCCGGCAAACCGGCCGAATGGCTGTCTCTACTGCAAGCAAGCCCGCTGGTGAGTCGCGACGGGAAAACGCCACTGGTGCTGGACGGCAGCCGCCTTTACCTGCGCCGCAACTGGGCCCAGGAAGTGGCCGTGGCCGACGCCATTGCCCAACGGCTGCTCACCGGCACGGACCTGCCCGCGGACACGCTGCGCGAGCCTCTGGGCAAACTGTTTCCCGAATCCGGTGGCGAGACCAACTGGCAACAGGTGGCCTGCGCCCTGGCCAGTCGTAGTGGCATCGCCATCATCACCGGCGGCCCCGGTACCGGCAAGACCACCACCGTGGTCCGCCTGCTGGGGTTACTGCAAAGCCTGGCCATGGATGCGGGCAAACGCCTGCGCATTCGTCTGGCGGCCCCCACCGGCAAGGCGGCCGCCCGGCTCACCGAATCCATCGGCGACCAGGTGGAAAAACTGGCGGTGGATGCCAGCGTGCGCGACGCCATCCCCACCGAAGTCACAACCCTGCACCGTCTGCTCGGCACCCGCCCGGACAGTCGCCACTTCCGCCATCACCCGCACAATCCGCTGCACGCCGATCTGGTGGTGGTGGATGAAGCCAGCATGATCGACATGGACATGATGGCCTGCCTGCTGGGCGCCCTGGCCCCACACACCCGCTTGATACTGCTGGGCGACAAGGACCAGCTGGCCAGCGTGGAGGCCGGCGCAGTAATGGGCGACCTGTGCCGCCATGCCTCTGAGGGACGCTACCGGCAAGACACCCTCGATTTCGTCAAGGCCACCTGCAATACCGATATCAGCGATTACCGGGAAACCACCCAGGCTCCCGGCACGGCCCTGGCCCAGCAGACCGCCATGCTGCGCACCAACTGGCGCTCCAAGGACAGCCCCGGCATCGGCGAACTGGCCAGAGCGGTGAACGAAGAGGATCTGCCACGGGCCCGCAAGGTGTTCCAGCAATACAACGACAGCCTGCATCGCCACCGCCTGAACAGCGCGGGGCAACAACTGGAAGACCTGCTGCTGAACGGCAGTGGCGGCCACGATGGCTTGCGTGCGCTTTTCCAGGCGGTACATGCCATGCCGCCACAGCGGGATGATTTTGATCCCTGGGCGGCAGCCCTGCTCAAGCAGCTGACCCACCAGCAACTGCTCAGCGGACTGCGC
Source organism: Pseudomonadales bacterium (assembly GCA_022360555.1). Taxonomy (GTDB): domain Bacteria; phylum Pseudomonadota; class Gammaproteobacteria; order Pseudomonadales; family Alcanivoracaceae; genus Alcanivorax. Next base: position 24,777 of record JAKSCQ010000252.1, read on the forward strand.
AGCGGGCCCTATGGTGTTGAGCAACTCAACCAGCGCATCACCCGTTACCTGCAACAACAGGGGCTGGCCCCCGAGCGGGAATGGTATGCGGGCCGCCCGGTGATGATGACGCGCAACGATTACCAGCTTGGCCTGATGAACGGGGATGTGGGGCTGACGCTGCCCCTGCTTGATGAACAAAAGCAGGAACCGCTATTGAGAGTCGCCTTCCAGTTGCCTAACGGGCGCATCAAATGGGTGCTGCCCAGTCGTATGGACGGGGTGGAAACCGTCTACGCCATGACGGTGCACAAATCCCAGGGGTCGGAATTCCGGCACACCCTGCTGGTCCTGCCGGATGCCCCACACCCGCTCCTGACCCGGGAGCTGATCTACACCGCGGTCACCCGGGCACGGGCCAGCTTCTCGCTGCTGGAATTCGGTACACCAAGCGTCCTCGACAGCGCGATCAAGAAACGCACCTGGCGCGCATCCGGCCTGGCCCAGCGACTGTAAGCGCCGGCCGAGCACCCTACCGCACAAAGCCAGGGGCGATTAGAATTTGCGCCTGATATCCGTTGAGTCTCATTGCACACAGGATCGCGACCCGTCATGTCATCCGAATTGACACGCTCCGCCTCCACACTGGAGCAGCTGCGCCGCCTGGAATCCAGCAAGCTGTTCCAGGGCTCGGTGATTGCCATCATCATCCTCTCGGCACTGACCATCGGTGCCAACACCTATAGCCTGCCTCCCCTGTTCGCCGATACCCTGGCGCTGCTGGACAACGCCATCACGATATTCTTTCTGGTGGAAATCCTGTTCCGGTTCGGCGTGCACCCCGACAAGAAACGCTTCCTGCTGGATGGCTGGAACCTGTTCGATACGCTGGTGGTCATCGGCAGCCTGATTCCCATGGACAATGCCGAAGTGGTCCTGCTTGGACGGCTGTTGCGGGTATTTCGGGTTTTGCGACTGGTATCGGTGGTGCCGGAACTGCGTTTCCTGATCAACTCGCTGATCAAGGCCATCCCGCGCATGGGCTACATTGCCCTGTTGATGTTCATTATTTTCTACATTTACGCCGCCATGGGGTCCATGTTCTTCGCCAGTGTCGATGAAACCCTGTGGGGAGATGTGGCTATCTCCATGCTGACCCTGTTCCGGGTGGCCACCTTCGAAGACTGGACAGACGTCATGTACGCCACCATGGAAAGCTACCCCTTAAGCTGGCTGTATTACCTCAGCTTTATTTTCCTGACCGCATTCGTCTTTCTGAACATGATGATCGGCGCCATTCTGGAAGTCATGAGCGAAGAACAAAATGCCAAACAGGCAGAAAAGGCCCATGACGAACGGGAAAAGCTGACCCGTCAGCTAGCGGAAGTGCAGGAACAGTTGAACGAGTTGACCCGACTGGTACGGGCCAAAAAAGATTGAGTGAATCAATAAAAAACGGGATGCAGAAGCATCCCGTTTTTTCACTTCCTGTACGGCCTATTCGAACTGCGGCGTCTGCTCTTCAGACTCCACAATCACATCCGCACGACGGTTTTTCGCCCGGCCCTCTGCCGTATCGTTATCCGCCACCGGTCGGGACTCACCATAGCCCTGGGTCGATACCGCACTGGCATCAATGCCCAGGTCGTTGACCAGCTTGTCACGCACGGATTCGGCGCGCCGCTCGGAGAGGCCCTGGTTGTAGCTTTCCGAGCCAATGCTGTCGGTGTGGCCTTCCACGCGGATGGACGCCTTTTCGCCGGCCTTCATGCGATCCGCCGCGCTGCGGACTTCATCGTTGAATTCACCCTTCACGCGATCACTGTCGAACTCGAAGTAGATCGTACCGGCATTGTGTTCCTGTATGGTGCTTTCATAGACCTGGCAGCCTTGGTCATCCACGACCGCGCCGGCGGCGGTATCCGGGCACTGGTCCACATCATCACTGACGCCATCGCCATCAGCATCGCCGGTGACCACCGCCTCCGGCGTGGCCGCGACCGTCTCTTCGTCGGCGCCATCGTCATCGTCGTTGCTGATGCCAAAGGCCAGGTTCAGCCCCGCGTAGACCTGGCCCTCCCAGTACTCGCGGTCCTGGCTGTAGGCCTGTCGGGTCCCCAGGTCCAGCACCACATGGCGGAAGAAAACGCGCTGCAGCCCCAGCTCCACGCCGGTCATCAGCTCGTCGTTTTCGTCACTGTTGGGATTGTTCCGGCTCTCGATGAGCTGCTCGCCCACGTTGATCCCCGCATAGGGTTCAAAGCCCAGGAAGCCATGACCATCAAGATGAAAACGGCCACTGGCGTAGTAGTTGGTCATGTCCAGACGGCGACCGGAGTTGTACTTGCTCTCCGCATCACCTTCCACCTCCTCGTACCAGGCCTGGACCGACCAGTTGGGGTGGAAACGCCAGCCCAGTTGGCCGCCATAGAAAGGCACATCGTCCAGGCCGTCGGCACCGTTACCCACTACATCATTTTCATAAAAAGTGTAGTAACTGGCATGGCCGCCAATGTAGCCATATCGGTCGTGGACATTCTCACCGGCCAGGGCGAGAGGGCTGACAAGCAACGGCGCAATGGCCGTCATTCGCAGTATTGCTTTCATGGCAGAATCCTTTCTGTCGTCACCCGAAGATTTTTTAATTTAATCACTGGTGACAGTGACAGACATCCAGGAAACGCTGCCCAAGTGGCAAAATTTACCGAACTTTAACTTCTTTACTGTCAATGGGTTACATGAAAGCAGCACTAAAGACTGACTTGGTACAAAAGCCCCAATAGTTTTGGCTAAACAATAGTTTCTGTGAAAAATTTTCCATCGCAGTCAATCTATTCCACTGCGAGAGACTGCACGGCCTGATGCAATACCAGCGCCATGGCCGTCACCCGGTTCAGGGCATCCACGGACAAGGTGGCGCCGGTAATACCATCCACCTCCCCGGACAGGGTATTGTCCGGCGTCAGAGTCATTCCCAGATACTGACGGCGAAAGGCAGCCTGGTGGATTTCTCCCCCACGGGGTTCCCGGTACACCAGCAATTCCAGCACGGCGACCTGGCCATCGGGCCCGACGCCGATACCGATGGTCATGGGCATATCCTTGCTCTTTTCATCAATGATCCAGGCGGTGGTGCCATCCTGATGCCAGTAGCGCAGGCGCATACCGCTGTAGCGATGCCCCAAAACAGCTTCCACCCGGTCGCGCAGGTCGCCGCGCAGGGGAAGCAGGGAAATATCGGGTACCTGGTCACCATAGACCTTTTCGAGAAAGGCCTCTGGCGTCAGGTATTCGGTTTCGTCATAACCGCTGATGGCAAACGCCGGCAGGCAGAAAAGAAGAAGCAGTGCGGCTGCCAAACGCACTGCCAAACGCGAGGAAATCCGGGCATACGGCATTAATTGACGATCCGTTCCTTGTCGAAGAAGGCTTCAATCAGGCGCTGGTTATAGCCGCCCAAACGCTCACCTTCCAGGCGGGCTTCGGCCTCGTGATAAATCGCGTGCTGCTCCATGGATTTGGGCAACAGCAGCTTGGCCACATTGGCGCCGGTCATGATCCAGGCATTGTTGAACTTCTGCCACCAGCCATATTTCATCTGGTATTGGTCACGAATGCGCGGTGGCAGGTTGGCCGACGTTACGATTTCCTGCACCCAGAGCGGGAAGATCATGAAGATCGACTTGGCATCGAACAGATCCTCTTTGAGCTGCATGGCATTATCCGTCACGGTCAGTTGCGGGCTTTCCCACATGGCGTGGTTGTATTCGATAAAGGCATCCCAGTCTTCAGGCAAGGCGCTTTCGGGAATACCAAACAGCATGGCGAACAGCTTGGTTTCTTCGTAGAACTGTTCTTTCTCCTGCTCGGTCAACTCGCCTTCCATGTCTTCGTACATGTACACCAGAGTTTCCCACAGGGTGGCATGAACCCAGATCATGGCGTTGATTTCATTGGCCCGGTATTCTGAGCCATATTCAAAAGCGCCGGCATGCTCGGTCATTTTGCCTTCAATTTCTTCGTGAATATCACGGACCTGATTGGCCGAGGCCATGACCTGCGGCATGCTGCCATAGGTCATGGTGAGAATATGGTAGAAGGTGCGGCGGGCCCGCCCCAACGGGTCGTCCCGAACCACGGAATGCTGGTCGATGCCCGCCGTCACCCAGGGATGGGCCACCTGAAGCAACAGGGCCCGGCCGGCGCCAAAGCCCGCCGGCATGGCCAGGCCGGAAATCTTCCACATCATGGAATCCGGGCCATACAGCCCGACACGGGGGGCCGGCAGCTTGTCGTGGTGCACTTTTGCCAGTTGCTTGCAGAAGTCCACCTCATCAATCCAGCGTGGCAAGGGTGCGCTGCCATCCGCCGGCACCAGGGAAGCGATGGCATCGGCATCGGTGCCATAGCCATAGGCGCCGTCAGCGCTACCTTCCAGTTCAGCCTGGTCCACATTCTGGGCGCAGGGGCTGGTCAGAAAACCGGTCTCCGCCCGCACCACTTCCAGGGAGAGCGACTTGCCGTCTCCTTCCAGTTCGATCTCGGCGGGCAGGCGGTAACCGCCCTGGACCGACATGAAATCGCGGTAGTCGATTTCCCAGCCGCGCTCCTCGATGCTGTCCACTTCATGCAGATCTTTCTGGTAGATCACGGCATCCGCCGTCACCGGCAGGCCGCGAACCCAGTAGGAAATTTCGGCACCGGAGACCTGCTCTTGCAGATGCTGCGCCACCTTCATGGCATCGGCGCCGCCGATCACATCCAGGGTTTCATTGTCCGGCTCGAAGATATTGCCGCGGATCACCGCCTTGGGTTCTCCCACCGGTTCATCCATCAGCACGGCCAGCTCATAGTTTTCGCCAAGCTGCTTGAAGTAAAAGTAGCTTTTGCTTTTTGTGCTGTCTGCACGCAGCACCAATTCGCCCTCCACCATCCATTCATCCAGGGTCTCGGGTGACTTCGGCACATAGTGGGATTCTTTCATGGCGGAGCAGCCCTGAAGCACCAGCATCAGGGCGACCAGCACTGTCTTGCCATGTTGCAGCAACACACCTTTCATGGCGTTCTCTCTTATTGTTCTGGAATGAAAAGGCAGACCTCAGGCGGTCTGTCGCAGTGTCTTCTTGTCGATCTTGCCCACGGAGGTCAGCGGAATTGCGTCCAGGAAGAAAATCTCCTTCGGTACCTTGTAGGGTGACAGGTTGTCCCGGCAGAACGACATCAGTTCTTCTTTCAGCTCGGTCTCATTGCGGTCGCAGTCGGGGGTACGCTCAATATAAAGCTGAACGATTTCATTGCCGGGGCGGTCATGGTCCGGGCGACCGACCACGGCGCACATGGCGACCCAGGGCAGGCTCTGCACCTTGCCTTCCACCTCCACGGAAAACACCTTGTAGCCGCCGACGATGAGCATGTCCTTGCTACGATCACAGACACGGACAAAACCGTCTTCATCCATGACACCAATATCCCCGGTGTGCATCCACAACTTGCCGTCCATTTCGCGCAGCGCCTTTTGCGTGGCTTCCGGCATGGCCAGATAGCCCTGCATGACCTGGGGACCGGAGGCGATAATCTCCCCCGGCTCACCCAGCGGCATCAGGGTATTGCCATCTTCGGCATCGACGATGCGCACATCGGTGCCCGGCAGGGGCACCCCCACATGGCCTTCCTTGAAGTGGGACGCCGGGTTGAGGGTGATCACCGGGCTGGTTTCGGTCATGCCGTACACTTCGCAGAACTTGTCCTTGCCGATCACGCTTTCCAGCCGCTGCACTTCTTCCTTCGCAAACGGGGCCGCACCGGAAATCGCCATACGCAGGCCACTGAAATCCAGGCTCCGGAATGTCTCGTTGGCACACAGCATCTGGTAGAGCGCCGGCACGGCCGCCAGCACCGTGGGCGTGCGGGCTTTCATTTCACCGACAAAGTGGTCCACGTCGCGGGGGTCCGGAATCAACAGGAAGGTGGACGCGGTCCGCAAGGCATTGAACACCACCGCGGCACCGCCGATGTGAAACAGCGGGAAAGCCGACGCCACGGTTTCCTCACCAGTGCGATAGCCATAAAAAACATTGGCCTGCAGGTTGTTCATGAACAGATTGCGGGAGGTCAACCTGGCCCCTTTCGGCAGGCCAGTGGTGCCCCCGGTGTATTGCAGGTAGAGCACCTCATCCATATCCACCCGGGTAGCCACCGGCGAGGCGCTGGCGGGCAGATGGTCATGCAGGGAAACCACCTGCACCCCTTCACGGGTTTCTTCCACGGACTCACCCTGACCGGTGACCAGATCCATGGGACTGGAGACGATCACTGTACTCAGGGTATCCACCTTGCCCAGCACGGGCGGCACGGACGTCTGCCAGAACGGCATCAGCGTCATCAGGATCTTCACCTTGGCGTCGTTGGCCTGGTGGGTGATTTCCGGTGGCGTCATCAGCGGGGAAATGCTGGTGGACACCATGCCCAGACGGGCCGCGGCAATAAAGCCCACCACATACTGCGGCGTGTTGGGCATTTGCAGCCCCAGCACGTCGCCGGCTCCGGCCCCTTGGGCGGCAAACAGGGCCGCCATGCGATCGGCCAGCGCATCGAGCTGTTGGTAGGTAATCGCCTGGCCCAGAAACACCAGGGCCTCACGGTCAGGAAACTGCGCGGCGTATTCACGCACATAGTCAGACAAGGTCTTGTCCGGCAGATCCGGCAGGGTATGCCAGTCATGGCCAAGGGACTCGTACGTGCTCAACCAGGGGCGGTTATCCGATTTCATAGCGGGCACCTTCCGGCATTTTGTTGATGTTATAGGCTTCGGGGTGACGTTCGGCGTCTTTCACGGCCTTGCGGGCCAGCGGGATCAGGCGCAGTTTCCTGGGGGTAAGCGCATGCAGGACCCGGTAGACACGACACCAGAGACGGAACAGCCGCTCATCCCGCTGCGTCCAGGGGATAGCAAACTTCTCGCGAAACGGCTGCGGCAACGTGGCGCGCAGATTGAACCGCATGAACGGCCCCATCACGGCAAGAATCATGCGCCACACACTATCGGGCATGCGGCTGTTCGGCGGTTTGGGGATTTCCAGATAGTGCGATTCGCTGAGCAGATCGCTGGCCACCTCGGTCATTTCCAGCTTGTCGCGAATCATGCCGTAGAAGTAATCCCAGTATTCGCTTTCGGTGGCGGGCAGGTCCTGGTCACGAATCCCCATCATCTTTCCCAGTTGCCGCCATTCGGCATACATGGCCCGGCGCTGTTCGGTGGTGGGTGACCGGCCCAGCCTTTCATGCATGCGGATGGTGGCGTCATACCCGGTGATATGCACCCAGCCATAGGCTTCCGGATCCAGGGCAAAGTACTTGTTGCCCGCCTTGTCCAGGCCCTTGATGGAACGATGCAGCTCACGCAGCTTGATCCCCATCTCGATGGCCTTCTGCGGCCGGGCGTACACGATGGGCCAGAGCAGCTCCGTGGAACGCTTTGCCCGGCCCCAGGGGTCGGTCTTGTAAACGGAGTGCTCGCTCACCCCCGCATTGATCACCGGATGCGCCACCTGCAGCACGAAGGCCTGGGGCAACATCAGGTGAAAACGCCAGGAACCGAAGTCCTGCCAAGTGTAGGAATCCGGGCCCAGAGGCTGGGGTACCTGGTGCCGGGTCTGTGTTGCCGTCTGTGTCATGCGTGTCCTGTGGTATCTGTCTGTTGTGCTATTTGTGATGCCATGCCAAGAAATGAGACAAACAGAAAAATAAGTATCATTGACGACAAAAACAACCCCAAGAAACAAATGGATTTCGCCTGTATCCTTTTGTCCCAAGATGAATTAACAACTAAGAATTATCGGTACCAGAAAGGGTATTACGCCCTGTGCCGTACG
>JAKSCQ010000255.1 GCA_022360555.1 Pseudomonadales bacterium
GGGACACTGGATCCAGCAAGAGCGCCCGCAGGAGGTCAATGCCGCGTTGCTCCAGTTTGTGCGGACGCTGGGTTGAGATGAGGGCGAAGAGGCGGGTGCCTCTTCAATCCAGAATAATCGCCAGTCTCGGAGCCTTGGGCTGGATGCGCTTACTTGGGCCAAAGGATAAACAGGTAGCCGCCGTACAGCACCAGTAGTGCCAGGCCTTCCAGACGGTGCAGGGTTCGCCCGGTGTAAAGCAGCGGGATCAGAAGTACGGTGAAGGCGAGCATGGCGGCATAATCCAGCCAGGCAATGCCGGGGGCGTTGAGCGGTGACACGATGGAGGTCAGCCCGAGGATGCCCAGGATGTTGAAGACATTGGAGCCCACCACATTGCCGATGGCGATGTCCGGTTGTTTGCGGATCGCCGCCACCACGGAGGTGGCCAGTTCCGGCATGCTGGTACCGGCGGCGACGATGGTCAGCCCAATTACCGCTTCACTGATGCCAAAGGTTCTGGCGAGCAGAACCGAGTGATCCACAAGCAGGCGTGAGCCAAGAATCAGTATGCCCAGGCCGCCGAGCACAAACGCCAGGTCGATGCCCCAGTGCCGCGAAACCTCGGGGGCGGCCAGCGCGTTACTGTCCACGTCCGCTTCCTTGCGGGCCAGGACCATGTTCATGACGGTGTAGCCGACCATGCCGGCAAACAGCAGCAGGCCTTCCAGGTGACCCAGTCGGTCATTCACCAGCAGCACGATCAGCAGCCCCGTCACGCCCAGGGCAACGGGGGCATCGACTTTCAGTATCTGGCGGTGGACCGGGATGGGGCACAGCAAGGCAGTGACCCCCAGAATCACGGCAATATTGAAAATGTTCGAGCCAACCACATTGCCCACCGAGATATCGCCCTGTTGCGACAGTGTCGCCTTGAGGCTTACCACCAGTTCCGGTGAGCTGGTGCCAAAGGCCACAATGGTCAGACCCACGGTCAGGCGGCTGAGTCCGGCCCGCAACCCCAGCGAAGAACTGCCCCTGACCAGCCCTTCGGCGCCGACAAAGAGCAGGGCAAGAGCCAGTGCGATGTAGACGAAGTTGGTGATCATCGTGGTGGATTCTGTGTTGGGAAAAGGGGCACATGCAAAGTATCGTGGCCAGCGTTTTCCGGGCGTCACGTTATCTCTGTGTGCTCGCCGGAATATGTCACGGTTGCCGGTGCATTGGCTACAGGCCGGATACGGAAACGGAGGCTGGGCGCGCTGGCGGGGCTCTGAAGCCTTTCGCTTTGCGAGCAAAGCTCCAACAGCAAGCGTGGTCGTGGCCGAATGTTTCAGCTTCTGAATGGCGAAATATTCAGAGACGCCCTAGGCGTTGTGGTGCGGAAAGCTCAGTACTCCGGCAATGCGGTGGCTGTTCTGGCGGGCCATCAATAGCCGCTCCAGGCCCACGGCCACGCCACTGCAGGCTGGCAAGCCGTACCTCATGGCGGCAAGCAGGAGCGGGTCGGGGTCCATGGGGTTCAACCCCTGTTCCTGCCGCAGTGCATTATCCCGCTCAAAGCGCCGCCGTTGTTCTTCGGCATCGGTGAGTTCCTGATAACCATTGGCCAGCTCCAGGCCCCGGTAATAGATTTCAAACCGGCGGGCTACGGTGGCGCCGTCCTGATCTTCGCGGGTCTGGGCCAGGGCGGCGGCCCAGCCGGGGAAGTCGGTGACCACGGAAAGCTGTTCGGTAGGGAGCGTGGCTTCCACCTTGGTGGCCATCAGGTAGTCCACGGCGGCGGTCCTGTTCAGGCCTTCCGGGGCACCGTGGGATTCGGCGTGGGCAATCAGGTCTGCGTCACGGGTGGTAAGTGGGTCCAGGCCGGTGACGCCGCTGAACAGGTCGCGGAAGCGGTAGCGCTTTGACGGAGCACCGGGGAACAGCTCGGCGAACAGGGTCAGGCATTCGCAGATCAGCTCGTCCAGTTCGAAGCCGGGGCGGTACCACTCCAACATGGTGAACTCGGGGTTGTGTCGCCCCCCGGCCTCGCCATCCCGGAATGCCTTGCAGATCTGGTAGATCGGCCCGCTGCCCGCCGCCAGCAGGCGCTTCATATGGTATTCCGGCGAGCTTTGCAGGTAGCCATAGCCGGGCACGGCGATGCACTGGATATGTGGATCGCTGACGCCGTAGCGGGCCAGTTGCGGAGTGTCCACTTCCAGTATGTTGCAGGCAGCAAAAAAAGCGCGCACCGTGCTCAGCAGCTCGGCGCGCGCTTTCATGGCCTCCAGGGAGGCGCTGGGTTGCCAGTCAGGTGATGGCATGGCAATCAAGGCTCGCTGGCACGCGACACGCCGAAGGTGCGTGCAAGCGTGTTGCGTGAAAGCGTGCTAGCCCTTGATCCGGCCCACATATTCACCGGTACGGGTATCCACCTTGACGATCTCGCCTTCCTGCACGAACAGGGGGACGCGTACCACGGCGCCGGTGGACAGGGTGGCCGGCTTGCCGCCGGTGCCGGCAGTATCGCCTTTCAGGCCCGGGTCGGTTTCCACAATCTGCAGTTCCACGAAGTTTGGCGGAGAAACTGACAGGGGTTCACCGTTGTAGAGGGTGACTTCACACACGTCCTCTTCCTTCAGCCACTGCTTGGCGTCGCCCACGGCGGCTTCGTCGGCCTGCTTCTGCTCGAAGGACGTCTGGTCCATGAAGTGCCAGAACTCGCCGTCGTTGAAGATGTACTGCATGGACACGTCCATCACGTCGGCGCCTTCCAGGGAGTCGCCGGACTTGAAGGTGCGCTCCCAGACCTTGCCGGTCTTCAGGTTGCGCAGTTTGACGCGGTTGAACGCCTGGCCCTTGCCGGGCTTGACGAATTCGTTCTCGATGATGGCACAAGGGTCGCCATCGAGCATGACTTTCAAGCCGGACTTGAATTCATTGGTAGAATAGTTGGCCATGGTTAATGCTGTTCCAAAAGGTTGATGTATGGCGTCACAGAGGGTGGCAATGATAACGCAGGAAAGGGACGGTTGGGAGTTACCCGACTGGCAGCGCCAGCAGGCGGACCTGATTACCGACCCGGCGGAGCTGCTGGACCTGCTGGGCCTGACCCCGGGGGACCTGCCGTCCTGCCTGGCGGCGGCGGGGGATTTTCCGCTGCGGGTGCCGCGTAGCTATGCCGCGCTGATGGAGCCGGGCAACCCCGATGATCCCCTGCTGCGGCAGGTCCTCAGCGTCCCGGAGGAACTGCGGGAACAGCCGGGCTACGGTGCCGATCCCCTGGAGGAGGGGGAGCATACGGCGGTTCCCGGGCTGCTGCACAAGTACCATGGTCGCGCGCTGCTGGTGGTCACCGGGGCCTGTGCGGTGCACTGCCGTTACTGCTTCCGCCGGCATTTCCCTTACCAGAGCCATCTCAGCGGCAAGCGTTGGGATCAGGCCCTGGCCTGGCTGGCAGAACGGCCTGATATTCACGAGGTGATTCTCAGTGGCGGCGATCCGCTGACCCTGAACAACCGGCGTCTGGCCCAGTTGCTGGACGCGCTGGCCGGGATTCCCCACCTGCGACGCCTGCGCATTCACAGCCGGACCCCGGTGGTGATTCCCGAGCGGCTGGATGAAGGCTTGCTTGAGCGGTTGGCCAATCCCCGCTGGCGCACGGTGCTGGTACTGCATGCCAATCACCCCCGGGAAATCAGCGCCTCATTGGCCGATCGTTGCCGCCAGTGGCAGCGGGCCGGGATAACGCTGCTCAACCAGAGTGTGCTGCTGGCCGGGGTCAATGACGAGGTGGAGGCGCTGGTGGCGCTGTCCGACCGGCTGCATGAGGCGGGGGTGTTGCCTTATTACCTGCACCAGCTGGACCGGGTGCAGGGAGCGGCGCACTTTGCCGTTGCCGACGCGAAAGCCCTGGAATTGCATAGGGCGCTGCGGGCTCGCCTGCCGGGCTTTCTGGTGCCACGCCTGTCTCGTGAAGAGCCCGGGGAGCCGGCAAAGACCGTGCTGGCGGGTTAGCGAGCCCTTCCATCGCCCGATACACGTCATTTACAGGTATGTAACGGTATCGTAAAGTCATGTGACACAGGACACACAAATAACAAGAAATAGGGCAGACAGCCCCTAAACAAAACAACCAGGTAGCCTGGATGCCGCCAAGATAAGGATTATCTTCATGGAGCAACCAGCCCAGTCGGTGCGCTTGAAGCTGCCCGAACAGGACTTGCCGCACCTTACGCTCGGTGCCGATCAGCCCAAGAAGCTGCAACAGTGGGTCGACGCTCTCCCGGTCATGAACATGGGGGAGACCGCGCGTCAGCTCTATCAGTTTATTCAGGAGCTGAACCGGCTACAGATCGATTCCAAACAGCGTTTTCAGCTACTGGAAGTGGTGCGCCCGTCCATCCTGCATGTCAGTGAGTCCTTGCAGAAACATTACCTGAACCAGTCCCTGGTGCTGCCGGACAAGGCGCGCCGGGTGGCCAGCCTGGCCCAGGCCCTGCAGGGGCATCTGGCCAACGGCTACAAGCTGGTGGCGGTGCGGGGCATCCGCAAGCTCAAGGACAAGGCGGCCCGTCGTGCGGTGACCCAGGCCATTCACCGGGCCATTACCGCCCTGGGCGACACCCTGCTGCGTTGCTATCAGCTATATTTTCCCAGCCCGCGTCATCTGTGGCTGGAGTTGCACCAGCTCTACCTGCTGGCCGAACTGCATGGCATCGCCTCCACGCCGGTGGAGGATGTAGCCGGGGAATCCAGCGTGCAGTCGGCCTATGCCCGCTGCCTGCTGCTGGCCACGGCCAAGCCCAACCAGTTGCGTCAGCAGGAACTGGCGGTGCTCTACAAGGCGGCTTTTCACTGGGCGGCGCTGATCGAAATCAAGAGTGCCAGTGACAGTGACGACCTGTTCGTCTTCGACCTGCAGGCGGATCGTCCGCCCATTTACCGCACCCACGCTTCCCAGGCCACGGACAGCTGGCGCTATATCGACTCATCGCGGCTGGTCCAGGCGATCAACGCCTGGAAACAGGACCCGGACAGCGGCTCGCTGCAGGTTCCCAAGGGGCTGGACGAGAGCTTCATGGGGCACCTGCAACAGGTCTGGGGAGCGCTCACCGAGCGCGCCTTCAAACGCATGCCGGAAAGCGGGGAAGTCGAGCTGTGTTTCGGCCTGGTGGGGGTGCATTACTTCCTGTCCGGCAAGGTTCCCTTCGAGACCCTGGTGGAGCGGGGCAGCCTGTCGGTGATGTCGGAGGAAGACGAGAACAACCCCTTCTTGCGCAATATCCAGGTGAGTACCCGGCAAAAGCAGCACAAGGACGACCCCTGGGCGGCGGCCTATCACACCGAGGTGCCCGCCGGCGAAAGTATCGACATCGGTGAGGCCGGGGCCAGCAAGCGCAGCGAAGTGGCCCTGCCCGAGAGCTACCATTGCCAGAAGGTCAATGCCAGCCCCGGCGGTTACTGCCTGTCCTGGCAGGGCAATACGCCCAGCCTGATGCGCACCGGCGAGCTGCTGGCGTTGCGCGATCATCCGGACAGCGAATGGATGCTGGCGGTGATCCGCTGGGTGACGCAACTGCCCAACCACGGCGCCCGCTTTGGGGTCGAATTGCTGTCTCCGGGCGGCCGGCCAGTGGCGGCCCGGGCGCTGCGCAAGCAGGGTCAGGACAGTGACTACATGCGTGCCGTGCTGCTGCCGGAACTGGCGGCGGTGGGCCAGCCGGCGACCCTGTTGTTGCCCACCGTGGGGTTCAACGAAGGCGTCAAGGTGGAACTGGTGGAAGGCGGCGAGGTGCGCCGTCTCCAGTTGCTCCGGCGCGTCCAGGGGGCATCCGGCTTCAGCCAGTACCCGTTCCGGGATCTGGCTACTCCCATGGCCACCAGGCCGGGTGGCGATGAGGAAGAGGGGGATCTGGATTCGATCTGGTCCAGCTTATAATAATGAATCCCTGCACCAGCAAGGTTGCAGCGAAGGACGCTGTGAGAATACAAGAGCTGCCGTAACGCCGGCCTTTGTACCCGCAAGCCCGTTGACTGCCGGGGGCGTTGTCAAAACGCCGGGCAGTTCCGGCTTTTTGCGCTGCAAAGTTGCCAAGACAGGGTTGTCAGGCACAATGGTGGCCCCTAAGAAAAGTGTATGAGTCGTCACCCCATGAGTTATGCCCTGGATAATTTGCGTCTGTTGATTGCCCACGATTCCCAGGACGAGGCGGAGCAGCTGATGAATGTGCTCCGCAACGCCGGCAGGGCGACCCGGGCGCAACTGGCATTGGGCGAGGACGACCTGCTGCGAGCCCTGAAGGGCGGCGCCTGGGAGCTGATGCTGTGTCGGCCCAGGTTCGGGGACGGCAGCTTCGAATCGGCCATGGCCCATCTCAACCGTCTGGGCAAGGCGATCCCCGTCATTCTGTTGGAAGACAGCTTCTCCGCCGAAACGGTCAAGGCCGCCATGGAGCAGGGCGCCCGTGGTGTGGTTCCCCATGACGACCGTGACATGCTCGCCCTGATGGTGGACCGGGTGGTGGAATACCTGCGCCTGCGCAAGGAGCTGCAGCATTCGGAAATCGCCCGCCACGATGCGGAAAAACGCCTGTCCCTGCTGATGGACCAGAGCCGCGACGCCATTGCCTATGTGCTCGACGGCATGCACATCCATGCCAACGACAACTACGTGGAGATGTTCGGCTACGACAGCGCCGACGATCTGGCTGGCGTGCCGATCATGGACATGGTGTCCGCCGCCGACCACGACAAGCTCAAGAAATTGCTGCGCAGCCGTGCCCAGGACGAGAACCAGACCCAGGAACTGGAATGCCGTGGCGTGAATACCGACGGCACCGAGTTCGATGCCTCCTTCACCTTCTCGCCCAGCACCTACGATGGCGAGGCCTGCACCCAGATCGTGATCCGCACCGCCGGTGTGGACCAGACGGAAATGGAAGAACGGCTGCAGGAGATGAGCCAGAAGGACCAGGTCACTGGGCTGTACAGTCGCAAATGGTTCATGGACCAGCTCGATGACGCCGTGGCGATGGCGGCCCGAGACGGGCAGTTGGCCACGGTGCTGTATCTGCGCCTGGATGACTTCGAGCACCATCAATCATCCCTGGGCATTGATGGCGCCGACGACATTCTCAAGGCGGTGGCCGATTGGCTGTCCGCCCAGGTGGGCGACGCCAAGCTGGCACGGGTGGACGGCGAGGACTTTGCCGCCCTGCTGCCGGTGGCCGATACCGACGAGGCGGCGGAACTGGCCGAGCGCCTGCGTGCCGGCATTGAAGGCATGATGCCCGAGGTGTCCGCGAAAACCGTGCAGGTCACCGCCAGTGTCGGGGTGTCCTTCGTCCGTGAGGATGCCCGCAGCAGCCAGGACACCCTGACCACGGCGCTCAAGTGCTGTAACCAGGCCCAGCGGGAAAACAGCGGCAAGGGCAACAGCGTCAAGGTGCACGACCCCATGGACGAGGTGGCTGCCGGTTCCTCCCAGGCGATTACCATGCAGCTACGCCAGGCGCTGGAGCAGGGCAGCTTCAACCTGCGCTACCAGCCGCTGATGAACCTGGAAGATGAAAGTGAGCACCTGTTCGAGGTGTTTGTGAACCTGCCCCAGAAACAGGGCGATGTGCTGGAAGCCGGCGAATTCATGCCGGTGGCGGCCAGCAACGGCCTGGTCGGCAAGATCGACCGCTGGGTGGTGCTCAACGCCATGCGCGAGGCCGCCAGAATGAGCGAGCCGGTGAAGCTGGTGTTCAACATCAACGGCAGCTCCCTGGAGGATGCCACTCTTGCCGACTGGCTGCTCAAGGCCATGCGTGCGGCCAAGATGGATGGCTCACGGCTGACCTTCCAGCTCAGCGAAGGCGACGCCACCACCTACCTGAAACAGGCCGGTGTCTTCGCCGAGAAACTCAAGAGCGCCGGTTGCGGCATTTCCATCAGCCGTTTCGGCGGCGGCCTGGACCCGTTCAAACTGTTCCAGCACATCCCCGCCAGCATGGTGAAATTCGAAGGTTCCTTCACCCAGGAACTGTCCAAGGGAGAGGGCCGCGAGCGACTGGCCAGCATCATCAAGCAGGTGAAGGAAGACAACCGCAAGACCGTGGTCGGTTTCGTGGAATCCGCCGCCCAGATGCAGGCGCTGTGGACGCTGGGCGGGGTGGACTACCTGCAAGGGTTCTACCTGCAGGCGCCGATGGATACGTTGCAGCTTCCGGAATCAGCGTAAGAAGGCAATTAATAGTTAATAATGAATAATTAATAATTCGCGGTTTTGCTCTCTCTCGTCTGAAACCTAAGAGGCCGCGCCCATAGTCTGGGCGCGGCCTCTTAGGTTTAAAGACAAGGCAAAGCGGTCTCGCGCAACTATTAATTATTCATTATTAACTATTAATTGCCTTTAAGCAGTTCCGCCTGATCCTTGTCCCGCACCCCGATCAGATAAAGAATCCCGTCCAGTCCCAGGGTGGAGATCGCCTGTTCGGCGTTTTGTTTGACCAGGGGTTTGGCGCGGAAGGCGATGCCCAGGCCGGCTTCGCCGAGCATGGGCAGGTCGTTGGCGCCGTCGCCCACGGCGATCACCTGTTCCAGGCTGATGCCTTCCTGGGCGGCGATTTCCTTGAGCAGTTCGGCCTTGCGCTGGCCGTTGACGATCTGGCCCACCACCCGGCCGGTGACCTGACCGTCTTCGATTTCCAGCTTGTTGGCGTGCACGTAATCAATGCCCAGCAATTGCTGTAGCCACTGCCCGAACCAGGTAAAGCCGCCGGACAGGATGGCGGTGCGGTAGCCCAGCGCTCGCAGGGTGCTGACCAGACGTTTGGCGCCTTCGGTGAGCTGGATGCGATCGCGCACCCGTTCCAGGGCGCCCTCATCCAGCCCCTTCAGCAAAGCCACCCGGGCGCGGAAGCTTTCATTGAAGTCCAGCTCGCCACGCATGGCTTGTTCGGTGATCTGGGCCACCTGATCGCCCACCCCGGCTTCCATGGCCAGCTCGTCGATCACCTCGGAACGGATCAGGGTGGAGTCCATATCAAACACCACCAGGCGGCGATTGCGACGGAAGGCGCTGTCGCGCTGAAAGGCGATATCCAGATTGCGTTCGTTGGCAATGCTCAGGAAGGCTGCGCGCATGGCTTCGCCGTTCTTCGGTTCGCCGCGCACGGAAATTTCCACACAGGCCCGGCTGTCCTCGTCACCGGCTTCCCCTTCCAGATGGACCCGCCCGGACAGGCGGGCGATGCTATCGATATTCAGGCCGTTGTCCGCCACTGTGGCGGTGACGTCGGACAGTTGCTCGGCGGTGATCTTGCGGGCCAGCAGGGTGATGATGTGGCGGTCCTTGCCCTGGCCGGCCACCCAGTCCTCGTAGCGGTCTTCATCGATGGGGCGGAAGCGCACGGTGATATTGAGCTTGTGGGCTTCGAACAGCACGTCCTTGAGTACGGCGGAGGAATCGGCGTCCTTTGGCGTTTCCACCAGAATGCCCAGCGACAGGGTGTCGTGGATCACCGCCTGGCCGATATCCAGAATGTTGAGTCGGTATCGGGCCAGGATTCGGGTGAAGGCCGCAGTCAGACCGGGGCGGTCACTGCCGGATACCTGAATCAGAATGATCTCGCGCACGCAGGGGCTCCAGAGGCTGAAGTCAAACGAAGGGAAGCGGGCCGCTCCCGGTGGCAGGGTGCCGAATGCCTTTGTCTCACACTGAGTATAGAGGGCGTTTCGGCAGCCTGCTAAAGCCGCGTAAGAGTAGCAGATATCCGCCGCCTGACATACGCCAATGCTGTCGCCTTGCTAGCGGGCGTTGTCCGCCAGCGATGTCTTTTTTCAGAAAGAGCGCGGTCACCCCGGTCAACGCAAATCCTTCCGCTCGGGGTATACTCCGGGCCAGACAAAAGCGGATGGGAACCCCTATGTCCCTTTGGGAGCAATGGCGATCATGGATCGGCCGCCAACATACCCTGCTGCGTGAATTGATCCTGATGCTGCTGGCCATGCTGGTGGTGGGCGTCTATTTTCTGGAGCACTTTTCTGCCCGCCTGGAGCAGGAGCGCAAGGTGCAATTGCAGGCACTGGCGGAGCAGACCGCAAACCGCGCCGCTGAGGCGCTGGCCAGTGACGACTCCATCAGCATCAATCTGATTGGCCGGGAAACCGTGAAGCTGGCGCCGGTGGCGGGGATTCGTTTTCTGGATGCGGCGGATGTGCAGGTGGGCGCCAGTGGCGAGCCGGAATCGGCGCTCAGCGTCACCGTGCCGGTGGCCCTGCCGGATGGCGAGCTGGCCGGCACCCTGACCCTGATGGGCGACAATGACCTTTTGCCGCGACAGCAACTGGAATCGGGTTTCGTGTTGGCGGTGCTGTGCCTGTTGCTGTTGCGGGTGGCGGTGGCGCTTGTCCAGCAGCGGTTGATGCCGGCCCCGGAATCGGACGAGCCACCCGCGCCGCCGGTGGAGGTGATGCCGGCAGCGGACAGTACGCCGTTGCCGCCGGCCACCAGCGAAGACCAGCGCGAACCGCAGGCCCAGTTGCGCTTGAGCATCGTCAACTTCGAACACATCCGCCAGCGCTATACTCGCACCGCACTGGAGGATGTGCTGGCCGATTATCAGCGTATGCTGACGCAGGTGGCGGATATCTACGGCGGCGAGGTGAGCCAGCCCATCGGTGAGCAGGCCGGGGTCTTTTTCTATCAGGGTCCGCCTTCCCGGGGGGCGTTTTCGGCACTGTGCGCGGGGCTGCTGTTCCTGCGCGTGGTGCGCCTGCTGGCGCCGCGGCGCAAGCAGCAGGGCAAGATACCACTGGAATTCAAGGCGCTGGTGTCCACCTCGCCGGAGTCGGAGGAAGCCTGGTCACTGTGCGTGGCCGGTGTACCTGGGCGGCTGCATGTGCCCGAAACCCAATTGGCCCCCACCGAACTGGATGTGAAGGCGCTCTATCAGCCGGAGAAGGCACAGGTGGTCAACGCCGGGGATCGCAAGGTCCGTCTGCAGCCGGTGGAGCAGTTGGCCCACCGCTACCAGACCCTGCTGCGCACTCAGGCCGAGACCTTGTTGTCGTCCGAGGAGGGCGGAGTCGCCGGGCCCAGCAAATAGCGCTGCATGGCCTGCTGGACCCGCTGGTTCAGGTCGGGAATGCCGGTGTTACCAAACAGCCGGTTGAATTCCAGAATATAGGGGTGGCCGTCCACCATGGCCACATCGAACCCGGCGTGGTTGATATTCAGGTAGCGGGCCAGACCTTCCACCAGTGACAGGGCATTGTCCGGCACCGGCAGGTCGGTGCGCACCCGGCCCCCCTGGCTCACGTTGTTGAGAAAACCGGATCCCTCGCGCCAGTAACTGGCAATGATCTCGTCCCCCACCACCACGATGCGCAGGTCGCGCACAATGGGCAGCAGCTTCTGCACATACAGCACGGTCTCGCGGGCAGCATAGTCCAGCAGTTGCTGGCGGTTTTCGATCAGGTAGACACCCATGCCCTGGCTGGAGCGCACCGACTTGCCCACGAAGGGAAAGCGCCACAGATCCAGGATTTCACTGATGCCGTATTTGTCGGACGCGGTGATCAGGGTGTCGGGCACATGTTCCGGGCAGGCCGTTTGCAGGGCGCGGGTCATCTCTACCTTGTCGTGGCCCAGGTGGTAACTGCTCAGGCTGGGGAAGATGGGGCGCTTGAGCACGTAGTGCAGGCTGTGGATCTGCCAGTAACCGGGAAACAGCAGCCAGTCCGCGGCGGCCAGGTCATCGCGGTACTGGTGCATGTGCTCCGGCTTGATATAACGCACACCGGGCAGGCCCAGGGTACGAAAGGGATCGAAAGTGATCAGCTTCACGGACGTTGTCTCAGGAGAGGTGCGCTTTTTTAAGATGCTTTGACCAGCCGGTCAATACCCTTTGTCAACATTCGTCCTTGGCAGAGCGGGTGCGGGCGGCTAGCCTTGCCCGACAATGACATTACGGGAGAGCAGTCGTGACCATGCCGACACTGGAAAGTGACCTGGTTCTGGTGAAAAACGCCGAATCAGTGATGGAAATTACCTTTAATCGTCCGGACAAACTGAATGCGCTGACCAGCGCCATGTACCGGGACCTGGTGAAACTGCTCAAGGCCGCCGAGCAGGACGATACTATCCGGGTGGTACTGTTTGCCGGCGAAGGCAAGTCTTTCACCGCCGGTAACGACCTGGTGGATTTCCTCAATGCCAAGCCGGGCGAGGCCGGCGAGGCGGCCCATTTTATCCAGGCCATCCATGACTTCCCCAAGGTGGTGGTGGCTGCCGTGCAGGGGAACGCGGTGGGCGTGGGTACCACCATGCTGCTGCACATGGACATGGTGGTGGCGTCCGAGGATGCCAAGTTCGTCACCCCCTTTGCCGACCTGGGGGCGGTGCCGGAAGCGGGGTCCGCCAAGCTGCTGCCGGACTGGCTGGGCTACCAGCGCGCGGCCCGCATGCTGCTGCTGGGCGAGCCCATGCTGGCCCAGGAAGCCTTCGAGGCAGGCCTGATCGCCAAGGTGGTCCAGGCGGAAGAGCTGCAAGCCACAGCGCGCAACTGGGCCCTCGCCCTGGCGAAAAAACCGCCGCGTGCCCTGCGCGAAAGCAAGCGCCTGATGCGCGAAGCCATCAACAAGCCGCTGCACGAAGTGGTCAAGGAAGATCTGGCGCTGTTTGGCGAGTTGCTGCAGGGCGACGAAGCCAAGGCCGTGATCGCCGCCATGGTGAGCAAGAGCAAGGGCTAAGAGCAGTTACAAGCTTCAAGCTGCAAGCTACAAGCGACAAGGCGCGGGTTAGGTAAGTGCGGCTTGAATCGCTTTGCCCCGCGAACATCGGGGTGTTGTGTAGGGCGGAAATGGGCGAAGGCCAATCTCCGCCTTTCGGGCCTTAACGGCGGAGATGGGCCTTCGCCCATTTCCGCTCTACGAAACAGTGGCTACACTATGGCGTGGTGCGCGGGCAGAGCATATACGCTTCCACATACCCTCCCCGCGCCTTGTAGCTTGAGGCTTGTAGCTCGCAGCTAAAGAATCCCCGCATCCAGCCCCGCCGCCAGATACATCCCCAACTCCTCCGCCTGTTGTTCGAAGCTGTCCTGCCACTCCCCGCGCAGTACCAGTGGGTCCTGCACCCAGTTCCAGCGCAGGCCGGTAACGATGCTTTCCACCGCCCGGCGAGTGCCGGTGCCGTCCTGGCCCGCGCGGATATAGAGGGCGCAGGGCAGGCCCTGCTTTTCTTCCAGAATCGGGTAGTAGCTTCGGTCAAAAAAATCCTTCAGGGCGCCACTCATGTAGCCCAGGTTTTCGGTGGTGCCGAGCAGGATGGCATCACAGGCCATCACATCCTCGGGCCCTGCTTCCAGCGGTGCCTTTACGGTCAC
>JAKSCQ010000089.1 GCA_022360555.1 Pseudomonadales bacterium
CTGATGTGGTAGGGCGCTGAGCGCGAGCTACAAGCTACAAGCGATGGGAAAAGTATGGGAAGTTCCCTGGCCTCGGTGCTTTCTACAAGGCTGCTGTAGGAGCGCCCTTCCAGGGCGCGAACCGCGCTTGCGCGGAAATCGCCCAACGGGCGATCAGGAATCTCAGCGTTCGACAGGCTTATCCAGATAATACCGGTTTCGTGCCAGCGCCAACCCCCATTCGCCATGCCAGCATGGCTCCAACAGGCGGTTGGGGTAACATCGTAGGGTGGATTCGCCGCAGGCGTAATCCACCTTCGTTTCAATTCCGTTCAGGCACCAAGCCTGCCCCTTGAACCAAACAGGCCAGAACCATGACTCCATCCCCCAAACTCGGTGCCCGCCATTCCCTGGAAGTCATCAAGGCAATCCGCAATGGCTTGCTGCTCGATGGTGGCCAACTGGGGGAGGTGCTGTTGCCATCCCGGGAAGTGGAGGGCCAGGCGCTGGCGCCCGGCGACAGTGTGCTGGTGACGCTCTACAACGATGGCCAGGGCCGCCCCATGGCCAGCCTGCGCACCCCCCGGGCTCAGCATGGCCAGGTGGCCTCCCTGAAGGTGGTGTCCACCAGCAAGGTGGGGGCCTTTGTCGATTGGGGCATGCCCAAGGATCTGCTGCTGCCCTTCGCCGAACAGAAAGGGCCGGTGCGCGAGGGTGACTGGGTGCTGGTGATGATCACCAGCGACCGGGAAGGACGCCTGTTGGCGAGCGCCCAGTTGGACCGTTTTCTTGGTGATACCAGCAAGGATTACCAGCAGGGGGATGAGGTGTCGCTGGTGGCAGCCCATGGCACGGATCTGGGCTACAAGGTGGTGGTGGATAACCGCTACTGGGGCATGATCGCCCGCCAGGAACTGCGTGCGCCGCTGCGGCCGGGCCAGCGGGTCACCGGTTATGTGCAGCGGCTGCGCGATGACGGCAAGCTCAGCCTGTCACTGAATCCCCCCGGCGCGTTGAAAAGCGAAGGCCTCAGCGAGCAGATCCTGACGGCGCTGGAAAAAGCCGGCGGCGAATTGCCGTTGGGCGACAAGAGCACCCCGGAAGCCATTTTCGAGACCTTTCGCTGCAGCAAGAATGCCTTCAAGCAGGCCATCGGCGGACTCTACAAGGACCGCCGTATCGTCATCGGCAAGCAATCCATCCGCCTTGCCGACCAGGACTGACTAGCGGCACAGCCTTGGCTGACATGCCCGGGCTGTCCCCTCCCCGAAGTTTATCGGCCCTCAGGCGTTGATCTGTCGCAGCAGCTCGGCGATTTCCCTTGCGTCATCTTTGCCCAGCGCCATCAAGGTGGCGCCACTCTGGCCCCGGGATTCGATGGTGATCATGTCCCAGACCAGCCCTTCCCGGTGACTGAAGCCGGCAATCTTTTCAAAGCGCAGCACTTCATTGCTGCGGGTCAGGCCGAACAGGGCCGGGGTCGTGATGATCAGCCTGTCTGTTTCGATGGTCAGGGTCTGTGGCAGAAAGCTGAGGCGGATTAGCAGGCAGCCGGCCACGGAAGCGGCATAGTGACGGCGCTCGATATCCAGCGTGGGCGTGTCATCCACCAGCACGGTGTGGCACCAGCCGCACAGGCGGGCCTGGGGACGGTTGTGATTGGCACACTGTGGACATTGCAGGCCGTCGATACGGGTATGGCAGTGCCGACACACCTGGGCGGCCACGGGAATATCGCCCCCGCATTCAAAGCAGAGTTTTTCTTCCATGATGGGTTCCCCCTTTTGCGCATAACGCTACGGAGGTTTGTGGCCGGGAGCAACAACGAAAGGTGAAGGGGGCAGGGGGAATGGCACCCCGGTAAACCGGGGTGCCGGGGCGGGGATCAGAACCGGTAGTTCATGGACAGGCTGGCCTTGCGACCGTCGCCATAGTAACCACCGTTGTAGAAGCCCAGGTTGTTGTAGTACTTCTCGTCGGTCAGGTTGGTGACATTGGCGGCCACGGTCAGGTCGTCGGTGACGTCATAACGGGCCATCAGGTCCACCAGGGTGTAGGCATCCTGAACGAACTTGAACTTGCCGCTGTGGCCGGGACGGTCCACGAAGGCGTAGGTCTTGTTCTGCCAGGAGAGGGCGGTACCCAGGGTCAGGCCGTCCAGCGTGCCGGTAAAACCGTACTGGGTGGACAGGCGCACCATGTCTTCCGGTGACGTGGTGTTGACCTCGTCCTCGTCCGGGTCTTCGGTGATGCGATGAGTGAAGCCGGCCTGGACCTGCCAGCGGGGAAGGATTTCACCCGCGACTTCCAGTTCGAAGCCATTGGTTTCGGCACCATCGACGGACTCATAGACCGGGATGTTGCCACCGGGCACATTCGGGTTGCTGATGTACTGGCCAGTGGCAACGGCCAGGTTGTCCTGCTCTACACGAAAGACGGCGATGGTGGTGTTGAGCCGGCCATCGTTGAACTCACTCTTGAAGCCGGCTTCGTAGCTGTCACCTTCTTCCGGATCCAGGGTGTTGTTGTTGATATCGCGGGTGGTCTGCGGTTTGAAGATGCTGGTATAGCTGGCATATACCGCGTGCCGGTCGGTGAGGTCATAGACCACGCCCAGGTAGGGCACTACTTCACCGTTATGTTCTTCGCTCTGGTCCAGATTGCCCAGCCAACTGAAGCCTTCGATGTGGTATTTCCAGTCAACCACCTGGGCCCCGGCAATCACCGCCAGAGAGTCGGTGGGCTTGAGGCGGGTGGTGGCGTAAACGCTGCTCTGTTCGGTGGTCTGTTCTTCCAGCGTGTTGATGTCTCCCCACGCCGGTTTGGCTACCTTGCCGTCCCAGGTGAAGAGGTTGGGCACGGTGGTGTTCAGGCCCACGGGCGACTGGCCGGTGTAATCCCGTTCGGCATCACTGTAGCTGGCGCCCACTACCAGTTCATGCTGGCGGCCAAACAGTTGGTACGGCCCATTGGCGTACAGGTCGAAGGTGTCCTGGGTCTTGTCTTCCACATAGCGACCGGACCACAGGGTCTTGCCACTGCCGTCGCGATTGAGCTGGCCGCCACCGGCGGAGCCCAGTTGGGCGTCGTAATTGTTTTCCTGGTTGGTGTAGGCGAACTTGCCGTACCAGCCATTATCAAACAGGTGCTCCAGGTTGACGAAGGTGGTGCGGGCATCCTGGGCCCAGCTACTCCACTCGGTGGCGGGGTTCAGGTCATGGTCCAGATCGGCGATGCCGCCATCACTGAAGAACAGCGGGATGCCGCCCCAGGTGGAGCCCATGGGATCGTAGTCCATGGTGTCCATGCCCAGTGTCAGCAGCGTGTTGTCGGTGATGTCTGCTTCCACCACGCCATAGAAAACCTGCTTCTCGTTTTCGTAGTGGTCGAGGAAGGATTCGCCTTCTTCATAGGCCGCGACGAAACGGCCACGCACGCGGTCACTGCCCAGCGGACCACCCACGTCCAGCTCTCCGCGATAACCATTCCAGGTGTTCACTTCCGCGCCCACCTGGCCGGAAAATTCCCGGGTGGGTTTCTTGCGCACCAGATTGATGGTGGCGGAGGGGTTGCCGATGCCGTTGAGCAGGCCACTGGCACCACGCAGGACTTCAATGCGGTCGTAGATGAAGGTATCCGACAGGGCCGCCTGTTTGCCGAGGGTGTCGATACGGGTGGAGGGCATGCCGTCGTACAGGAAATTGGTAATTTCAAAACCGCGGGCGAAGAATTGCAGGCGTTCGGTATCCTGGGCGTTGACGGTAACCCCGGGAGTGCGCTGCATGACTTCGGCCACGCTGTCGAGATTGAAATTGTCCATCTGTTCACGGCTAATGACGCTGACGGACTGTGGCGTTTCCTTCGGGGACAGTACCATGCGGGTGGCGGTGTTGGTGGCGTCGGTACCGTAGCGGCCGGAACCTTCTGTGGTCATGCTGGCATCGTAGCTGTCAACGGATGAGGCTTCGCCTTGAACATCAATGGTGCCCAGGGTGTTGCCCTGGCGGGTATTTTCGTTGTTGTCGGTGTCGGCAAGCAGGGTCTGATTGCTGGCCAGCATCACACTGGCCGCGAGCAGGGAATATCGGAAACCGGACATGAGTGTAGTTACCCCCAAAAGGTCGTTCGCAAGTGAAAAGCCCGGCAGGGCATGAAAGAAGATCGCAAATGATAACGATTTGCATTTGCGTGTCAAGATTGTATGGACTCACCATGAGTCGGAGTCAGGGAGAACCCTATGCTGCTTGCGTTGTATCTGATCGGCATTACCGCCGAAGCCATGACCGGTGCCCTGGCAGCGGGGCGGTTGAAGATGGACCTGTTCGGGGTGGTGATGGTGGCCTGCGTCACCGCCGTGGGCGGCGGTTCCATTCGTGATGTGCTGCTGGGGCATTACCCCCTGGTCTGGGTGGCCCACCCGGAGTACCTGGCGCTCACTGCCGTGGCGGCGCTGGTCACTACCTGGGTGGCGCCCTTGATGCGACGTTTGCGGATGCTGTTTCTGGTGCTGGACGCCATGGGCTTGATGGTATTCACGGTAATCGGCGTGAAGGTGGCGCTGGATATGGGTCTGGGCGCGCCGGTGGCGATCCTGTCCGGGTTGATTACCGGGATTTTTGGCGGGGTGATTCGCGATCTACTCTGCAACCGTGTGCCGCTGGTGTTCCAGAAAGAACTCTATGCGGTGGTTTCCCTGGGCGCGGCCTGTCTGTACCTGCTGCTGCAATATGGGCAGTTGCAGGAATGGCTGGCGACATCCATCACGCTGGCTGTGGGCTTTGTGGTACGCCTGCTGGCGATTCGTTACCAGTGGCACCTGCCCCGTTTCCATTACAACGTCCCGGAGGATTGATCGTCAGTGCCAGCGCAGCGTCAGGGTTTCCTTGCTGGCAAAACGCACCAGGTGACTGTCGATCACTTCACGCAGTTTTTCCAGATCCTCCCCGGCGGCCTGGCAGTGCAGATGCAGGGCCTGATCATCGGCGCTCAGGTCGCAGGTACCGAAGGGGAAACGGATGATGCCGTTCTGGTCGTCGAACTCGGTATCCACCTTGTGGCTGAAATGGCGGCACAGCTTTTTCAGGTAGAGGCTGGCGTGTTCGGTGCGGGCGAACCCATGGAGGGTGCTCATGGTGGTGTTCTCCATTTTGGTGGTTGATAATGTCAACTATTATTGAGTGGTAAAGTTGACTTTGTCAACTATATGCGAGGAGTCATGCAAACCGACCTGACCGATGCCCTGAGCCGGGCCTTCTCCGATACCCTGACCCGCCTGCGGCAACGCCTGCGTGAGCCCCTGTCTGCCTTGCCCGTGCCGTTGGGGCCACCGGATGTGGGGCTGCTGGTCTACCTGGCCACCCATCCGGGCTGTTGCCCCCAGGACCTGGCCCGCTTTCTGGGGCGCGACAAGGCCCAGCTCACCCGCAAGATCAAGACGCTGGAGGGCCATGCGCTGATCCGCCGCCAGACTGACGCGCAGGATGGTCGTCGGGTCTGCCTGTTTCTCACGCCAGCGGGGGAGCGGCTGGCCGCGCAAGGCAAGGCCATTCGCCACCAGGCCTTTGCCGAGCTGTTGCAGGGGCTGACGGCGGCGGAGCAGCAGCAACTGCTGACACTGCTGGAAAAATGCAATCTGGGTGGCAGTGACGACACAAAATGATGGTCGCGGCGGTGGAGGCTGGTTAAGGTTGGTCTACTGTCGATTGACAGGGATAGGTATGAGGACAAGGAGTAACTAATGAAAACATTGCGTTTGGTTCTGGCGGGTACGTCTCTGGCCATGGTGCTGGCGGCGCCGGCTCAGGCATTTGATCTCAAGGGGATGACGGATTCGGCCAACAAGGCGGTCAATGACGCGTCGGAAAAGGCGTCCTCCGGTATCGACGAGGCCTCCGGAGCGGCCAATAGCGCCATGGACAGCGCCAACCAGGGCCTGGCCGTAACCGGCGAAGCCCAGACACTGGTGGATTCGCTGACCAAGGACCTGGGGGTGACCTCCCAGCAGGCCGCCGGTGGTGCCGGCGCGTTGCTGGCCATGGCGCAGAACAACCTGCCGGCGGACCAGTTCGGTGGCGTGCTCGACAAGGTACCGGGGCTGGATTCCCTGCTGGGCGGTGGCGGTATGGCGTCATCCATGCTGGGTAACATCTCCAGTCTTCAGGGAGTAGGCAAGGCGTTTTCTGCGCTGGGGCTGAGCCCCGACATGATCAGTCAGTTCGCCCCCAAGATTCTGGAATTCCTGGGTGGCCAGGGCGTGGGCGGCCAGGTGCTGGGCAGCCTGAAAGGGCTCTGGGGCGTGTGAGTCGTTGACAGCCTGTTGGTGATGGGGCACATAGAATGCGGCTTTTCTTGAAGGCGTTCTGATGGATTCATTGTCACAGGCTGTGCTGGGCGCCTCGTTCGGAGGTGCGGTTCTGGGCCGTAGATTCGGGCGCGGTGCTCTGGTTGGCGGCGCCCTGCTGGGTACCCTGCCGGATCTGGATGTCCTGATCGATTACGGCGATGCCGTTGCCAATTTCACCGAGCACCGGGGGTTCAGTCACTCCCTGCTGGTGCTTTTCCCTTTCTCGCTGATCCTGGCTGTCGGCCTGCACCGCTGGCGGCCTGCCATCGGCCTGTGGCGCTGGTGGGCCTTCACGGGACTGTGTTTGATGACGCATCCGTTGCTGGATGCCTTCACCACCTATGGCACCCAGCTCTTCTGGCCGTTCGGGCCGCCGGTGGCCATCAGCAGTATCTTCATCATTGATCCGCTCTACACTTTGCCGTTGCTGGCGGGGGTGCTCTATGCGTGCTGGCGCCCCCGGCGCTGGCCGTCACTGGTGGCCGGGCTGGTGCTTTCCAGCTTGTACCTGGGGTGGAGTGTGCTGGCCCAGCAATGGGTCAGTCATCGGGTCTCCCCCTTGCTGGCCGAGCAGGGGCTGGAATCGGCGCCCAGGCTGGTTCAGCCAATGCCCTTTTCCACCCTGCTATGGCGGGTCACGGTGATGGGCGAACATGAACGTCTGGAAATCCTCACCGGCTTGCTGGATAACGGCGCTGATCCCGGGGTGGAGCGTTTTGCCCTGACGCCGGAACGCACAAGGGTTCTGCACTCGCTGCCAGATGGACAGCGTTTGCTCTGGTTTACTCGCGGGTTTGTAACGATTCACTCGCAGCAAGACCGGCTGGTGGCCACGGACATTCGCCTGGGCGTACCGGGTCTGCACCCCTTCCAGTTTGTGCTGGCCGAGGCCGCGGGCCAGCGCTGGCAACCCCGGGTCAGTGAGCGCTTGCCGCGCCCCATGGCTAACCCGGCGGTCTGGCCGTTATTGCTGGACCGAACCCTGGGGCGTGAGCCGGTGCTGTGTCTGGCGTCATTGTCGCCGCCGCCGGGCGGCAAGACCTGCCCGTCTACCTGAGGGATCAGCGCGGCGCCGTGTAGACCTTTTCCCGCCCACCGGCATGGCTGAATACCCACTGCCATAGCTGGATGTCCCGGGCCTGGAAGGCACCGGCACAGGCATTCAGGTAATAGCGCCACATGCGGTAGAAACGTTCCCCGTAACGCTCGGCCAGTTGCGGCCAGCCGCTGACGAAATTGCGGTCCCAGGCGCGCAGGGTACGGGCATAGTCGGCGCCAAAGTTGTGCATGTCCTCGGCCACGAACCAGTCCTCCGCCGCCCGTGAGATTTGGGCACTGGAAGGCAGTTCGCCATTGGGGAAAATGTATTTGTCGATCCACGGATCATGGTGGCTGCTGGTGAGGTTGTTGCCGATGGTGTGCAGCAGCATCAGGCCGTCGGGTTTGAGCAGACGGGCGCAGGTTTCCATGAAGACCGGATAATTCTTGCGGCCCACATGCTCGAACATCCCCACGGATGCCACCCGGTCGAACTGGCCGTCCAGCTCGCGGTAATCCTGAATGCGGATATCGGTCTTCAGTGCGGCACAGCGCTGTCTGGCCAGTGCGGCCTGCTCCTTCGATAAGGTGACCCCCACCCCGCTGACACCGTAATGCCGGCAGGCATGTTCCAGTAGTCCGCCCCAGCCACAGCCAATATCCAGCAGGGTCATGCCCGGTTGCAGTTCCAGCTTGCGGCAGATCAGGTCCAGTTTGGCGGTCTGCGCGTCGGTCAGGTTGCTGGCCAGCCGCCAGTAGCCGCAACTGTAGCTCATGGTCGGGTCCAGCATTACCTCGAACAGGTCATTGCCCAGATCATAGTGTTGCAGGGCCACCTGCCGGGCGCGGGACAGGCTTTGCCGGTTGAACAGGCACTGGCCCACCCATTGCAGGGCACTCTGGAACCAGGCGTGGCTGACACGGTTGGCCCCATGGCGCAGCAGGCGCCGGAACAGCTCGTCCAGGGCGTCGCAGTCCCACCAGCCATCCATGTAGGACTCGCCCAGGCCAATGGAGCGTTGCAGGGCAATGCGGGTGAGGGTACGGGGGTGGTGAATCTGCATGTCCCAGGGACGGCTGCCGTTGATGCGCACATCCGCCGCTTCCAGCACATCGCGCACGCGACCGGTGATACCACGGTGGACGTGGGGAGCCTGGGTATGGTGTACCGGTTGAGGGTGTTGCAGACCGGACATAACGCCTCCTTGCGGGAGTCTGTTATGGGCGACTGCCCGGGGAACCTCTGGGCACGCAAGGCGTTGCCCAGAGGTTCCCCGGCTGCCCGTCGCAAATCGGTTGTAACACGGCTTGATGCCGGGAACCTCCGACATCTTCACACTTATTCTTGAAAGGACGCTGACAGGATGCAAGTCATTCGTTGCCTGCCCTGGTGAAAGGCATTGTCAATCAGCCGCCGTTTGGCGCCCCCATGGCAATGGCCAGGATCCGCTGGCAGGCGGCAGGCGTGAGCCCGCACCAGCGCTTGAAGGAGCGGCGAAAATTGGTGGTATCCGAGAAATTGAGCTGCCGGGAGACCTGCTCGGTGCTGTAGCCATGGAATTGCAGCCAGAGGATGGCCTGATGCAGTCGCACCTCATCCAGGAGCTGCTGGTAGTGGCAGCCCTGCTGGGCAAGCCGCCGCTTTAGGGTGGCGGCGCTGCAGGCCATGTGGTCGGCGCTTTCCTGCAGGGACGGCGGATCGGCCGGGCGGCTTTGCAGGAAACGGTAGAGGCTGTGGCGAAAGCTGTAGGGAGCACCACTATTCGACAGTTGCCGCTCACATTCCTGGCGGGCGGCCAGCCAGGCGGTCGGGGCCCTCTGGGGCCAGGGCTGATCCAGATAATGGCGGGGCAGAATCATGGCGTCCATCTGGGCGGCGAAGTGCAGCGGCTCACCCAGATGCACCTGATACTGTTCGGGCCAGGGCGGGCAGGGGTAGCTGAACTGAAAACGCCACGGCAGGGGGCTGCCGCTCAGCCAGCGCGTCACCGAAGCGACTCCGGTCATGGCGGCCTCCACCAGAAAGCGCCACTGTGAACCGGCCCCGCAACTGTCCAGCCATTGCAGGCAGAGGTACTCGTCGGTAAGGGTGAGCCGGCTTGCCAGCAGTGGGGAGATCAGTGCGGGGAAGTCGGTGAATACCGACAGGGCCTGGGCCAGTGACCCGGCATTGCCCAGCAGTGAGCTGACCGCGCCATAGTGACCGGGGAACAGCCGCTGCCCATAGCGGAATGCCAGCTCCGGGTCGTCGAGTCGCTGCCGGGTGTTATGGATCAGTTGCAAGTACTCGCGGGCGCTGACACGGGCTTCGCCGCGGATCAACTGTTCCCGGAACAGTCCGGTATGGCGCAACAGGCGATGCAGGTCCTCGCCCTGATCCTGGGCCAGATCAATCAGTGCCGCCGGCAGGTGGTGGGCGGCAATGAAATGCTGGTCGGACAGGTAGCCGGCCATGGTCAGGCGGCCTGGTGCCGGTGGGGCAGGGTGCGGGCCAGGTCGCGGTTGGCGCGCTCGATCAGTGTCTGCGCATCGTCATCGTGAGACACCGCCAGCCCGATATGCACGCTCACCGCATGGGTTTCGCCCCGCCGGGTCTTGAAGGCAAAACTGTCGGCGGCCTGTTTCAGTTCCTGCCCCAGTTTGTCGGCCACGGTGCGCTCGGTGGCGGGCAATACCACGGCAAAACGGTCTCCGGCATAGCGGCACAGCAGGTCCTGCTGGCGCAGGTTCAGCACCAGCAGTTCGCTCAGCTCGCGCAGCAGCCGGTCACTGTCGGCGTTGCCAAGCAGCCGCCGGCTGTGATCGAAACAGTGCAGGTCGATCATGATCAGCGACACCGGCTGTTGCGGGTGCTGAAGTTCCAGGGTGAGCTGCTCACGCAAATAGTGGGCACCACTGAGCGGGGTCAGCGGATCAAAGCTGCGGTGTTCGCGGAAAATACGTTCGCGCTTGAGCAGTTGCCGGTTGATGGCTTGCTGTTCCCGGTGCCAGTGATAGATGCCCAGTGTCAGCAATATCATGCCCAGCGGCATGGCGCCGGATTCCAGCCAATGGTCCCAGGTTATGGCCGCGGGTAACTGAATGAATTCATCCAGCACATCCTGCCAGTAGGCCAGGAAAATGGCCGTCAGCCCGGCCACCAGCAGCCGTGTGACGCGGCCGGTTGGCCGGCTGTTGAGAATCAGGCCGATCCAGATCAGCGACAGCAGCGCCGCGCCACCTTCCCCGGCGATATCCAGCCAGACGATAGCATTCCAGGGCTTGATGTCCCCGGCGCCCAGGTTCAGCAGCAACACCAGGTTGGCGATCACCACCACGGCCAGCAGGGAGCGATAGTGCAGTGTCAGCAGAGGTTTCACATCAGGCGTCCTTTGCGGTTGATGTGGGCACTCCTACGCGCCGCTTGTGTCATTTTGATGAATGGGCGCCAAACCGGTCCGGCGGTCCGATCAGCTCAGACAAGTGAACCGAAAAGCAGAAAAAACCGTTCGTGGCGGGGGCTAGGCCCTGTCTGGTCTTGTCGCAACGGGGTGCGATTAGCTCAAGTGGCGCGTGATGAGCGCCGCAAACCCCGGTTTTGCGGCGATAGCGGCAAAGGCTGTAACAGAAGTGACACGGGGGCTGCCTACCGTGCCGGGCATTGCCAATTCGCAAGGGCCTTGCCCGGGGGAAATGATGTCCAGTCACACCGCATTGAATCGCACCTTTACACGCACCGTTCTGGCCACGGCCATTGCGCTGGCGACCACACCGTTGTTGGCGGACGATACGGCAGCCAGCAATGAACTGGAAAAGATCGAGGTCATCGGTCAGGCCGCCAGTGTGGACAAGGCACTGAGAAAGCAGAAAGCGGCCGACAATATCGAGACCACCACTCAGGCGGATGACATCGGTGACTTTCCTGATGCCAATGTGTCGGAGTCGCTGCAGCGTCTGCCCGGTGTCTCCATCGAACGTGACCAGGGCGAGGGGCGTTTCGTCCGGGTGCGGGGTGTAGCGCCGGATCTCAACGCGGTCACGGTTAACGGTATCCAGGTGCCAGCGCCGGAAGCCGGGCGTCGTGCCGTGGCCCTGGATGTGATTCCCGCCGATCTGCTGGAATCGCTCACCGTGGTCAAGACGCTGACGCCGGACATGGACGGCAACTCCCTGGGCGGGACCGTGGAAGTGGACACCCTGTCCGCCTTTGATCGTGACGGCCTGTTCTACTCGCTCAGCGGTGCCGGCAGTTATGACGACAACACGGAAGAGACCAGCCCGGAGCTGGCGGTGGCGGCCAGTAACCAGTTTTCTGTCGGTGACGGGGAAAAGAACTTCGGCATTGCCGGGGCGGTGAGCTGGGGCGAACGGGATTTCGGCTCCGATAATGTGGAAACCGGCGGCGCCTGGGATTTCGATGGGGGCAATGCGCTGGAGGAGTTCGAACAACGCGATTACACCATCACCCGTGAGCGACTCGGGGTGGCGTTGAACATGGATTACCTGCTCAGCGATGACACCAGCCTGTACCTGCGCACCCTGCATAGCCGTTTCCGTGACAATGAAGTTCGCCAGGCCAACATCTTTTCCTTCGACAGCGCCCAGCAACCGGGGCAGACCGGTCTGGTGGAAGTGGAAAAGGAGCTGAAGGACCGGGAAGAAACCCAGGAAATCAATTCCGTGGTGCTCGGTGGCCAGCATTATGCGGGGGACTGGATCACCGATTTCCGGGTGGGTTACAGCACCGCCGAGGAAGACGAACCCCGGCATGCGGACAGCACGGTCTTTGCCGCGGCCTTCCCGGACGGTGGCTTCACCGGCACCCGCAAACCGTCGGCGCTTTATCCCTCCGGTTTCTATGACGATGCCAACTACGAGCTGGACGAAGTGGAAGAAACCGAAGGCAAGACCACGGA
>JAKSCQ010000231.1 GCA_022360555.1 Pseudomonadales bacterium
ATCGACATGAACACCGACCACACCCTTGAGGAAGTGGGCAAGCAGTTCGACGTGACCCGTGAGCGCATCCGTCAAATAGAGGCCAAGGCGCTGCGCAAACTGCGCCACCCCTCTCGCTCCGAGCACCTGCGCAGCTTCCTGGACGGGGATCTGTAAAGGGCGCTGAACGTCAGAAGCAAGACGCCCCGGGCTGCGACGCAGCCCGGGGAAATAATAAAAAAGGTTCGACCTTTCCCTATCAGGAATTCACGTTATAATCCTTGGCCGCATGAGACATGTGGCAAACGTCAGGCGCTGGGCACCCCACGTCAGGCGACGTATTCGGGCCTATAGCTCAGTTGGTCAGAGCAGTCGACTCATAATCGATTGGTCCCAGGTTCAAGTCCTGGTGGGCCCACCAATTTCTCTCATATTTTTCTTAGTGCGAAATGGAGCACAAGTTGCCTGCAATTGGTGACTTACAGCACGCCGCCTGCCAAAGTTACTGCACACCTTATTTTTGACAGGCACAGCCGCCCTATAAAAATGAAAGCGGCCCCATCTGAGCCGCTTACACTCCTCTGATCATCTCACCGGCTGGAAACCCATCAGGTCATCAATACTGGGCGGCATCAAGTACTCAGGGATAAGAGGGACGGGTGAAAACAGCTCGGCCCAGTCTTCCTCGCTGGGCGCAAATTCCATCACAATACGCGTTTGCAACACATAGCCATCATTCCCATCGTCTTCACGACTCTGCACGGTAATCTTCGCAGGCACACCCTGACGATAAGAGATCAGAGTGCGCCTGGAGGGAACCTCGGACTGACCACCCACTTCGTCAACCAGCTTTAATTTTCCATCGTCGTAGTAACCGTACTTCAGTAATATTCCCCCGAAGCGGCCTACTTCGGACAGCCTGCCGTTGTGATCATAATGATACGTCTCGTGATCTCGCTGCTCATCGTCCTCTGTACCCCAAATCCCGTCATCACCGTACGAACTCCGCACCATAGCCGTCACTTGCTCTGACACATTGAAGAAATAGGAGTCGTAGTACCACCCCGACTCAGGGTCGGTATCGGCGGTGCCAGGATGGACGATCACGCGGTCGGCAAGGCGAGTGGCGGTATAGGTATATAAGTCTGCGGGCGTTGAGCCGTTGTAGCGTTGAGTATCCTGTTCGACGCTATCAGCCAGGTAGCGGTAGGACCGAGTTTGATGGGCGGAGGAGCATCCCCTCAGAAGCTTGATTGAGACAGCAATGGGATCAGCATCCATGCAGTACTCATCGAGCACAGCGGTCCAGGTGCTATCGGCAGCGAGGTCAATGCTCAGGGGGCGCTGATCGGCATCGAAGATGACGGTATTGGTCTGCGTGTGGTCGACGATGGCGGGCAGATCAGGTTCATCCACCGTCGAGAGGTCGATATCAGAGGTAAATTCTGACAACGCCAATACCTCGGCAACCGTGGTGTCCAGACCATCAAATTCGTAGTCGATCACCTCCGTTGCGGCCCCACCAAAATGCTCAAGTTCGGCATTAATCAGATAACTGTAACCAAAGTCCAAACCAGGCATGAACAGGCCGGTTACGAAACCGGACTCTTGCTGAAGTCGTCGGCCGTTACGCACCGGGCACTTCATCGGCCCATTATTCGAAAGACCGAGTACAGTCAGCCCAATAGCGCCCGTACCCGATCCCGCCATGCCGAGAAAATACAGATCCGGGTAGCGCAGCAACGGGGTCGGCGCCGACATGTACTGGCACTGCAGATAGGAGTGCGACGTATCATCCCCGGTATCCCAGGTCATGTCTGGCCCGACAGAGTGAAGCTGTACGTTAATCGTGAGGTCGTCCGGGTATTGGAACTGCATACGCGCCACCTGCGCGCCGTCAGCGTCATAAAACCAGGCCTGGTTTGGCACGCTGCTTGTAGCTTGCGTGTCAGCGCCGCCACTGGATGAGGAACCGCCTCCACAGCCGGCCGCCATCAGGGCGACCAGGCATACCAGGCTGTCGCGCAGTGTTGTTGTCATTATGTGGTCCGAGAGTAATCAAACAGCGTCCTGTATGGACGCGATAAGCGATATCACTTTAATGGCTGCCCCGCCAATCAATACGGTGGCACCCCCATTTATTCCCCAGCCACATACTAATCCAGTTTCTCGAAACTATCATGCTGACCCGCAACGGTATCTGACGTGGGCAGTCTATAGACTGAAAATACTCATTCGATGTAAGGGTGGCGTCGGCCGCACAGGCACGGTTACTGCGATGATACGGGTAGATCAAGGTCACAGCGGCAATGAGGCCATTCGCTTCTGTCATGTAACACGAGTTCTGTCCGGCGAAACGGCCGCAGGCGACATCAAGCGGACCAGGTTGTTTTTAAACGTCAGACCACCCACATCAACCCAGTCTCAATTCCCGTAAATGCGTGATGAAACCAAAAAAGCCCCCGCACCATCGGGCGCGGGGGCATAGCGGAGTATCGCTATCTTGCGAGACAGGAAATCAGGTCGGTCGGCTGACCGGGTGTTGCCGCATCAACTTCTTGACCATCATTTGAACGTAGGCATTAAACAAGCCGGGCAGATGACGGGCCACAAACCCTGTCACTTTACCCAGGGCACCGGGGATGATCATCCACTTGCCGGCATCCAGCCCTGCCACGATCTGGTCACAGGCCACATCGGGCTCCATACAGCCCGCCGTTTTCTTCAGCTCGAGGGAAATCGGGTTGCCTTCCTGGCGCTCCTTGTCCACCAGCGGTGTGTGAACTTCTGGCGGGCAGATGCAGCTAAGACGAATACCCAGCGGTTCATACTCATAGCGCAGTGCCGTGGCCAGACCCACAACGCCAAACTTGGAGGCACCGTAGGCGCTGTAACCGTAGTTGCTGGTAATACCGGCCAACGAGGCAACCAGTGCCAGGCGGCTGCCCTGCTTCAAATGCGGCACCACCGCCGAGGCAAAATGCAGACTGCCGTTCAAGTTGATGTCGATGACTTTGCGGAACTCTGCCGGTTGCATGTCTGCCAGGGTCTTGTTGATCGCCACACCAGCCGAGTTAATGGCCTTCTCGGGGGCGCCAAACTTTGCCACCGCAGCGGCAACAGCTCTGGAGACCGCCACCTCATCGGTGATGTCCATTTCAAAAAAAGCCCAGTGACTGCCGCCGGCACTGGCGGCCTGGTCCAGCAGGTTCTGATTGTCGTTGTTGACCATCAGGTCCAGCACACTGACGGAAATGCCGCGCTCCAGATAACGGCGCGCCATGCCCAGCCCAAGGCCGCTGCCGCCACCGGTAATCATGATGTGGTTCATGCCTTGTCCTCCAGTTCACCACAAGCCTTCAACCAGGCTTCGGACTGACGTATGCCTTCCGCCAGTTTTACCTTGGGTTGATAGCCCAGCAGGCGCTTCGCCTTGTCGATGGAAAAGCCGCCCTTGCGGGTGAACATCAACATGGCATCCGGTGTTACCTCATCATTGCGCTTGAGCATCTGATTCACTTTCCAGATGCCTTTTGTCAGCGCCAGCGCCGCCTTGAGAGGCAGGCTGCGCGGGGAACCCTGACGGCCCGCCCAGCGCCAGTGGTGGCTGAAGAATTCCTTGCAGGACACCGACTCGCCACCCCACAGGATGAATATCTGCCCCTTGCCGGCTTCCAGACCAGCGGCGAGCATGATCCCGTCGAGCAGGTCGTCAATGAAGACCGGGGTAAACATGCCCTGGCCGTTGTCCGGCAGGATCAGTTGGCCCGCTCTGGCCATCTTCAACGGCTCGATCAACCAGGCGCGGGAACCGGGGCCATAAACGTCACCGGGGCGAATCACCGTGACATCGATGTCGCCGGCGGCATGGGCCGCCAGCGCTACATGCTCACTGGCCCCCTTGGCGACGCCGTAAAGGTATTCATCGCCGATAACCACCGGCCAGGTTTCATCCGCGCCATCCGGGTAGTCATACCCCAGCGCCGCGATGGAGGAGAAATGCACGAAACGCGTTGCCCCGGCGGCCACCGCCACTTTGATGGCATTGCGGGTACCTTCCACGGTGACCTTGCGGTACGCCGGCCACTGTGCCGCCAGGCTGACCACCGCTGCGGTGTGGATGAACAGGTCACAGCCTTTGGCGTGCTCTGCCCAGCCGGCGGGATCGGTGATATCACCGGCCACGATACCGGCGCTTTCATCCGGCTGCAGGTCCATGCCACGCACCTCACAGCCCAGCGCCGTGTAGCGCGCCATGATG
The DNA here is from genome assembly GCA_022360555.1 of Pseudomonadales bacterium. Classification (GTDB taxonomy): domain Bacteria; phylum Pseudomonadota; class Gammaproteobacteria; order Pseudomonadales; family Alcanivoracaceae; genus Alcanivorax. Next base: position 4,241 of record JAKSCQ010000231.1, read on the forward strand.
GCCCGGCCAATGAAACCGCCTGCGCCGGTCACGAAGACGGATTTCGGTACCTCGGGCTGCTGTCCGTGGTGGCCGACTGGCATTGTTGTTGTCATATCCACTCTCCCGTTTCAGACCGCGGTAGCCATACAACCGTATGGCTACCGGTCCGCATCAGCCTTTGATATTCGGCGCGTAGTCCGGCATGGACGGCTTGATGTAGGTGGCCGGCTCTAGACCGTTTTCCTGGATGTACTGTTCGATCAGCAGGGTGATGGAGTTGGCATCCAGAATGCTGTGGTATTCGCCGTTCTCGTCGAAGTTCACGTTGGCACCTTCCACCAGCATCAGGGTGTCGGTGATTTCAGTGTTGTCTTCCGGCACATTGAAGGTATGGATGCTGCCGCCCGGCTCGAACAGGTAGCAACCCGCAGTCTGCGGCTGATCCGGGTACTCGACGTAGTTCCACTTACCGGACAAGGTCCACAGGTGAACCGTACCGGTGTGGTAGTGCATGGGCAGACGCACGCCAGGGTGGAACATCACACGCAGCACCCAGATACCACGGTTGATGTCGATGAACTGCGGCTGAACGTCCAGGCCCGGGACCATGATGTCCTTGTAGACCGGCATATCGTTGTTGTTCAGCGTCAGCAGGCTGTCATGATCTTTAACGGTAATCGGTAGCATGTTGGCTCTCCCTGAAATGATGTTGTTTGTATCGGAAAGCCATCATGCACCGCTGCCAGGCCACGAACTTGATAAAGTGCGCCAATGATTTAGCATTTGGTGCCAGAACAACCACAACTGGCAGGGCCAAGGAAAAACGCCATGCAGGACTTTGCAAGGGCATCCGCACTGTATGGATTCGACACCCTGGTTGCCGAATACGGGCTGTCACATACCGAGCTGCTGCGTGATGCTGGCCTGCCGGAGAACACCCTGGACAACCTTCAGGGCCTGGTGTCCTACCGGCGTTTTCTGGAGCTGTTGAAACTGAGCGCGGCGCGCAGCGGCGACCCGCTGTTCGGCCTGAAGCTGGGACTCAGCCAGGGGGTATCGATCTTCGGGCCGATCCTGTACCTGCTTAACAACGCACGCACGGTTGGCGAGGCCCTCACTGAACTCAAGCAGTATTTCCATCTGCACATGGGCGCCGCCCACGTGGAGGTCAGTGCGTACGGTGACCAGGTCCAGCTCGCCTACCGGGTGCTGGAGCCGGGCCAGCCCGGCATCAACCAGGGCGCGGAACTGGCACTGGGGGTTGGCCGCAAGCTGCTGCAGACACTGATGGGAGAAAACTGGCACCCCCACCCCATGCTGCTTGAACACGCCCGGCAGGCGCCCCTCGCGGCCTATCAGAAAGTGCTGGGCGTCTCCCCCCGGTTCAACAGCGATACCACGGCCCTGCTCCTGAAACCGGCAGAACTGGAATTGCCACTCAGCCAGGCCGACCCGACCCTGCACCGTTTGATCCGGGAACATCTGGACACCATGCAGAACCTCACGGATCTGGAATTGCCCGGCTATGTGAGCAACCTGCTCCGCGACCTGCTGCCACAGGGACGGGTGACCGTGGACCACATTGCCCGGTGCATGGCCATGAGCCGCCGCACCCTGCAAAGACGGCTCAGTGATTCCGGCACGTCCTTTCAAGCGGTGCTGGATGAGACGCGACAGAAAATGGCACTACGTTATTTGCAGGACTCCAACCTGCAAGTCACTCAACTTTCCGACCTGCTCGGCTATGCGGATCTGAGCGCCTTTTCACGGGCGTTTACCCGCTGGTTCGGAATGCCACCATCACGATGGACTGCGGACCATCATTAACCCCGCACGCTTTTCGAAGCCAAAATGGACGGACAAAAAGACCTCATTTCTGACTGGAACGCACTGATTGCCAACCTGCGCCAGCAAGGAGAACAGAGCGCGGCGGATGCCATTGAGTAAGCCCTGAATGAAGGCAAGAAGGTGCAGGCCGTAAAACTGGCACGACGGTTTGGTGTATTACCGGAGAACGGTAATCGCTAACAGGCTGGCCCGTACTCGTCGTTGCATTTTTTTGATCGATGGATATACACGATCAAAATTTCGCCCCCTCTTTATCTTTTGCTGAGGGGCAAGCCAGCCCGCAAGACTGAGAATGCCTAACAACCTGTCGCTATGTACTCGCAGCTATGGAAACGACCATCCCGTCCTCTATATGCCCTTTTGCTTGGGTAATACCAACTCATTCTGTCGCGGAACAAGCTGTCATTCAGTAGGCGATCATCGGCATCTGCGTAGCCTTTTTCGCCTGGCAGTTTGAGATAACGGTCGAACCAA
>JAKSCQ010000188.1 GCA_022360555.1 Pseudomonadales bacterium
CAGGCGATGCTCGCGCTCGCTGCGCCGCACCTTGGGCAGGAACAGCAGTTCCTCGAACCAGCGGGTGTTGCGGCGGCAATGACGACCAATCAGCAGGTTCTGCAGCACTGACGAATGATCGAACAACTCGATATTCTGGAAGGTCCGGGCGATGCCCAGCCCCGCCACCTTGTGGGCCGGCAGGCCGGTGATGTCCTGGCCGTCAAAGATGATCTGCCCGGCACTGGGTTCATAGAGCCGACTGATCAGGTTGAAAATGGTGGACTTGCCGGCACCGTTGGGGCCGACCAGGGTGAACACTTCGCCGGGCTCCACGGTGAAGCTGACACCATCCACCGCTTTGACCCCGCCGAAAGAAATGGAGAGATCCTTTACCTGTAACAGACTCATCGTTGGCGCTCCGTTTTCAGGTAAGTCCGTGTCCGGCGGAACATCCCCTTGCGATACAGCGGAAATAGCTGCATCCAGGTGCGCACCTTGAACCAGACGCCATAGAGGCCACGCGGCTCGTAAATCACCATCAGCAGGATGAGCAGCGCGAACAGGGCCATGTCCAGGCCCGGGTAGGCGGCGATGGAAATCCCCGCCGTGCTATCCAGGTAATCACCGGCTATCGCGATCAACTGCGGCAGCAGCACCACCACAATGGCGCCAAAGAAGGCGCCATGCACCGAGCCTAGCCCGCCGATCACCACCTGCAGCAACAGGGTGATGGAAATCAGCACCAGGAAACTTTCATAGTTCACCGCTTGGGCGAGGTGGGCATAGAGCGCTCCGGCCAGGCCGGTGATGGCACAGGAGAGACTGAAGGACAGGGTTTTCGCCCGAGTTACGTTGACCCCCAGGGCACGGGCGGAGACCTCGCTGTCGCGCACCGCCAGGAAAGACCGCCCGGAAGCGCTGCGCAGCAGGTTCAGATAGCCCAGGGTCACCAGTACCACCACCGCCAGGCAGATGTAGTAAAAGGCTTCGGGGGCGGCGTAGCGATCAATCTCCATGCCGAATAACTGGATCGGCGGCGCAAACACCCCGGCCACGCCACCGGTCACCGGCTCGGCCATGATCGCCACGTCTTCGAGAATAATGCTCAACGCCAGGGTGGCGATGGCCAGGTAAATGCCGCTCATGCGCAGGATAGGCCGGGCGATGATGGCCCCGGCCAGGCCGGCGAGCACCGCACTGGCCGCCAGGGCCAGCAGGAAGTGCCAGCCCTGTTCCATCAGTGCCAGGTTGGTAAAGGCGCCAATGGCCATGAAGGCCGCATGCCCCAGACTGACCTGACCGGTATGGCCGCTGATCAGCATCAGGCCCAGCCCCGCCAGGGACCAGATCAGCACCGCGGTGAGCTCCCCCAAATAGTAGGTGCCAAGCACCCAGGGGGCGGCCAGCAGCACCGCCATCAGCATGGCATACAGGAACAGGTGCCAGCGCCCTTCGAAGAAATTGATATCGTCGTCGTAGCGACTCTTGAAACGGTTGCTCATGGGCTTACACCTTCTTCTGGCTGATCTGCGCGAACAGGCCGCCGGGGCGCAGGATCAGCACCAGCAACATCAACGCATAGGGGGCAACCTGGCCAGCCCCGGAAGGCAGATACCGGCCCGCAAAGGGCTCGACAATACCCACCAGCAAGCCGCCCAGCAGGGCGCCAGGCAGCGACCCCAGCCCCCCGATCACCGCCGCGGCAAAGGCCTTGATACCGAACAGCAGGCCAACAGAAGGTTCCACCGCGCCCTTGGCCGCAAACATCACCCCGGCAATGGCGGCCACCACCCCGGACAGCGCCCAGACGATGGCATTGATGCGTTTGACAGGAATCCCCATGTAGTACGCCGCCATCTGGTTCTGGCTGCTGGCCTGCATGGCCACCCCCAGGCGGGTACGCGCAAAGAAGAAGTACAGGATGGCGGTCAACGCCACGGTGGTGCAGATGATGACCGCATCCACAACCGGAATTATCAGCTCGCCCAGCTGCCAGACCTTGCCGACAAACGGGGTTTCCAGTGAAGACGGATCATGGCCCCAGATCACCCCGGCCACGAAGCGCATCAGGAAACCCAGGGCGATGGTGAGAATCACCATGGCAAACTGCGGCTGGCCAAAGATGGCCCGTAACACCAGCCTGTCCAGCAGATAGCCAAACAAGCCGAGCAACAAGGCGGCCAAGGTAATGCCGATCAGAAATGGCAGGTCGGCGTAACTCGCGTTAATGAAGGTGATGCCGAGGAAAGCACCCAGCATCATCATGTCGCCCTGGGCAAAGTTGACGGCTTCTGACGCTTTGTAGATCAGCACAAAGCCCAGCGCCAACAACCCGTAGATACAGCCGTTCGCGACCCCGCTGACCAGCAGCTGGAGAATATCCATGGTCCCACTCTCTCCCGGGATTATTGTTCTGTTGTGGTGTTTTTTTATTCAATTCACCCGAGCCTATCTGAACCCCGACATTCTCGCCAGTATGTCAAATGTAACAAGGTAGGACGAAGGCGCCCGATGGACGAAACCCTCGCCACCGCTGGCGTCGCTCGACAATAAACGCCGTAAAGACTCGCCCAGCTCTCCCGTGCAGTGCCATCGTCATGCCGGTGACTTTCCACTCTCACCCCCACCGGTGTCCCGCCCCTGAATCCCAAACACTTCTCAAATCCGGTTGGCCCGAAGTGCCGGA
>JAKSCQ010000258.1 GCA_022360555.1 Pseudomonadales bacterium
GACCCTCACCAACACCGGCGACGAGACGGTGACGGTGACCGGGGCAAAGACCGACATCGCCGACCACGCCATGCTCCATGGCATGAAGACGCTGGAGGATGGCAGCAAAAAGATGTTCCATCTGCACCATCTTGCCATTGCGGCAGGCGAGGCCGTGTCTCTGGCGCCGGGTGGCAATCACCTGATGTTGATGCAGCTCGAGCGTGTTCCCGCCGAGGGGGAAGAGGTGGAAGTCTGTTTTCTGGTCAAGAAAGGAGAACCGGCCTGCACGGTGTTCCCGGTAAAGCGTTCGTCCCCTTCTGACAGTTGAATCAGCGGAGAAATCACGGATAATGCCATGCTTTCGTCGTAGTCATGATTTGGTAATAACGACGAATAATGCGTGGGGGACCTATGAGAAAAGCATTATCCGTAATGCTGGGCGCCTCCCTGAGCGTCGGCCCGGTCTGGGCAGACACTTCGGAGAGTGACGTCGAGAAGAAACTTCAGGACTACGAGCAGCGGCTCGAGCAACTGGAAAAACAGCAATTCGAAAGCCAGCTTAGCGAGCCGGACCGTATTCGCATCAATGGCTTTCTCTCTGCCGGCATGAGCCGCGCCGAAGCGGATACCACGGCCGGGGAAGCTGCCTATATCGATGGTTCCGAGGACAAGTGGAGCCATGACTCCCTGACCCGCGCCGGTGTCCAGTTCAATGCCCGTCTGAACGACAGGGCGGAGGCGGTTGTTCAGTTATATGGCTCCGGTGGAGAGGACTTCGATGCGGAAATCCAGTGGGCGTATCTGGATTACGATCTGACCGATACGGTTAGCGTCAAGGCAGGTCGTATCGTGGCGCCTTTCTACCTCCATTCGCAGTATGTGGATGTGGGGTATGCCTACCCCTGGGTATCGTTGCCTGCCGAGGTTTACCAGCTCGCGCCGATCAAAACCATGGAGGCAGTGGAAGCCGCCTGGTCTTTCAATACTGGCCCGTTATCACACCGCCTGACAGGCTTCTGGGGGTCAAGCACCGTTGACGGTGGCCCCCGTACCGGTCATGCCCAGTTTCAGGCCGATGACCTGGCGGGGGTGAACCTGACCAGCCGCTGGCGGGACTGGACGGTGAGAGCCGCCTATTCGGCTGCCGATGTCACCGTCAGTCAGGACGATCTCAATGCCCTGATTCCTCCCGCGCCGCTATTGGGGCTGACTTTTGACGAGGTTTATACCTATTTCGCCGGGCTTGGCCTGCAGTATGACGACGGTAGCTGGTTCATGTCGGCAGAAGTGGCGAGTCTGGATTTTGGTAACTGGTACCCCAGCAGCCAGAGCGGTTATGTGAGCGTGGGTAAATACCTGGGCAAATGGATGCCGCTGGTTACCTGGGCAGAGGTGACTCCCAAGGACCTGGATGACACCTTGCCGGGCCCGATCAAAGATGGTCTGGCGGAGCGACAGAAGAGCTGGACCGGCGGTGTTCGCTATTCCCTCACCGATGCCATCGCCCTGAAAGCTGAGTACAGCTACTACTATGACTTCTCTGATGAAGAGGTAACCACAACGGGCTTCTTTGTGACGGATGGTACCTTCGAAGACGATAACGCTTCGGTTGTACGCCTCAGCGCGGACCTGGTGTTTTAAGGAGAGATGAAAATGAAAAAAATAATGCTTTCATTGCTCCTGATGGTGGCGGCGGTTGTGCATGCCGAGCCGGTGGTTGTGGTTTCCGCAGGGAGCGAACTCGATGCACTGACCCAGGACGAGGTCCGCCAGATTTTCAACGGTCAGACCCGCCGGGTCTCCGGTGTCAGCCTGAAGTCGCTGGACCTGCCGGCCAGCAGCCGTGATCGCAAGGCGTTTTATCAGCAGGTGCTCGGCAAGAGCCCCGAGCAGATGAAAAGTTACTGGGCGCGGATGATCTTTACCGGCCGCGGTATGCCGCCCCGGGAAGTCTCCAGCTATCGCGAGATGGTCATGCTGCTTGGCAGCAACCGGAACTTCATCGGTTACCTGGATGCCTCGCAGGTGACAGCCGACCTGAAGGTGGTCTACCGACCCTGATTCTGTTGTTCGTATACCCCTTGCCCGCCTCTCCGGCGGGCTTTTTTTTGGGGTCTTCGTAGAATTGTATGGAAACAGCAAGGCGCGAAGCGGGTATATTTCGGGCGCAAAACACGCTTGCACGCGAATATCCCCTGGCGATCAGGGCTGCAGGGCGGGCATCGTCCGCCGCTTTCCTACCGCTGTTTGAGACTTTACCTCTGTTGTGCCCTGTCTGTGCCTTATAGACTGCGCCAATGCGCTACTTACTGATCGTTTTCCTTTTTCTTTTTCCTGCGATCCTGTCGGCGGATTGTCGTGGCCTGGCGTCTCCCCGGGGCGTGCCGGCGGCCGAAGCGGACCAGTGGTCGCTGGCCACCGTGAACCTTTGGCGATTGCGCGACAGCGACAAGGACAGCGACCTGGATGATCCGGTGCCGCCAGCGGTGCTGGAAAAGCGTCTTCGCGCGGTGGCGGATTTTATCGCCGGCCCTTTGCAGGCGCCCCAGCTTCTGGCTCTGCAGGAAGTGGAAAATATCGGTCTGCTGAAGCGGGTTGTCGAGGCGTTGCGGCGCCGGGGGCTGCGTTACCGGGCGGTACTGGAAGAAGGCAATGATCCGTCGGGCATGGATGTGGCCTTGCTGTACCGCGACCCGGTGGCGGTGGAGTCGGTGTCCTCCCTGTTCGCCGCCCAGCAATTTCACGGTCACCCCCTGTTTTCCCGTCCGCCATTACAGGTCACGCTGAGCGCGCCCTGGCCGGTTCAGGTTGTGGTGGTCCATTTGCGCAGTGCCCGCGATCTGCGTCAGCGGCGCGTCCATGAAAAACGTCAGACGCAATCCGCCTTGCTGGCCAATTGGGCGAAATCCCGGGGCGGCCCACTGATTGTGGCTGGCGATTTCAATACCACCTGGAATGCGGGGCGCTTTTCCGCCAGTTATGAGCGTTTTCAGCAAAGCGGGCTGATCAACGTCTGGCAAACCTTGCCGAAAGAGGAGCGTTACAGTTTTCGCTATCGCTGCCGTCCCCAGGCGCTGGATCATATCTGGGTGACGCCGGGTCTGGTTGAGCGGATAAAGGGAGCGGCGGTCAGCCGTGTTAATGCCGGACGGTACGACAGCCTCTATGGTTCGGATGGCGTTTCACCGGTTTCCGATCACGATGTGCTGACGGTGTATTTTTCTAGAGAAGACTGACGGCAGATTTGTCGTGAGGTGGAACTGCAAGGATGAGAGTTAAAAAAACGCCGCGGGGTTGCTTGCGTGTTTGCGAGGACCAGGGAGAGCCCCGCGGCGTTGAAAAGGTGGGCGACCGTGGTCGCCCTTTATACTTTCCGATTTAGATATCGAAAGAGTAGCCGACCACGAACAGCGGATCCTGATCGTCGGTTACGCCAGCGAACTCATCGCTATCTACCACTTTGGATACGGTGAAGGTCAGGTTCTCAACCGGTGAATAGCTCAGATCGATGTGGGTGTAGTCCTGATCGTCGGCATCGTACATCCAGGAACCCACCAGGAAGCCGAAATCTTCGTACTCGTAGCCCAGGGTGAGGTAGTTGTCGTCACCAAAGGTCATGTCGGTGGAGCCGTCACCATCAGAGGCGTTACGCTCCCAGCCCGCATAGCTGTACAGGGTTGCGCTAAAGCCACCCATGCCCAGGCCAAGAATGACTTCGCCGAGTTCACCAGCGCCTACATCATATTCAGGGTACACATAGGTGATGTAGGAAATGTCGTAGCTCAGGCCACCTGCTTCACCACCGAAACCGGCGTAGAAATCAGTTTCGGTAGAAGTGGTGCCGTCAGCGTTAACAGCGGTACCGGCAGAAGAAACCCAGGTACCTGCATAGAAGCCCATGTCGGTGGTGTAGTCCAGGCTGCCGGAAATATTGGCGGTACCCGCAGATACGTCCTGACCACGCCACAGGTACATGCTGGCAATGCCCAGGCTACCGCTGATTTCAGCGGAGGCAATGGCAGGAGCCATCACGCTGGCTGCGGCAACAGCTGAAGCAATAACCGTTTTCTTCAGACCAAATACGTTTTTCATGTGCAACCCTCTTAACAAGTCGTAATTTGTTCAATGTGCGCAAGTGACGCACCGCCTTATTGGCTCACCGGATTTATTGCAGAGTCCGTGCCAATTATTTTTTATCTATAAAAAACAAAGAGTTGATGTAATTTGGGTAAGAGGGGGAGGCGTTAATAAAGGGGAAATATACCTGGCGGTGCTCGCCGTTGGTGCGATGCACCGCCATGGTGCGCTTTTTATGGGCACTGCCAGTCGGTTCTGACCGCATCCACCGGGCTGCCGTCCGCATGGCTCAGGGACAGGCCGCACTGGTCATTGTCGTAGATGAAATGCGCGGTATAGGCTTGGCCCGCCTGCGACTCGAACTGCACGGCAACCTTGCAACGATCCCGCTGACCGTTGGCCTTGCGCTGATTGTAGCTGACACCGATACGGCTCTGACTTGATGCGGCAATGGTGGTAGTTACCTCCGGACTCTTCTTCATGGTTTCCAGCAGGTCATTCAGGGCATCGCCGCCCAGTGGCTGTTGGGCCAGGGCGTATTCGGTGGATTCAAAACCTTCGCCGGGAACGCATACCACCGGCTGGGCGGCGGTATTGTTGCTGGTGAAGGTGAGCTCGGCCGTGTTGTCACCGCTGGGGGGGTGGTAACTCAGATGCTGGCAGCCGGCCAGCAGGATCACGCAAGCGGGGGCAAGGTATTTCATGAAACGGTTCCTGTTCGGGTTTTGGCAAGTGTAAGGCAGGGGAAGGAATGACCCAACCTTGTGCATGGGCAGGAGCAATGCAAGTGCGAGGCCAGATTCGCATGGCCTCGATAGGGCTCACGCCGGGGTTTCGTTGGAGCTTTGCTCGCAAAGCGACGCTCTGGGTATCGCGCTACCCTTTCGCTTTGCAAGCAACGCTCCAACGGGGGCGGGGGAGGGAGGCTTCTTTAGTCGGTGTGATTGTGACCAGATTCGGTTCTTAGTCCTCTTCGCTGAACCAGTGACGGATTGCCTGGCGGGTCAGTGCCTTGCGCTCGGACGGAGTGGGCAGCCAGCTACCGGCATTGGCGGTCATGGCGGTGAGAAACTCGAAAAAGGGCAGGTGCTGACGGAGCACCCGGTGATGGCGGTGGGAGATCACCGGGTTGAAGTAGCCGAAGAAATCCAGCATCTGTCGGGGGTTTTTGCGCACCCACAACCAGGAACCCATCTCCAGCGTGAAGGGCAGGAAGGTATGGGACGGCACGCGTTCCTGGGCATCGTCATACAGATAGTCCCAGAGATCGCCGTGGGTGGTGTAGTTCACCGACTGGGGTTCGATCAGGTAGGGGTGATGATGCGGGTAGGTCTGCTCGAAAACCTGCTTGAGCCGGAATACATCGCCGATATGGGGAATAGGGCGGTGGCTGCGGGCATAGCAGCACCAGATACGGTCCCGGCGCCCGAAGCCGCTGTGGCAGTCCAGACTCATGGAAAATGGTGCGTCGAACAGTTTTTCCCGCACCACGCGAATCAGTGCCTGGGCTTCCGGTTCCATGGGTGCGCCGCTCTTGCCCCGGTACCAGGGCAGGTGCCGGCTGATGCGATGGCCGCCCACCAGAAACGGGACCTTGCCCATGGCATCCACCGGGGCGTTGCGCATCAGGTCCACGCCGTTGGGGTTGCTGCGGGTGCGCTTCCAGATGCCGCCGGGATTGATCATGGGCATGAATACCAGCCGTACCTGTTCCAGACGGCGGTGTAACTGGTCGTCCCATTGCAGTCGGTGGATCAGGGTATGCAGCCAGGACATGAGCACCTGGCTGCCGATGCGCTCCACGCCATGCACGCCACCGAAGAAGCCGATCACCGGCACGCGCGGTGAAGTGGAACCGATCTCGATCACTTTCACCGGCAGGGAAAGCTCACCCATGGGGACCTGATGCACGGTGCTGACCCGCAAATGCCGTTCTCCCTCACGAAGCAGCGCTTCCAGATCCAGCATTTCCGGGAGGTGGCGTTGCAGCAGATACAGCTTTTCTTCCATAGGCGAGGGGGCAGGGAAAGACGTGCAAAGTGTGGCTGATGATAACGGTGGGAGATAACAGAAATGTGACGACACCGCAGGCCAGATGTCCGACCGGGTAGTTGCGGAGCCGCTGCAGGAACGGAGCGTAGCCGGAGTAACGCCGGGAGGGGTGAGCGAAGTGAGCACAGCCTTTTGAGGTGCGAATCCGAGCGACAGCGAAGGGCTACGTTACTTGCAGGTTGATTCATTGCAGGAGGCTGCTTGCAGGCATCGGGGTTGGCAGATCAAGGCTGATGTTCGCTTGCAAGCAAGCTCCTGCAGCGGCGCTGTAGAGATTCGGGCAGTTCTTCACCAAACCGTGATGTTCCTGTCAGCGATCTGTCATTCGCCGGGCCTAGCGTTGCAGCAACGGGATCGATCAGAAAACCAGGAACGTCTGCAATGACACTCACTCTGGATTCTGCTTGCCCACCGCGCACCGGCGATTTGCTGTTGTTCTCCGGCCGTGGTGTGACCAGCGAGGTCATACGGGTCTTTACCCGTAGCCCCTGGAGCCACATCGGCATGGTGGTCTACCGGCCCGGTTGCGCCGAGCCGCTGGTACTGGAATCCACCACTCTCAGTGAATCACCGGACGTGACGCTGGGGCGGCCGGTGGCGGGGGTGGCCCTGGTGCCATTGCGAAACAAGCTGGCTGATTACCCGGGCAGTGTGGCCCTGCGCCGCCGTTACGGTCCCTCCCTTGACCCGCACCAGCAGCGACTGCTGGAGAGGCTGGTTCGACGCCTGCTGCACCGCCCCTACAAGAACTATGTGCTGTGCAATGTCATGGATGTGCTCACCGGCTTTCAGCGCCGCCCGGATCAGCGCGGCTGGTTCTGTTCGGAGTTGGTGGCGGAACTGTACCGCCGCCTGGGCTGGCTGCCACGTGATACTCGTCCCAGCACCCTGGTGCCGGGCCACTTCGGGTCTCGCCACATGCGCCTGCAAAACGGCAAGCTGGGGCCGGTGGAATGGCTTAAGGAGTGGGGCCGTGGGGCACCGGATGGCATGCCCTTGCCGGTACAGGCCGCCAGTGACGGCCACCGTGCCTCTACAGCCAGCGCCGTACCCGACGCTGGTATGCCTGCCATTGCTCCCCGAATTGCTCTGCGTGAAACGCTTCTTCCGCCGCGATCACATGCGCCTGGATAACCCAGACTACCGGCAGCAGCATCAACAGCATGCCCGGGCTGTGCTGGTTGAGCGCCATGGCCAGGTACAGGCTGGTAAAACCCAGATAGATCGGGTTGCGGCTGAGTGCGAAGACACCGGTGCAGAGCAGGGTGCTGGCAGCCCGATGGGGAATGAGGGTGGTGCGGGCCCGTCGCATCTGAATGGCGGCAGCGCCCACCAGCCCCACTCCCACAATGGCCAGCACCAGGGCCAGCCAGTGGTCCCCGGGAAAATGGATGGCGGGCAGGGCGACAGCCTGATCAATGCCGTAGCCCATGAGCAGGCCGCCCAGGTACAGGGCTGGTGGGGGCATCATCACTTGCGGGTGTTTCAGGGCCATGGGCATACCTGTCTGCGGAAAAATGAAATCAGTGCGAATTCTAAACGCTACGCCTGCCGTCGGGCAGCCCAATCACACAATCGGAGGATTGCTATTGATCGTTTCTGAAAAGCTGGGTTATGGTAATTCCAATCCCGCCCTTGCGGGAGTGATCGCGATCGAAAGCTGTTACAGCTGATGCAACTGAACCGCCAAAAGGCTTAAACCATGGCGGCAGGTGCAGGCGTCACTCTCGCACTGTCAGAACTGACGCCCAAGCCTCAAGCCGCCGACACTGAATCAACCGTACAATCGTACAGGGGATACGCATGGAAGAGCGCGCGGCCAGACTTCACACCCTCTCCGTCAACCACCACGCAAGCGCCAACCAGACCGACTGCACCACCTTCGAAGAAGACCAACAAAAAACCTACGTCATTGATACCAATGTCCTGATTCACGATCCCAACTCGTTGCTCAATTTCGAGGAGCATCGGGTGGTGATTCCCATGACCGTGCTGGAGGAGCTGGACAAGCTGAAAAGCGGCAAGTCGCACACGGCGGCGGATTGCCGTGCTGCCATTCGCCAGATCGACAAGGTTCTGGGCAGTGCCAGCCCGGAACAGGTGGAAGCCGGTATCCCCATTCCCCGTGGTCCGGACAGCGTCACCCTGGGAACGCTGACCGTGCTGATGTCCGAGCAGAACACGGCCAGCAACCCGCTGCCGAATGATCTCAATGACAACCGCATCATCAATGATGTGGTGGCCATGAAGGCCCTGCAACCGGATCGCCGTTTCATCCTGGTGACCAAGGACATCAACATGCGGCTCAAGGCCCGGGCCTGCGGCATCGAGTCCGAGGATTATCACAACGACCAGCTGGTATCGGATATCAAGCAACTCACCCGTGGTTACTTCGAGGTGCCCGGCTCCTTCTGGGACCAGGTCACCCAGGTGGAAACCGAGCAGGCTGGTGCCGATACCCTGCATCACCTTTCCCATGGCTTGCTGGTCAGCGAAATTCTGGGTGAGGAGGTCTATCCCAATCAGTACGTTATCGACGAGCAGGGGTTTGTCGGGCGCATCATGTCGGTGGAGAGCGGCATTGTGACCCTCAAGCACTACAAGGCGGAGACGCTGCTGGACCAGGAAGCCTGGGGGCTCCAGCCCATGAACCTGCAGCAGGCCATGGCGTTGCAGTTGCTGCTGGACCCGGACGTGCACATCGTCACGCTCACCGGCGCGGCAGGTTCCGGCAAAACCATTCTGGCGCTGGCTGCGGCCATTGAAATGACGGTGGAACAGAAGCGTTTCAACAAGATTATTGCCACCCGCTCCACGCCTCCCCTGGCCGAAGAACATGGTTTCCTGCCGGGTACGGAAGAGGAAAAGATGGACCCCTGGCTGGGTGCCATCAACGACAATATCGAGGCACTGCACCTGAACGACGAAAACCCGTCAGGCAGCATCCAGTATGTGAAGGAGCGGGCCAATATCCAGTTCAAAGCCATGAACTACATCCGCGGCCGCAGTTTCCAGAAATCCCTGATCCTGATTGATGAAAGCCAGAACCTGACTCCCCATCAGATGAAGGCGATCATCACCCGGGCAGGGGAAGGCTCCAAGGTGGTTTGCCTGGGCAACCTGGCGCAGATCGATACCCCCTACCTGTCGCCCACCAGCTCCGGACTCACCTACATGACCGAACGCTTCAAGCGCTTCGTCCATGGCGGCTCGGTGCAGCTCAACGGGGTGCCGAGGTCGTTGCTGGCGGAGTATGCGGAGTCGTTTCTTTAATTAATAATGAATAATTAATAGTTAATAACGCCGCGACCGGGAGGTCGTGCCATCGAAACGCAAGAGGCCGCGCCCAACCTTTGGGCGCGGCCTCTTTGCTTTGAAAACAGCAGGCGTAGAGCGCCTAGCTATTAATTATTAACTATTCATTATTAATTATCTTTTTACACGCTTCTGACCCATAAAAATCCTCCACCACCCATTCAATAAACGGTTCCAGCACGCCCTGCTCAACCAGCACGGTGGCGCCCCGGGCGAGGGCAGGGGTGGTGATTTCGCGGACCTTGTCCTCGCTGATCTTCATGCCGTCCAGCAGGGCTTTCAGGGGCAGGGTTTCCAGGGATTTGACGGCGGCATGGATGCCGATACTGACCAAACGGCGGGTGTAGGCCAGGCGCGCGCTTTCGTCGGTGATGGCGCACCCTTGTTCCACCACTTCTTCGATGGTGCCTTGTGGTACCAGTTTCAGGTAATCCGCGGGTTTTAGCGGAGCTACCCGGCGGTAGCCATCACGGGCGAGTTGTTCGATGCGCTCGTTGGTAAGCTGTTTGTTGAGCCATTGCTCCCCGGTTTTCAGGGTGACGCGGATATTCTTTTGCAGGTAGACGCGAATAGTTTCTTCCATGCCTCCCATGGCCTTGCCCACCACGCTTTTGCGCCCCATTTTCATGACGCTGCTGACGCCTGGCAGTTTGGCCAGAGCGTTTTCTTCCAACAGGAAATTCTTGATGCCGGTATAGAGCATCTCGCTAACCATCTCGCTAACCAGCGGATGATTCATGGCCGCATGTACGGCCTTTTCGCGCAGGCTTTGCAGCTTCAGTGCCTGTTCCAGAATGGCTTCGAAATGTGTTTCGCTGAGTAGTTCGCCGACGGTGGCATCGTCTTTTTCCGCCGCCTGCCAGACGGCCTGGCTGACATCGCTAATCACGTTCTGCAATCCCTGGGCGCTGAGGGCGTGCTGCAGCCATTGGTCGACAACATTGGCCAGGCTGTCGCTGTCCACCAGCTTGCCGATGGGCAGGTCACCAATGCTGTGGCTGGCCTGGGCCATCAGGGCCTGCCAGTGTTGCGGGTCCTGAAGCTGTGAAGTCAGATGCGCCTTGTGTGCATCACGCAGTGCGGCAATCAGTTGGGCTGATGACATGTCTTCGCCTCTTTTTATTGATTCAGAGCAATACCCGTTGTGTCGGCACGCGGTTCAATAATCCTCGTTGCCTGAATGCTGACCATGATGGCCGGTAACGGGTTGTCGGTCACTGACCGTATATTGCTGTAAGAAAGGGGAACTGTATGCAACTGCTACGACAGGGGGCCGGGGCGCTACTGCTAACCGGTCTGGTAATGTCCGGGCCGGCCATGGCCCATCAGGCGGGTGATGTCATTGTGCGTTTTGGGGCCGCCAAAGTCGCCCCGGAAGCCAGCAGTGACCCACTGGCGCCAGCACCGCTCACTGGCGGAACCATTGATGTCGGTGATGACACCCAACCTGGGCTGACAGTGACCTGGATGGCCAGTGACTGGCTGGGACTGGAGTTGTTGGGGGCGTTGCCGTTCCAGCATGACCTGTATCTGGAAGATACCGCGCTTGGGCGGGTCAATATTGGTGATACCCGTCATTTGCCACCCACGGTACTGGCCCAGTTCTACCTGCCTGAAATGGGGCCGGTTCGGCCTTATGTGGGGGCGGGGCTCAATTACACCTTTTTCTTCGACGAAGACATTGATGATGGTGTGGTCAGTCCGGTGCTCGGGGGAGCGGATGCGGATGTGAAACTTTCCGACTCCTGGGGGCTGGCCTGGGAAGTGGGGGCAGATATCGCCCTGAACGAACGCTGGCTGGTCAATGTCAGTGCCTGGCAGATCGATATCAATACCGAGGCCACGCTTTATGTCAATGATGTGCGGGCCGACAAGGTGGATGTGGAGATCGACCCCTGGGTGTACATGGTGGGTGTGGGGTATCGGTTCTGACTGGTACTGCCCGCAGGGCGGAGATGGGCCTAGGCCCATCTCCGCCGCCATGACAGGCCGTGCTGGTGGAGATCGGCTTGCGCCCATTTCCACCCGGCAGTGGTGAAGAGGGGGGCTGGGAACCGGCAGGGCCGGAGGCCATTGAGGTGTCTGTCAGGCCATTTCTTCCAGCGTGTCCGGGAATTGCTGGCGAAAGACCTCGTAACCACCATCCAGACTCACCACATCCGCAAATCCCTGCTCATCCAGCCAGTCGGCGGCGCCCTGGCTGCTGTTGCCGTGGTAGCAGTAGATCACCAAGGGGTGTTCCCGGCTGGTATTGGCCAGGAACAGGTCCACATTGGCCTGGGTGAGGTGCACGGCGCCGCGCAGATGGCCGGCGGCAAAGCTGGCCGGGTCGCGGATGTCCACGAACAGGGTGTCACCCTGATCAAAGCGGGCCTTGCCTTCATCCGGGCTGATTCGCGTTGCCATCCTGGGCCTCCTTTTCGCTGAGCAGGTCCGCGGGCGGGTGTTCGCACTCCAGCTTCATGCCGATGGCGTTTTCCAGTTCCGGCAGCAGGAAGGCGTCGTCCTCACAGGCGAAGCTGATGGACATGCCGCTGGCGCCGGCACGACCGGTGCGGCCGATACGGTGGACGTAATCTTCCGGGTCTTCCGGCAGGTTGTAGTTCACCACGTGGGAAACGCCGTCGATATGGATGCCCCGGCCGGCCACGTCGGTGGCAATCAGTACCTGGAGACTGCCGGAGCGGAAGCGCTCCAGGGTCTTCAGGCGCTGGTTCTGGGGGACATCGCCGGAAATCATGGACACCTTGAGGCCCTTTTTGTGCAGCCTGTCATTGATGCGGCGGGTGATGTCGCGGCGGTTGGCGAACACGATCACCTTGTCCATCTTCAGGCCGGTGATCAGGTTGTAGAGCAGTTTGAACTTGTCATCAGTGTTGGTGATGTAAACCTTCTGCTCCACGGTTTCCGTGGTTACCTGGGTCGGCTCGATTTCCACCACTTCGGCATCCTGGGTCCAGCGGCGGGCCAGGTTCATGACGTCATCGTTGAAGGTGGCGGAGAACAGCAGGGTCTGGCGATAGCGGCTCTTGGGGGTCATGCCGACGATGCGTTTCACATCGGGGATGAAGCCCATGTCCAGCATGCGGTCGGCTTCATCCAGTACCAGAAATTCCACCCGATCCAGCCACAGGTCCTTGCGCTTGGCGAAATCCAGCAGGCGGCCGGGTGTGGCCACCAGGATATCGATCAGTTTGTTCTGCAGGCGTTCCTGCTGGCGGTTGAAGTTCATGCCGCCGACCACGCTCATGACCTGCAGGTCGGTGTATTTGGCCAGCGCCTTGGCGTCCTTTTCGATCTGCATGGCCAGCTCCCGGGTGGGGGCCACGATCAGGGCGCGGGGCTCACCGGCGTAGCGTTTTACCTGGATGGGGTGCTTGAGCAGGTCATTGATCACGGTGATCAGAAAGGCGGCAGTCTTGCCGGTGCCGGTCTGGGCGCGGCCGACAGCGTCAGCCCCGGCCAGGGTGTGTTCCAGGACTTCGGCCTGAATCGGGGTGCAATACTGGAACCCCTGATCGGCGATAGCGTGCATCAGGTCCAAATCCAGATCGAAGTCGTGGAAGCGGCTCTCGCCGTCTTTTGGCGGCACCGGGAACTGATCCAGGCTCCAGGTGCTTGTCTTGTCTTTTTGCATGTATTCGCTCAGTCTGAATGCGAGAGTGTTTGCGGAAGTCGGTAGTCGTGCGGGCCGCGCAGTGGGGCCCTGTCCTCTCGAAACGACACATTGTAGAAAAAATAGGCAGCGCTGTCAGAGGAACTTGGTTATGCACGTCTTGCGCGGCGTTATTGTAGTGTTTTGGGCAGCGGTATTGTTAGCCATTTTCATGGATCTGCCGGCACCGTTTGACCGCCTGCTGCTGGGGGCTGGCGCCGTGGTGGCAGGGCTTCACCTGCTCGAGTGCGTTGGTTTCATGGTCTGGATTCGCCAGCGGGGGCTGTTTCACTGGCGCGATGCCGTGCTGATCATGATTTTCGGGGTGATTTACCTCAAACCCCGCATGCGCGGGATCCGGCGCACGGCCTGAATTTTCCACCAAAACACGTTCTTTACCCGCTGTTGGCAACGTCAAGCGTTCAAATCAGGTGGAGTGGGATCAAGCCTTTCGCATTGCGGACAAGGCTTCAACGGCAGGGGGGCTAGCGCCCGAAAACCAGTATCCGGTTGTTGGCGGGCATGGCATGGTCGGCCAGCAGGGCGAGACCTTCCTGTTCAAACTGTTCCACCACCCATTCCTGATCGCGGATGCCCCGTTCGCGATCCACATCCTTGAGCCAGCGGTCAAAGCGGGCATTGGAGTCACTGGTGAACTGGCCGTTGTAATTGAAGGGGCCGTAAATCAGGAACCGGCCTGTCGGCCCCAGTCGCTGGCAGCCTTGGGCAATACAACGCTCCACCAGTGGGACCGCCATGATGTGGAAGGTATTGGCGGTATAGAGGTAATCGTAGGGGCCGGTTGGCCAGTCACCGCTGACGTCCAGTTCCAGCGGTGGTTCGGCGCGGTTGAAGGGCTCGTTCTGCCAGGTGCGGATGGCCGGCAGGTTGGTGGCCACATCAGAAGGTTGCCAACGCAGATGAGGGAGTCGTCCCGACAGCCAGGCGGCATGTTGGCCTGTGCCGGCACCGATTTCCAGCAAGGTCCCGGGGGTCTGGCAGTGCTGTTGCAGCACGGACAGAATCGGGGCCTTGTTGTTTTCAGCGGCCTGGGAGTAGGGACGATCCTGCAAGGGGCTTACTTCTTGCTCATGTATTTCTGACCCATGGCGACCAGCTTCTGGTAGCTGGTGGGCAGCAGGCGCTGCATGGTATCCACGGCCACGGCGTCAGAGCCGATCAGTACCCGGCGCTTGTTGCCACGCACCCCCTTGAGGATGGTGCTGGCGGCTTCTGCCGGGGTAGTACGGAACAGCTTCTCGAAATCCTGGATGGATTGTTCCTTGTCGCCACCGGTAATGCGCTCAACGCTAGAGTCAAAGCGTGCGGCCTTGGCAATGTTGGTCTTGATGCCGCCGGGGTGCACAGAAGTACAGGAAACCGGACTGTTTTCCATTTCCAGCTCGATGCGCAGGGATTCCGTGAAGCCGCGCACGGCAAACTTGGCTGCGTTGTACGCGGATTGAGTGGGAATGCCCACCAGGCCGAAAATGGAAGAGATGTTGATGATGTGGCCTTCGCCGGCCTGCTTCAGGTAGGGCAGGAAGGCCTTGGTGCCATACACCACGCCCCAGAAGTTGATGTTCATCAGCCATTCGAAGTCATCATAGTTCATGTCTTCTACCGTGGCGCCAAGTGCGACACCGGCATTGTTGAAGATCATATTGGCATAGCCGAAGTGGCTGACCACGTCATCGGCGAAATCGTAGAAGGCCTGACGATCCGCTACGTCCAGTTTGCGGGTCATCAGACGGTCTTCGGCCAGCCCCAGCTGGTCAGCGGTTTCCTTGAGGCCCGCTTCATTGATGTCGGACAGGGCAAGCTTTGCCCCTGCGGCACCCAGTTCCAGGGCCAGAGCACGGCCGATACCGGAACCGGCACCGGTGATGACGGCGACTTTGTCTTTGAAATTCTTCATGGAGACTCCTGTATCCGCTCCCGCAGGGGGCAGCATTCATTATTGAGTGACAAGCTGAAAGTTCAAAGTTTCAAGGCGCGGGGTGGTGTCAGGGCCGGGGAGCCATGCCAGCGGCGTGGCTGTCAGTGATGACGTTTGCCGCTGCCAGGGGGCGCGTTTCAACTTTGAACTTTCAACTTGCAACGGATTATTGGCGACCGAGTGTAGACACTTTGTCACTGCAGAATGGGCCAATCTTGTCCGACAAGTTTGCCGTGGCGTGGCGATGGCGCCGGTGGATACCGGCGCTGGAGCAACCGGGAATTACAGGCTGGGTTGTGGGCAAGCGTCAGAGAGAGGCGCGGCAATGGTGGCCTGGCTCTGGTGCATCAGGGACGTCAGTTCGGCCTCGCCGGTACCGTGCACCGGCAGCGGGGCATGCAGAGTCAGGCGGGCATGCTGGCCCGGGCGCAGGCGCAGGGTGCCGGGGGGCAGAATCTCATAGGTGCCGGTCAGGGTCACCGGCAGTACCGGCAATTGCAGCTCCTGAGCCATCTTGAAGGCGCCTTTCTTGAAGGGCTTGAGCTGACCGTCGCGGCTGCGTGTCCCTTCCGGGAAAAACAGCACGCTGGCGCCATTGGCCAGGCGGGCCCGGGCCTGGTGCAGGCTGGCGATGGCGGCCTGGCTGTCTGAGCGGTTGATAAAGATGTGGCCGAGCTTTTCACAGCAGATCCCGATAATCGGCACCTTGCGCAGTTCGTGCTTCATGACCCAGCGAAAATCCACACCCAGGTAGCCATAAAGAACAAAGATATCGAACTGGCTCAGGTGGTTGCTGACAATCACGTAGCTCTGGTCGGGCTGCAGTTGTTCGCGGCCGAAAACATCCACGCGGATGCCGCTGTAGAACAGGCACAGGCGCGACCAGGGAACCGCAGTGAGCCGGGCCACCTTGTCGGCAGGCAGAAAAGGGACCAGCAACAGGCAGAGGATGCCGAAAAGCAGGGTGGTGGCTGCCATCAGGGGGACAAAGATGAGCCAGCTGTATAGGAAGTAAAAAAGCGGTGCCATGGGGTGGCGCTCTCCGTACCGGTTTTTCCATCATGGTAACGGAGAGATGGCCGAAAATGACAGACGTATAATCACTTTGTTACGTTTTGATGATTCTGGCTGTCGCCGAGACTGGCTGCCGCCTGTGGGCGACCTGGCCCGTGCAGGTCCAGGTAGTCGTAATAGTGGTTCTGGTACTCCGGCTTGCTGATCATGCGGCGCAGTCGCTCCAGGGTGAAGTAGGGGGCGTCGCGCAGCAAGATGTTGGCGATCCAGGCGGGAATGTAGCCGCCCGGGTCGAGAATCAGTTCATAGGTCATTTCCACCTGGTCGTTGCCCAGGCGGCGGAAACCCAGTTTGCCGGTCATCTCCGGGAAGCGGATATAGTCATTGTTGGGAGGCAGGGCGTCCGGGCGGTTGACCAGATCGATCATCACCGATTGTTCGTCCGCCGTCATGGTCTGCTTGACCAGCGCCTGCAATACCGCTTCCCGGTCCGCCAGTGGCCAGGGGAGCTGGGTGGTAAAGCGCAGGCTGCGGTCCAGCGGGCCACGTCGGTCGAATTCTTCGGCACTGTCCACGAAATGTAGCCATTTCGGGTAGGACGGGTAGTCATTGAGCAGTGCCGCCAAGGCGTATTCGTCTTTCAGTGTGAAGCGGGTAACCCCCCGAAAGGTCTTCAGGCGGGATTCATCCCGGTGCTTCATATAAACCTGGATATCGTTGCGGTCGCTGACCAGTTCCCAGTCCTGCTGGTTGGCTGACAGGGAGGAGCAGGCGAATACAAGCAACAGGGAGAGAATAATTCCGAGCAGTCTTTCCATGGGAACGAGATGACTTCCTTGATTTGCTATTATTGTCATACTTGGGGAGCCTCTGAATAACTCCTTGCGTACTCAGCGTGGCCTGAAGCGTGCAGCTGTTGTGTCTTGTCTCGACGGGCAGGGTGGTTCCCTTTCCTAGAGGCAAGGCGCAACAGATGTGCGCTTCAGGTCGCGC
>JAKSCQ010000203.1 GCA_022360555.1 Pseudomonadales bacterium
TGGAAAAATCGCCGTCCGAGAGACGGCTCCTACATGACACGGCCCATGAGGTTCTCATGCCCCTGACACGACGGAAACTACTGGGTGCCGGAGCGGCGGTGGCGGGAGCGGCTGCCATCGGCGGCTGGACCTTGTGGGCCGGGCGCGGCCAGTCACCGTTGCTGTTGTCCGCCCGCAATGACGACACCGGCCAGCATTATGCCGCCGGTTATTTTCTTGATGGCCGCCGCGCCTTTGCCACCCCGGTGGCCGAGCGTTGCCACGACATTACCCGCCACCCCTTCCTGCCGCTGGCCCTCTTCGTGGGGCGCCGCCCGTCCCGGGAAAGTTATCTGGTGGACCTGCGCGACGGCACCCTGTTGCAGACCCTGGGCAGCCAGCCGCACCGGCATTTCTACGGCCATGCCGTTTTCCATAAGCAGGGCCAGTGGCTCTACGCCACGGAAAACGATACCCGCGAACCGGGGCGAGGCGTGCTGGGGCGCTACCGGCTGGACACCGATCGCTTGCAACTGGTGCACGACGGGGAGGTGCCCAGCCACGGGGTTGGCCCGCACCAGCTCGCCTGGCTGCCGGACGGCGAATCCCTGGTGATCGGCAACGGCGGTATCCGCACCGAGGGCGGCAGCCGCGAGGAAATGAACCTGGACGCCATGGAACCCAGCCTGGTGATCATGAATCGCCACGGCGACCTGCTTAGCCAGGAAACCCTGCCGCAGCAACAAAACAGCATCCGCCACTTGGCGGTGGCCGATGACGGCACCGTGATCACCGGTCAGCAATATCACGGCCCGGCCTGGGACAGCGTGCCCCTGCTGGCCATCAAGCGCCCCGGCGAATCGTACCAACCCTTCCCGGTCAGCCGTTCGCAACTGGCGATGATGAACCAGTACACCGCCAGCATTGCCATCCACAGTGAAAAACGGCTGGTGGCCATGACCGCCCCGCGCGGCAACCGCTTTTTTATCTGGGACCTGGACACCGCCGCCACCGTGGTGGATACCCCCATGCCCGACTGCGCCGGTGTCGGCGTGGTGCCAAACGGATTCGCGGTGACCTCCGGACAGGGCAAATGCCGCTACTTCGATTGCCGCCCCGATCGCGTGGCCAGCGAATGGCTGGACTTGCCCAGCGGCTGGTGGGATAACCATCTCTGGTTGGGTTAGGGCCTGTTCACACGGATTCTGTGGTCCTTGTTGTGTCCCAAATGCGTCCATCCAGGAAGAGAGCTTTTGATCGTTCTCAATGAACGACAGGCAACAACCCGTATCTTTTCAAAACCGGGCACTCGCCCAATCACCGCCAGCAAACCCGGCCCGGGAGAAATGGAAGCGGCCAGCGCAAAGGCCGACATGGCTAACAGCAA
>JAKSCQ010000105.1 GCA_022360555.1 Pseudomonadales bacterium
CACCCCCTTGGGTTTGCCGGTGGAGCCGGAGGTGTAGATGACGTAGGCCAGTTGGTCCGGATGGGGTTCGTTTTGCAGGTTTTTTTCTGAAAATTGATCCAGGCGCAATGTATCCACCGGAACTATTTTCAGACTAACGTCATCCCGGGCTTGCCCCGGGACCTCCCTCAGTTGGCAGAGCGCTTGTTCAAGGCCAAGAGACACGGAGGGAGATTCCGGGGCGAGCCCGGAATGACGAGAGGGCGTCAGGTCCGAAGAGGTGAGCAGCAGTTTCGCACCGCTGTCTTCCAGCATGTAGCGCAAGCGGTCCGCGGGGTATCCCGGGTCCAGCGGCAGGAAGGCGCCGCCGGCTTTCATCACGGCCAGGAAGGCTTCGATCATGGTGACGCCGCGCTCGAAGGACACGGCGACTACCTCGTCGGCTTTCACGCCCTGCTCAATCAGGTAGCGGGCCAGTTGGTTGGAGCGGGCTTCCAGTGCCGCGAAGGACACGCGGGTGTCATCATGCACCAGGGCTATGGCATCGCCCTGCGCTTGCGCCTGTTTGGAAAACAGGGAGACAAAACTTTCCGGCAACCACTCGCCGCTCCCCTGCCCCCAGACCACGAGTTTTTCCCGGTCATCATCCAGCCCGTCCAGTTCGGCAAGCGGAGCCTCCCGCAAGGTTGCCAACCTTAGCAGGGTCTGTTTGAAGGCTGCGGCCAGGCGGTTCACCAGCGCCACCGGCAAGGCGGCGGTGTCATGGGCAAACAGCATTTCCAGATGTTCGCCGGGCAGCACCGCCACGGTCAGCGGGTAGTGGGTGAACTCGTGGCTCGTTGGCGTACCCAGTTGCAGACCGCCCTGATCGCCACCCAGCAGGCTTTCATCCAGTGGATAGTTTTCAAATACCAGCAGGGTATCGAACAGGCTTTCCCCGCCCCAGCCAGCCTCCTTCTGCACTTCGAAAAGAGGCGCATGGCCATGCTCACGCAGGGCGGCATTGTCTGCCTGCAAGGTGTCCAGCCACTGCTCAACCGGCTGGTCACCGTGCAGCGGTACCGTCATGGGCAAGGTATTGATAAACAGCCCCAGCATGCTGTCACTGCCGGTCAGATCCGCCGGTCGCCCTGCGACGGTATTACCGAACACCACCCGGTCCTGGCCGGTATATTGCCCCAGCACGCGAGCCCAGGCGGCCTGTACCAGGGTATTGATGGTCAGCCCCTTGTCGCGGGCGGCCTGACGCAGAAACTGACTGGTGGCATCATCAAATTCGATGGGGTGGCGACGAAACGCGCCTTTCTCGGCGGTGCCAACGGCTTCCACCAGACGGGTGGGCGCCTGTACCGGGGCAATATACTGTTGCCAGAATGTGCGAGTGGTGTCGCTATCCTGCTGCTGCAACCAGCGCAGGTAATCGCCATAGCCTTTTGGCGCCGCCGGCAGCCCATGGCCGTGGTACAAGGCCATCAACTCGGTGAGCAACACGCCGGTGCTCCAGCCGTCCATGAGGATATGGTGCAAGGTAAAGACACACTGGTAGGTACTGTCATCGGTGCGCAGCAGATCCACCCGCCACAGTGGCGCGCTTTCCAGATCAAAACCCCGGTCCAGTAATTGCTGGCAATACGCTTCGGGGTCACCACTCTGACGCAGGTCCCGTTCCCGCCAGGGCAAGGCGACCTGTTCGGCGGGCCAGACCGCCTGGTGGCGAACAGCACCATCGTTGACGGGCAACAAGGCAGTTCGCAAGACACCATGGCGTTGCAGCAATTGCTGCCAGGCCTGTTTCATCCGCTGCGGCTCGAGCCCGGTCAACGGCAGCACCAACTGATTCACATAGGTACTGTTGCAGTCACTCAATTGCGCATGAAACAACAGGCCGGATTGCAGCGGTGACAAGGGCAGAACCTGCTCCGGTCTGTGCGGCAAAACATCCAGTTGTGACTGGGTCAGCGATGCCAGTGGCATATCCGCCGGCGTCAGGATGGGGGCGTGCTGCTCGCAATGGCGCGCCAAACGTTCGCATTGTTGCAGCCATTGTCCGGCCAGCGTTTCGCCCTGTTCTTTTGTCAGGCCATTGCCGTCCACGTCGATGCGAATACGCAGACTGCCACCCTGCTGATCCGCATTGATCACCAGCGGCGCATCCGCCGGGGCATCCGTTTCCTGCCACAGGCCAGCTTCTTTTACGGTGACACCGGGCAGGTTGTCGTGGCGGAACTGGCCCAGGTAGTTGAACAGCACATCCAGATGATGATCGCCATTTTCCAGTTTGCCCTGCTGACAAAGCAGGCCATAACCCAGGCCGCCATGGGCCGGTTGGCGAAGCTGTTCTTTCTGGCGCTTGATGGTAGCGGTCAGGTCGCTCTCGCAATCCAGCCGTTGCGGATAGAGGCTGGTAAACCAGCCCACGGTACGGCTCAGGTCCAGTTCGGCATGCTCGCCGAAGCGACCATGGCTTTCCCGATGAACGCGCACGCTGTCTCGGCCGCAGTAGTCGCTCAGGGCCTGCGCCAGAGCGATGAGCAAAAACTCCTCCAGATTCAGGGAAGCATAACGGTCGGCACTTTTTATCCAGCGACTCAGGGTGTCGGCATCGGCATGCTGCTCCAGTTGCGCCGCCGCCTCTTGCCGTTGCGCGGGGAACAGGGGCGCTTGCGCCTCGGTGGTCTGCCGCCAGTAGTCCAGCTCGCGTTCCGCCTCGGGGAGAAAAAGCGCATCCAGCGCTTCACGCCAATCGTTCAGGTTGTGGGTCTTGCGCGGCAGACTGGCCGGCGCACCTTGCCGGCATTGCTGGTAAGCGCTGAACAGGTCTTCCAGCAGAATGCGCCAGGACACCCCGTCCACGGCCAGGTGATGAATGGTCAGCAGTAGCTGCGGTTCACTGCCCTGCACATAGAGTGCCTGCAGCAACTTGCCGGCGGCAGGGTCCAGACCGCGCTGGGCAGCCACCATGGCCTGATCGATGGCCGCATCATCATAGCTTTCGATCACTTTCAGCACGGGTTGCGTGCTGTCTGTTTCGCAGTGCGCCTGCTGAGGGCTGGCCGCATTGAAGTGAAGCCGCAGCGCATCGTGCTGAGCGACCAGGGCCTGCAGGGCCGCTTCCAGAGCCGTCACATCAAAGGCGTCCTGAACGGCAAAATGCAGATACTGGTTACAGGCAGACAGGCCGCGCTGCTCCAGAAAGCGTTGCTGGACCGGTAACAGGGACACCGGGCCATCCAGTGGTTCCTGACTGGCGGTATTCACGGTGACGGCCCGCGCCACCGCCGCCAGTTCGCGCAAGACCGGTTGTTCAAACAGATCCTTCGGGGTCAGCGCCAACCCTTGCTGGCGTGCCTTGCTGACCACCTGCAGGGCCAGAATGGAATCGCCGCCCAGGGCGAAGAAGTGGTCATCGCGACTGACCGTGTCCAGGCCCAGCAGTTGTTGCCAGATGTCGGCCAGGATTTGTTCGTTTTCCGTTTGCGGCGGTTCGCCCTGGCTAGAGGTTTGCCGCTGCGGTTCCGGCAAGGCTTTTCGGTCCACCTTGCCTGCCGGGGTTAGTGGCAGTTGCTCCAGTGTTATCAACTGGCTGGGCACCATGTAGTCCGGCAGGGAGGCGGCCAGGTCAGCGAGGATAGCGGTAGCATCCAGTTCCGGGGCCTCGCTGCGCTCGGTTCGCGGCTCAAGCGCCGCTCCTACAGGGGCGCGAGGCACAATATACCCCACCAGGCGATCACCGGCGGGGGACGGTTGCGCCACCACCGCCGCTTCACGAATGGTGTCGAAGGCCAGCAGTCGACTTTCGATTTCTCCCAGCTCAATACGGAAGCCGCGAATCTTCACCTGCTGGTCCACCCGGCCCAGATATTCCATCACGCCATCGTCGCGGAATTTCACCAGGTCGCCGGTGCGGTACATACGCTCGCCCGGTTCTCCGAAGGGATCGGGCAGGAAACGTTCAGCAGTCAGGTCAGGTCGATCATGGTAACCCCGGGCCAGCCCCACTTCGTTGCCGATATAGAGTTCACCGGCCACACCGGCGGGGACGCGATTCAAGTCCTGATCGAGAACGTAGAGTTTTCTCGGGCCAACGGCGGTACCGATGGGGGCGTAGGCGCTGGTCAGCGTGTCGCCTTCGTAGGCTGCCCACAGCATGGGGGTGACCACGGTTTCCGTGGGGCCGTAGCCGTTAATGATTCTTTGCGGCTTGAGCACCTGTTGCATGCGCTCAAAGGTTTCCCGGGTAAAGGCTTCGCCGCCCAGGGTCCAGGAGCGGACTTTCAGGGAAGGTTGGTCCTGTTCGATCCAGTCCAGCAGCGGCCCCATATAACTGGGCGGGAAACAGGCGATGGTGACGCCTTCTTTTTGCAGCACATCACAGCACTCTTCTGCGCTCCATAGCGCCTGATCGCGTATCACGACACGGGAGCCAAAGGCCAGTGGCACCGTCCAGCGTTCCACCGCGCCGTCAAAACTGATGGAGGCAAATTGCAGTTCCACATCGTCCGGGGTCATGCCGTAGCGCTGACCGATGGTCTGCACATGCATGGTCAGCCCGCCATGGGTGAGTGCCACCCCCTTGGGTTTGCCGGTGGAGCCG
>JAKSCQ010000260.1 GCA_022360555.1 Pseudomonadales bacterium
AGCTCGCCGGTACGGGTCTTTTCCGCGTATTCCAGGTAAGCCTTTTCGAAGGCTTCGCCGTACAGGGCGTGCAGGTCCGGGGTGTCGTTGGGGCTGAACAGGGTCCAGTCCTCTTCGTTGATCACCCGCTTCATGAACAGGTCGGGAATCCAGTTGGCGCTGTTCATGTCGTGGGTACGACGACGGTCGTCACCGGTGTTCTTGCGCAGCTCCAGGAATTCCTCGATGTCCAGGTGCCAGGTTTCCAGGTAGGCACACACGGCGCCCTTGCGCTTGCCGCCCTGGTTCACGGCCACAGCGGTGTCGTTGACCACTTTCAGGAAGGGCACCACGCCCTGGGATTTGCCGTTGGTGCCTTTAATGTAGGAGCCCAGCGCGCGCACCGGGGTCCAGTCGTTGCCCAGGCCGCCGGCAAACTTGCTCAGCATGGCGTTGTCCTGGATGGCGCCGTAGATGCCGTGCAGGTCGTCGGGCACGGTGGTCAGGTAGCAACTGGAGAGCTGCGGGCGCAGGGTGCCGCTGTTGAACAGAGTCGGCGTGGAGCTCATGTAGTCGAAGCTGGACAGCAGGTTGTAGAACTCGATGGCACGGGCTTCGCGGTCATCTTCTTCCACGGCCAGGCCCATGGCCACGCGCATGAAGAAGCACTGGGGCAGCTCGATGCGGGTGTCGTTGTGGTGGATGAAGTAGCGGTCGTACAGGGTCTGCAGGCCCAGGTAGGAAAACTGCAGGTCGCGGTCGCCGTCAATGGCGGCGCCCAGCTTGTCCAGGTCGAACTCGCCCAGCGCCGGGGCCAGCAGTTCCAGCTCGATGCCCTGGGTGATGTAGGCCTTGAGGGCTTCACCGTACAGGGCCTTCATTTCGTCATGGCTGGCGCGCTCGGCCACGCCCAGGTATTGCAGGGCTTCGGCGCGGATCTTGTCCATCAGCAGGCGGGCAGTGACCTGGGAGTAGTTGGGCTCCACTTCGATCATGGTGCGCGCGGTCATCACCATGGAGGTGTTCACGTCATTGATGGAGACCCCGTCGTACAGGTTCTTCACGGTTTCGCTGATGATCTTGTCGGCGTCCACTTCTTCCAGGCCTTCACAGGCGGAGCGGATCAGGTGCTCCAGGCGCGCCATGTCCAGCGGGGCCTGGCTGCCGTCTTCCATGGTGACGGACATTTGCACCTGGTGGGTGGGCTCGGGCAGGTCGGAGGGGGTCTGCTCGGCACGCTTGGCGGCCTGGCGCTCGCGGTACAGCACATAGTCTCGGGCGACCTTGTGTTCGCCGTTGCGCATCAGGGCCAGTTCCACCTGGTCCTGGATTTCCTCGATATGGATGGTGCCGCCAGAAGGCATGCGACGCTTGAAGGTGGCGCTGACCTGCTCGGTCAGCCGGGCCACCACATCATGGATACGGGAAGAGGCTGCGGCGGTGCCCCCTTCCACGGCCAGGAAAGCTTTGCTGATGGCCACGGTGATCTTGTCGTCATCGTAGCTCACCACTTTGCCGTTACGCTTGATAACCCGCAGCTGCCCCGGGGCAGTGCTGGCGATGGAAGCGTCCTGGTCGGCGTCGCTGCCGGCCGGGGTTCCGGTGCCCTTGGGGTTCTGGCTCATATCCGTCTGCATGGTGCCCTCTCCGTTGTTGATGCTGTTCTGTCTGTTGTAGATGGTGGTGTTGCCGGCGCGGTGTTCATGCCGTGAAGACACACCACGCAAAACGCCACGGCCGTCAGGCCATGGCGCGAGAAAATCTGTCGAGGATGGTGCCTGGTGGCTGCATGCGATGGGCAACCACTATATCTTGTGTCCTGTCCATGACGTTGTGTTCTCCCCGGGTAGCCCGAAAAGTGCTAACTGGCTGATGTGGCAGTACTTTTCGGTGCAAAAACGCAGGTTGTCACAGGCTGGCCGGGATTTTACAAAAACCCAACATCTTGGGGTCAGCGCTCAGCCTCAGTACAAGTTATAGTTGCGCCCGTGGATTTGCAAGCACTTCACCTGGGGAAATTTTGTGGATAAGTTGTGGAGTGATTGGCGGGCATTGTGGCTGCCTGATTTCTGTGCACGTCGACACTATATATAGTGTTCGCGAATGATCAAAAATCCACCGTACGGGCCTTTCTGCGCACCTTTGGCAAGGGCGAGGTTGCCGTGGACGGTGTCTATGCGTATAAACACCTGATAGGGATACGTTTGTTACAGTTCGCCGGGTTGGCGCTGTGTACGACGACAATAATGATACGAAGTGAAAAAGGATAAGGACGGGATGACAACGGTGCAGGATAACCCGCCAGCCATCATGATCGTTGAAGACGATGAGCGTCTTGCCGATCTTACCTGTGAATATCTTCAAGCCAATGGTCTCGATGTCACCGTCGTCAGCGACGGGGAAGAGGCCATTCGTCGCATTCGCGCCGAACAGCCGGATCTGGTGGTACTGGATCTGATGCTGCCGGGGGCGGATGGTTTGACGGTATGCCGCGAAGTACGTAGTGCCTACAAGAATCCTATCCTGATGCTCACCGCCCGCACGGACGACATGGATCAGGTGCTGGGTCTGGAAATGGGTGCCGATGATTATGTGGCCAAACCGGTGAAACCCCGGGTGTTGCTGGCCCGCATCCGGGCGCTGCTGCGTCGCGTGGAAACCGATAACGAGCGTGACAGTTCCCCGGCGCGTCTGGAATTCGGCGCTCTGGTGATCGACAACTCGGCCCGCGAGGTGACCCTGGCCGGCGAATCGGTAGATCTGACCAGTGCCGAGTACGACCTGCTGTGGTTGCTGGCCTCCAACGCCGGCACGGTGCTGTCACGGGAAACCATTTTCGAGAAACTGCGCGGCATTCAGTACGATGGTCAGGATCGTTCCATCGATGTGCGCATTTCCCGTATTCGTCCCAAGGTCGGGGATGACCCGGAGAACCCCAAGCGGATCAAGACGGTGCGCTCCAAGGGCTATCTGTTCGTCAAGGAAATCGGCGCGGCCTGAGCTTGCCAGGCTGTGGCGTGACGCTGGGTGACGCTTGAATAGTATTTTCCTGCGGCTCTACGGGGGCCTGTTGCTGGCGCTGTGCTTTATCGGCGCCATCACCTATGCCGCTGTACAGCTGGTTAACAACTACCGGTCCGATATCTACCGGGAGGAAATGGCGCGCGGTACCTTCTACCTGATGGCGGAGGGCTACCAGCGCTATGAGGTCGACAATCGCCAGCGCTGGAGCCAGGTGCTCAGCAAGCTGTTCGATGCGCAGATCCAGCTCAAGTCCGCCGACGAACTGCAACTGGGCTACCGGGAAACCCTGCACCTGAGCGAAGGCTTGGTGGTCATGCGCCTCAATGACCGGGAAGGGTATGCGGATATCTTTTTCCAGCTACCCGGCGAGGACGAGTACATCACCACGCGCATGACCAAGGTGTCCGAGCAGCAGGCCCGGGCCACGGCGGTGCTGATCCTCAATCATCTTTCCCACTTCCCCGAGCCGCAATGGAAAACCGCCCTGGCGGAACTGCAGACCCATTTCGGTTACCCGATACGCCTGGTGCCCCGCGACATTGTCAGCCTTGATGCGGAACAGGAGCAGCGCCTGAACCGGCGCGAGGTGGTCATCGCCCTGGATGACAGCACCGGCAGGAACTCCAGTATCCGCATTTATGCCCCCGTGGCGGAGACCGGCAAGGTGCTGATGATCGGCCCGTTGAGCCTGTTCGACCAGTTCCCCATGGAGCTGCTGCTGGTGGCCGGGGCGCTCAGCCTGTTGGCGGTGGCACTGGCCACCTACCTGCAGGTCAGCCCTCTGCAGCGGCGGCTCAAGCAACTGGATCGCGCGGTGAGTCAACTGGGCAGTGGTGACCTGGGGGCCTACGCCAATATCGAGGGCAATGATGCTATCGGCCAGGTGGCCGCCACCTTCAATGGCATGACTGCCCATATTCGCAGGCTGATCGAATCCCAGCGGGAAATGACCCGGGCGGTGAGTCATGAGTTGCGCACCCCGGTGGCGCGGTTGCGGTTTGGTCTGGAAATGCTGGCCGATATCGAGTCGGCGGAAATGCGCCGGGAAAAACTCAATGCTCTGGACCACGATATCGAGCAGCTGGATCAACTGATCGACGAGATTCTTACCTACGCACGCCTGGAGCAGGGCACACCCAACATCGAATTCAAGCCCGTGCTGCTGTGCGAACTGTGCGAGCAATTGCGCGACGAGCTGGCCCCCATCTGTGGCGAGACGCACATCAGTGTGGATTGCGACAGCCCGCTGCTGGAAGTGGAAGCCGAGGAACGTTACCTGCACCGGGTGCTGCAGAACCTGGTCACCAATGCCTTGCGCTATGCCCGTTCGCGCATTGTCATGTGTGTTGAGGATCAGGAGAACCGGGTCGTGATTCATGTAGACGACGATGGCCCCGGCATTCCCGAGCATGAGCGAGAACGGGTTTTCAAACCCTTTGCCCGACTGGACAAGAGCCGCCACCGTGCCAGCGGCGGCTATGGCCTGGGGCTGTCCATCGTCAAGCGGATCGTCGACTGGCACGGCGGTGATATCCGGGTGGATGCCAGCCCCCTGGGCGGCGCCCGCTTCACCGTCATCCTGCCGGTTACCCAGCAGGAACAGCATGTGCTGGGGCGGGTGAATTAAGCTGCGAGTTGCGTTTGATGGGATAGGGAAGGTCTGAAAAGTTCCCCAACCCCGGTGCTTTCTACAAGGTCGCTGTAGGAGCACTACTTGAGGTGCGAACCGCGCTTGCGCGGAAATCGCCCGGAGGGCGATCAGGCATCTCAGGACTCGACAGGTCTATCCAGATAATGCCGGTGCCAATCTCCAACCCCCCTTCGCCATGCGAGCATGGCTCCCACAGCGCGCTGGGGTAACATCGTAGGGTGGATTAGCCGAAGGCGTAATCCACCTTCGTTTCAGGCGCTCCCGGGATGTCTGGTGGATGACGCCTGCGGCTAATCCTCCTTGCGTTTGGACAACCGGAAACCCCGGGCGCCG
The DNA here is from genome assembly GCA_022360555.1 of Pseudomonadales bacterium. Lineage (GTDB taxonomy): Bacteria > Pseudomonadota > Gammaproteobacteria > Pseudomonadales > Alcanivoracaceae > Alcanivorax. Next base: position 4,988 of record JAKSCQ010000260.1, read on the forward strand.
TTTTCGTTCAATCCGCACCGGCGGGTGTGATATAGAATGGAACGCGCGCTGACCGTATCTATGACAGAAGAACAATTCGCTGCCGGATTCAAGAGAGAACAACATGTCCTACATCCTTTCCATCGACCAGGGAACCACCAGCTCCCGCGCCATTGTTTTTGACGCCAGCGGGCGTGCCTGCGGACAGGCGCAGAAGGAATTCCGCCAGCATTTTCCCCAGGACGGCTGGGTGGAACACGATGCCATGGAAATCTGGAACGACACCCTGGCGCTGTGTCAGCAGGCATTGCGCAATGCCCGGGTGGAAGCCCGGGAGCTGGCGGGTATCGGCATTACCAACCAGCGCGAGACCACGGTGCTGTGGGATCGTCACACCGGGGAGCCGCTGGCCCGTGCCATTGTCTGGCAGGACCGGCGCACCGCGGACCGTTGCCAGTCCCTGCGCGAGGCGGGCCATGAAGCCCTGGTGCGGGAGAAGACCGGCCTGTTGCTGGACCCCTACTTTTCGGCCACCAAGCTGACCTGGCTACTCGACAGCGTGCCCGGTGCCCGCCAGCGCGCCGACGCCGGGGAGCTGGCATTTGGCACCATTGACTGCTGGCTGTTGTGGCAACTCACCCGTGGCCGGGTACATGCCACCGATGCCACCAATGCCTCGCGGACCCTGCTGTTCAATATTCATGAGCAACGCTGGGACGAGGATCTGCTGGCCCTGTTCAATGTGCCGGCCTCGGTACTGCCGGACGTGCGCGACAGTGCCGGCGAGTTCGGGACTTGCTGCCCGGAACTGCTGGGGGCGGCGGTGCCGGTGGCCGGCATTGCCGGCGACCAGCAGGCGGCTCTGGTGGGGCAGGCCTGCTTTCAGCCGGGTATGGTCAAGAGCACTTACGGCACCGGCTGTTTCATGGTGATGAACACCGGCGAGGCGGTGACCTCCAACAACCGCTTGCTGACCACCGTGGGCTACCGGCTCGACGGCAAGACGACCTATGCCCTGGAAGGTTCCATTTTTGTGGCCGGCGCGGCGATCCAGTGGCTGCGTGACGGTCTCAACCTGATTCGCGACGCCAGTGAAACCGAAGCCCTGGCCCGCCGGGTGGGTTCCGCCGGCGGGGTCTACCTGGTGCCGGCCTTTACCGGTCTGGGCGCCCCCTGGTGGGACCCCCACGCCCGGGGCGCCCTGCTGGGCCTGACCCGGGATACCGGCATTGCCGAGGTGGTGACCGCCGGCCTTGAAGCGGTGTGCTACCAGTCCCGGGACCTGCTGGATGCCATGGCAGCGGATTGCGGCACCCGGCCCACCACCCTGCGTGTGGACGGTGGCATGGTGGTTAACAACTGGCTCAGTCAGACCCTGGCCGATGTGCTGGGCGTCTGTGTGGATCGCCCGGTGGTGACCGAAACCACGGCCCTGGGGGCGGCCTATCTGGCTGGTCTGGGAGTGGGGATGTACGACTCCCTGGAAAGTATCGCCGAGCAGTGGCGTTGCGAGCGGGAATTTTCTCCCCTGCTGGAGGAGCAGGAGCGCGAGCGTCGCTACCAGGGCTGGCGCGGGGCCGTGGCCCGGGTTTGTCAGTCGCGGGAGGATTGACGCAAAGAATGTAAAAAAGTCGAAAAAAATCAGGGGCTTCCTGTCAAGGGAGCGATAGGCGGTGTGGAATGGCGGATAACCAAACTGTGACAGGGTAGGCACTTAGTACTAGAATCAGTTCAACAATAATACTAATTTGCCACCAAGATGCGGCGGGGGTGGGGATAGCCGCATTGGATCGGGAATCCGGCATGGATCAATCGTTAACCCTTCATCCGGCGGCCTTGCAGGCACAGCGACTGCGACGGGTGCTGTTTGCCATTCTGGCTGGCGGAAGCGCGCACACCCTGTTGTGCTGGATTGCGCTGCAGCTGGATTTCTTCCGCGGCGGGGAGTCGTTGTTCTATGGCATCTTCGCCGCCCTCTGGGCCGGTCATCTGGGCTTTATCCTGTTCATGCTGCTGGGTCTGAACCGGCGCCTGTCGGAACCGTCCATGATCATGCCCCTGATGGTCTGGTCCACCACCGGCCTGCTGGTCACGGCGCTGGTGGTGGACCAGGTGCGCCTGTGCATCATGATGATCTTCTTTGCCATTGTGCAGATGGGGGTGCTGCAGGCCTCCTTCCGCCAGTTTGCCTGGCTGGCCGGTTACTGTGTGACGGGCTATGCGATCATTCTCGGGGTGATCTGTCTTTACTGGCCCGAGGTGGTGGATATCCAGGGCGAGTGGATTCAGTGGGGATTGTTTGCGGTCATGGTGCTGGCGGTCATCCTGCTGGCCTCGGAAATTTCCAGCATTCGGGCCCAGTTGGGCAAGCGTAACCTGCAACTGGCGGAAATTGTCGAGCGTATCCATGAAATGGCGGTCAAGGACGAACTCACCGGTTTCTACCGCCGCCGCCATGCCATGGAGTTGCTGGCCAAGGCCTGTGGCCAGGCCTCCCGGGGGGCGTTCCAGTTGGGGGTGGTGTATCTGGATCTGGACCATTTCAAACGCATCAACGACCAGTTCGGCCATCGTGTGGGGGATCTGGTGCTGGAGCGGTTTGCCGAAGTGGTGCGCCGGCATCTTGGTGGCCAGGATTTTGCCGCCCGCCTGGGCGGTGAGGAATTCATGCTGGTACTGCCGGTCAGCGACCCGGAAGAGGCCGCCAACCTGGTAGAAGGCATTCTGCTCGGCATGCGCAGCCAGCGCTTCAAGGAAGCGCCCGGTCTGACGGTGACCCTGTCCGGCGGGCTGGCCATGCTGGAACAGGGCGAATACCCGGATCAGGTGATTCGCCGGGCGGACCGGGCCCTGTACCAGGCCAAGGAATCCGGGCGGAACAAGCTGGTGACGGAGCACGCCAATGAACCATGACCTGCGCCAGGCGGAAAAACTGACCCTCAGTGAGCGGCGTCTGCTCAAGCGCCACAGCCGTTCCGCCATTGCCATCATGGCCATGCACACCTTGCTGTGTGTGGTGTGCTTCCAGTTGGGTTACCTGCAGGTGGACCTGGAGCTGGGCCTGCAGATGCTGTTTGTGGTGTGGGGCTCGTTGCTGGCTTACCAGTTGCTGCTGGCCACCGGGCTGACCCTGCGCCTGCGAGAACCCTCCCTGTCGTTGCCGCTGATCTTGCATTTCATGGTGGTGTTCATGGTGTCGGGCTACTACGTGGATGAGTTCCGCCTCAGCGTGGTCACGCTCTTCTTTGCCGGGTTGTTGCTGGTGTCTTTCCGTCTGAGTGGCAAGGTGATGATCGGTGTGGCGCTGCTGGCCAGCGTCGCCTACGCGTTGATGTTGTGGCTGGCCCTGAATGATCGCTGGGTGCGTCTGAGTCTGTCCGTGGAAGCGCTACAGTGGCTGGTGTTTTCCATGGTGTCGGTGAGCTTTGCGATCACCGGCGGCGGCATCAATCGCCTGCGGGATGCCCTGGCGGACAAGAACCGCGACCTGGGCCGGGCGGTGGAGCAGGTGCGCGAGATGGCCATTCGCGATGACCTCACCGGGCTGTTCAACCGCCGTCACCTGCTGGAGATTCTGGAGCGTCAGCGGGCGCTTTCTACCCGCAAGGGGATTCCCTTCGCCGTCTGCTATGTGGACCTGGACCATTTCAAGCAGATCAATGACCGCCATGGCCACGACTGGGGCGACCGGGTATTGCGCCGTTTCTCCGCCATTGCCCTGGCGGGCATGCGCGATGGGGATTTCTTTGGCCGCCTGGGCGGCGAGGAATTCCTGCTGGTCCTGCCACAAAGCGATGAGCAGGGCGCCTTGCTGGTGGCAGAGCGCCTGCGGCTGCGCTGGCGGGAAGAACGCTTCGACGACGAAGGCGGCCCCCTGCTGGTCAGCCTGTCCGTCGGCGTGGCGGCCTACCGCGATGGCGAAAGCGTGGACGAACTGCTCAACCGAGCGGACCAGGGGTTGTATAAGGCGAAGTCCGGGGGGCGGAACCAGAGTCAGGTGGCGTGAAAAGGCAGTTAATAGTTAATAATGAATAATTAATAGTTACGAGGAAAGGTTGATGGTTTTGAACGGCAAGAGGCTGCGCCCATAGTCTGGGCGCGGCCTCTTTGTATGTGCAGGCCAGAGTGAGTCTGATCGCGAGTTATTAATTATTAACTATTAATTATTAAATAAAAAAGTGACCAAATGCTTG
>JAKSCQ010000175.1 GCA_022360555.1 Pseudomonadales bacterium
GAGTAGTCCACCCGCTTACCCAGCAGGTTCTGACGGAAACGGCCCTGCTTGCCCTTGATCATGTCGGCCAGGGATTTCAGCGGACGCTTGTTGGAACCGGTAATGGCGCGACCACGGCGACCGTTATCCAGCAGCGCATCCACGGACTCCTGCAGCATGCGCTTTTCGTTGCGCACGATGATGTCCGGAGCGCTCAGGTCCAGCAGACGCTTGAGACGGTTGTTCCGGTTGATCACCCGGCGGTACAGATCGTTGAGGTCGGAGGTGGCGAAACGGCCGCCATCCAGCGGTACCAGCGGACGCAGATCCGGCGGCAGCACCGGCAGCACATCCAGGATCATCCACTCTGGCTCGTTACCGGAATCCTTGAAGGCTTCCATCAGCTTAAGGCGCTTGGACAGCTTCTTGAGCTTGGTGTCGGAGTTGGTGGATTCCACTTCCTCGCGCAGCAGGTTGATCTCTTCCTGCAGGTCAAGATCAGCCAGCAGTTCCTTGACCGCCTCAGCGCCCATCTTGGCTTCGAACTCGTCACCGAATTCTTCCAGCTTCTCGAAGTACTGCTCGTCGGTGAGCAGTTCACCACGCTCCAGATCCGTCATGCCCGGATCGGTCACAACAAAGGATTCGAAGTACAGCACCCGCTCGATATCGCGCAGGGTCATGTCCAGCATCAGGCCGATGCGCGACGGCAGCGACTTGAGGAACCAGATGTGCGCGGTGGGGCTGGCCAGTTCAATGTGGCCCATGCGCTCACGGCGGACCTTGGAAAGGGTAACTTCCACGCCACACTTTTCACAGATCACACCACGGTGCTTCAACCGCTTGTACTTGCCGCAAAGGCACTCGTAATCCTTGATCGGACCAAAAATACGCGCACAGAACAGGCCATCACGTTCCGGCTTGAAGGTGCGGTAGTTAATGGTCTCCGGCTTTTTTACTTCGCCAAAAGACCAGGAGCGGATCAGATCCGGCGGCGCGAGACCGATGCGGATCTTGTCGAACTCCGTGACTTGTCCCTGACTTTTGAGCAGATTCAGCAAGTCTTTCAAGGCCAGTCCTCCGTAGTGAGCTTACGCTCGCGATTCTTTCCTAAACCCGGGTATACAGTGGTGCCGCCGCCGGGCGGCACCCACTGCCTTAGTCGTTTTCCAGCTCGATATTGATACCGAGCGAGCGGATTTCCTTCAGCAACACGTTGAAGGATTCCGGCATACCCGGATCCATGCGGTGGTCACCATCGACGATGTTCTTGTAAACGCGGGTACGGCCGTTTACGTCATCGGATTTCACGGTGAGCATTTCCTGCAGGGTGTAGGCAGCACCGTAGGCTTCCAGCGCCCACACTTCCATCTCACCGAAACGCTGACCACCGAACTGTGCCTTACCACCCAGCGGCTGCTGGGTAACCAGGCTGTAGGAGCCAGTGGAACGGGCATGCATCTTGTCGTCCACCAGGTGGTTCAACTTCAGCATGTACATGTAGCCCACGGTCACCTTGCGGTCGAAGGCTTCACCGGTACGGCCATCCCACAACTGCACCTGACCGGAACGGTCATGGCCAGCCAGCTCAAGCAGTTCCTTGATCTCGAACTCCTTGGCGCCGTCGAATACGGCCGTGGCCATGGGCACACCGCCCACCAGGTTCTTGGCCAGTTCCAGGATTTCGTCATCACTGAAGCTGTCCAGATCTTCCGGAGAACCGCCGGCACCGGCCTTGTTGTAGATCTTGTCGAGGAAGCCGCGGATATCCGCGATCTTCTTCTGCTCGGCCAGCATTTCGCCGATCCGCTCGCCAAGACCCTTGGCCGCCCAGCCCAGGTGGGTTTCCAGGATCTGCCCCACGTTCATACGGGACGGTACACCCAGCGGGTTCAATACCACGTCCACCGGTACACCGTTCTCGTCATACGGCATATCTTCTTCCGGCATGATCACGGAGATCACACCCTTGTTACCGTGACGACCGGCCATCTTGTCACCGGGCTGGATGCGACGCTTGATGGCCAGGTAAACCTTGACCACTTTCAGGACGCCGTGAGCCAGATCATCACCACCGGAGATCTTGGCCTGCTTGTCCTTGTAACGCTCATCCTGCTCTTTCTTGTGCTGCTCCAGGTACTGCTGGGCACGCTCAAGCTGCTCGGCCACATCATCGTCGGCCGGGCGCAGTTCGAACCACTTCTCTGCATCCAGACCGTCCAGCATCTCGCCGGTCAGCTCGGTACCGCGCTTGAAGCCGGCACCACCATTGACCTTCTTACCGACCATCACGGTGCGCAGACGCTCCAGGATGTCCTGCTCGAGGATGCGGTATTCGTCTTTCAGGTCCTTGCGGAACTGTTCCAGCGCGTCCTGCTCGATCTGCTTGGCGCGCTCGTCTTTTTCCACACCGTCACGGGTGAAGACCTGCACGTCGATTACGGTGCCTTTCACGCCGGAAGAGACGCGCAGGGAGGTGTCCTTCACGTCGGAAGCTTTTTCACCGAAGATGGCACGCAGCAGCTTCTCTTCCGGGGTCAGCTGGGTTTCGCCCTTCGGCGTTACCTTGCCCACCAGAATGTCACCGGCTTCCACCTCGGCACCGATGTAGACAATGCCGGACTCGTCCAGCTTGGACAGTGCCGCTTCACCCACGTTGGGGATATCGGCGGTAATTTCTTCCGGACCCAGCTTGGTGTCTCGGGCGATCGCGGTGAGCTCCTGAATGTGGATGGAGGTGAAACGATCTTCCTTCACCACCTTCTCGGAGATCAGGATGGA
>JAKSCQ010000154.1 GCA_022360555.1 Pseudomonadales bacterium
CCCAGCATGATTCTGGAAGGCACGGTCACCAACGTGACCAACTTCGGCGCCTTCGTGGACATCGGTGTTCACCAGGACGGCCTGGTGCACGTCTCCGCCCTGGCTGACAAGTTCGTGGAAGACCCCCACGATGTGGTCAAACCCGGTGATATCGTCAAGGTGAAGGTGCTGGAAGTGGACCTGGACCGCAAACGCATCAGCCTGACCATGCGCATGGACGACCAGCCCGCCGAGAAAGGCGCCGCTCCGGCCCGCAACGGCGGAGGCCAACGCAAGGGTGGCCAGCGCAATCCACGCCAGGGTGGCAAAAGCCAGGGCCAGAACAAGGGCACCGGCACTTTTGGTCAGCTACTGGCCAATGCCATGGCCGAGAAAAGGGGCAAGTGACACGGCCTGCCGGGTCCACGACGGCGGGGAGCGCCCCTGGCGATGCCCGCCCTGCCCCTGCAATGTAGGGCGGACATGCCAACGGCATCTCCGTCACCCGGAGTTCGATAACGGAAGCGCCTGCTATGGCACAACTCGAACAACGCATCCAGGCACTGCTTGATTCCGATGCCGCCGCCACCCTGGCCGGCATCCGTCGTGGCATCGAGAAGGAAAGCCTGCGCATCACCACCGACGGCACCCTGGCCCACACGCCCCACCCGCAGGCGCTGGGCTCGGCCCTGACTCACCCCTATATCACCACGGATTATTCCGAAGCGCTGCTGGAATTCATCACCCCACCCAGCACCGAGCTGCACAAGCCGCTGGAGTTTCTCGAGCAACTGCACCGTTACGTGTACAGCCATATCGGTGATGAAGTGCTGTGGGTCAATTCCATGCCCTGCATGATCGCCAATGATGGCGATGTCCCCGTGGCCCAGTACGGCAGCTCCAACGTGGGCCGCATGAAGAGCGTCTACCGGGAAGGGCTGGGGCATCGCTACGGTCGCAAGATGCAGACCATTGCCGGCATTCACTACAATTTCTCCTACCCGGAAGAATTCTGGAAGCTCAACCAGGTCCTGGAAGGCGACAGTGCCCCGCTGCAGGACTACATCTCCAAACGCTACTTCGACCTGACCCGCAACTTCCAGCGCTATTCCTGGTTGCTGGTGTACCTGTTCGGGGCGTCACCGGCGTTGTGCAAATCCTTCCTGGCCGGTCGTGAGCACCAACTGGACACCTTTGATCACACCCTGTTCAAACCCAACGCCACCAGCCTGCGCATGAGCGACCTGGGCTACCAGAACAATGCCCAGTCGTCCCTGGCGATCAGCTACAACAATCTGGACGACTATGTCCGCACGCTGACCCACGCCATGAAGACACCGGACCCGGTGTACCAGAAACTGGGCGTGCGCGACGCGCAAGGCCACTACCAGCAGCTCAACGCCAACATCCTGCAGATCGAGAACGAGTACTACTCGTCGATCCGGCCGAAACGCACCA